>JAJDEH010000085.1 GCA_029259935.1 Planctomycetota bacterium
ACTCCCCCTTGGCAAGGGGGAGAACCAGAGAAGATAGCTCATGCGGAAAAAGCCGGCACGAAGTTGTTCGGCATTTGCAGGATGATGCAACACATGGCCGTCGCGTATTCCCTGCCCACGCGGGTGTCAGGCCAGGTCCCGTCACCACTCTGCTTCTCGAGCAGTTCCTTGCGAATGGCGGGATACCATTTTTCCCAATATTCGCCCCCGGCGTGCCATGTCGCTTGGACGGCATAGTAATGGGCGTAGTAATAATTTCGCGTCGAGGGTGTACTCTTGCCAGGTTCCGGCAGTGATTGCATCAGGTTTGCCAAGCCCTTCTTTACCTCCGGCGAATCGTAAATGCCCGCACTGTAGAGTGAGACCAATCCGGCGGCGGTCAGGGCGAACGTCCGACGGCCACCCCGGCTGAGATATTGAAAGCTGCCGTCGGCTGTTTGATTCTTCTTGACGTACGCAATGCACTTCTCGCGGACTTCATTCGAAACGTGGATTCCCGCGTCGAGGGCCGCTCGCAGTGCCATGATTTGGCAGATCGTGATCGAGATGTCGGCATCTTTCGCGATTGGTTGATACCGCCATCCGCCCTCGTCGTTTTGACACTCGCAAGTCATCGCCACGGCTTTGCGAAGTTTTTCACCGATCTCTTCGTGACCCGTCATGCCATAGGCTTCCGCTAGAAACAACATCGAAAAGCCGTGGCCATACATGTTGTCGTGTCCAGCGGGAGTCGCAATGAAGCCTGTGGACCGAGTATTTTTCAATAAGAACTCGACACAGTGTTCCAGATTGGTTCCATACGGACCCTGGCCGGGCGCGCTGCCGGCGCACATGAACGCCAGCCCCGCCAAGGAACAGACCGCCGTGCCGGCCGGATAACCGCTAGGACCAAAGGCTCCTTTCAGTGTTCGCGTTACATTTTGCCGACGTTGCAAGAATGACAAACCGCGATCGATGGCGTGTTGCGCTTTGGGAGTGATTAGTTCGGAAGGTGTCTTTTCCGTCGGCGATTTTTTCCGTTGGCCCAAACATGAATGAGTGCCAAGAGCAGCGCCTAAGCCGGCGGCCAAGAGTACTCGGCGTGGCAACCGATGCGAACCGCTGCCGTTGGCCGTGACGGTGTTGATGTGGTTCATGTCTTTTCCACCAGCAAGCAGCAACCCATTCCCCTTTGAATCATTATGCGAATTCCTTCTCTGGTTACCAGAGAATTCCACGGCGATTGATGAATCTTCCCCTTCAGGCAACGACCCGTTGGACACAGTTACGTGAATCGGCCCGTGCAACGTTGCCTCAATGCAGAACGTAATTGCGGCAAATCAAGCTAACGGCCGTTTCATCCTTGAGGTGCCGAGTTTCGATTCCCTCGGCGATTAGCGGCCCGGCGGCGGTGGCGAAATCAGATTCTTCATAAACATTCAGGATCGCGGTCACCGCATAGCCGTGGCGTCTTAGATTCCCCAGCGCGATGGCCGCCTCGCTGGTGACCTGCGGCAAAATGGCAATCACCGTCGCATCACGGGGCAGCCGCGATGCGGTTTCGGTAATCAACTGCGGCAGATCCAAGCCGTCGGTCAGTTCCAAGCGGGCCAAGGTCTCCAGAATTCGCATGAATTGTTCCACGCCTCGCCGGGTCTCGACCATCACGGGTTCCAAGCGGTCGCTCGTTTTCCGCATGGTGGCCGATTGCTTGGCCTGCTGGCGAGTGCGCGCGTCGCCGACCCAGCCTTCCTTGCGAATTCGGTCCACGGCGTCACGGCCGTTGCTGACCAGGCCCACTTGCTGTTGCAGTTGGTACACGGTGTTGGCCAACGAGGCGGCCATGGTAACGGCCAGTTCGCTGCGATGCGGCTCGTCGTGTGCAAGATGCGAACTCTGGTGGAAGTCCAGCAGGATGGTCGCGCCGACGACGGTCGACGGTTCGTAAACCTTACTGTGCAACTGGCCCGTCCTGGCCGTGGCTCGCCAGTGAACTCGGTTCAGCGGATCGCCCGCTTCGTAGCGCCGCACTCCGGCAATTCGCGTGGGATCTTCAAACAGGCGGTACGTCATACGCACTTCGCCGATGGGCCGCTTGGAGGCAATCTCGAAACCTTCCAGCGGCATCACTTTCGGAAAGACGAGCAAATAATTGGGTTCGCTCATCACCCGGTATCGCCGATGCAAGCCGAATAGATCGCCCGTCTCCATGACCAGCGGCCCGATCTGATAGTAGCCCCGGCGATTACATTGGATCTGGTAGAGCAAGTGCTTTTTCGCGCCGCCCCATAGCATCATGAGGTCGACGCGTTTGCCGCTTACCGCGAGGTTCGGGGGATTGTACATCAGCGCGTTCAGCGGCAGCAGATCTTCCAGCAACAACCAGGCAATCGGCAGCGCGCCGCTGTTTTCGACATCGACACCGATGGTCACCATGTCGCCGATGTCGGCGGACAGTTGGCTGCAGCGGCGATCGGCGGACAGGTTGGCCGCCCACACGCGCGTTAGATAGCGGCTGCCCACGAGGACCGCGATCAAAGCGCAAACGGCATACGCCAGCAGGCCCAGATCAAAGACCCAAGCCAGGAACATCACGAATAATGCAAGAGCTATCCACTTCATGGCATGCAACGGCAAGCGTGTGCCGGCTCGGCGGTCAATTGCCCAGCGTGGGGACGGCGATGTCCGCGATAATCTCGCTGACCACGTGTTCCGGAGTCACCTTTCGCAGTCGGCTTTCCGGCTTCAAAATCACTCGATGATTCATCACCGCCGGCGCGACCATTTTAATATCATCGGGCTGGACGAAGTTGCGTCCGCGGATCGCGGCGACCGCTTGCGATGTGCGAAACAAAGCGATCGAAGCCCGCGGACTGCCACCCAGGCTGAGATCGTCGTCGGTTCGCGAATTGTGAACGATCTGCAAGATGTAGTTTTGGATCTTGGGGTCGACGTAAACTTCGCGGACTTCCTTTTGACAAGTGACCAGTTGTTCGGCCGTCACGACCGGTTTGAGTTGGTCGACCGGATGGCCGTGCTGAAGCAATCCCAGCATCTTCGTTTCCTCTTCCATCGTCGGGTAGCCCAGGCTGAACTTCATCAGAAAGCGGTCGAGTTGTGCTTCGGGCAGCGGAAACGTACCTTCGTGATCAACCGGGTTTTGCGTGGCAATCACGAGAAAGGGCGGAGTGAGCGGCCGCGTGACACCGTCCACCGTGACGCGGCCTTCCCCCATGGCTTCGAGCAGCGCTGCTTGAGTCCTGGGCGTGGCGCGATTGATTTCGTCCGCCAGGAACAACTGCGTGAATATCGGGCCGGGCCGAAATTCGAATTCCGTCGTCTTCTGGTTAAAGACCGACGCGCCGGTCACATCGGTGGGCAGCAAATCGGGCGTGCATTGAACTCGTTTGAAAGTACTTCCGACGCTACGGGCCAAGGCCCGCGCCAACATAGTCTTGGCCACGCCCGGTACATCTTCCAGCAAAATGTGTCCTTCGCAGAACCAAGAGACCAACGACAAGATCAACTGCGGCCGCTTGCCGACAATGACCTGTTCGACGTTGGTGACGATCCGTTTGGAAACCTCGGGTACAAGTGACAAGGTGAATCTCGGTCGGAAGAGCTAGATCAGAAAGACGCCTACTGGATTTCCGTCGGGCGAAGAAGGCCACGGGCTTTCGGTGTGCCATCGACGGATCACTAATTCATGCTAACAACGGCTCGCGAGCGTGCCTAGCGCGGCGCGGCGGCATGGCGGGCGGATTTAGCGCCGCAACGGAAAAACGACGATATTCAGCCGGAACCGTAATCACAAGATGGGCCCCACGGCACGCGAATCGAAAAACACCTTCGTCAAGTTGAGTGTTGGCACCAGGGTCGATCAGCGGTTAAAGTTAGTGCTATCTTGAAGGTCGGAACTTGGCACGTTCCGATTCTGGTACAGGAACCACCAATGAAGAATCAATCCACCTGGCCGCCACGTTATCGCGTTGCGCTTGGCTTTTGCATGAACTTGTTGGCGGCCTTGTCGGGGGTAGCGTGGCAGGCTCGAGCCGATGGCGTGGAACCTCAAACGGATCGCGTGAACGGTTTTCGCCAGCAGATGGAGCCATTTTTCCAGCGGCATTGCCTGGATTGCCATTCGGGCGAAAAGCCGGAAGGCGATTTTGGGCTAGACAAGCTCGTATTCGATCCATCCACCAACAGCGACATCGCCCAGCAATGGAAGAAGGTGTCACAAAAGCTGATTCTTGGCGAGATGCCCCCGGAAGACGAACCGCGGCCCCAGCAAGACGAACTTGACGCGGCGATCGAACGCGTCAATTCCGAGCTGCAACATGCGGCCAAGATTCTGCGCGGCAAAGGCGGCAATGAGGTTGTCTTTCGCCGGCTCAACAAGCGTCAATTCAATTACACCATTCAGGATCTCTTTGGTCTGGAAGGCGATTTCGTGGCGGGCTTTCCTGATGACGCCATCGAGCATGGGTTCGACAACATCGGCAGCGGATTGATCCTCTCGGCCAGCCAGCTTCAAGGCTACATGGCGATTGCCGACGTCATTCTCGACAAGGCCATCGTGAGTGGTGATCGGCCGGAGACGATGAAACTTGATTTCAAGCTGGTGAAGCCCGGCACGCCGCGTGGCAAACCCGATCCCAAATCGGGGCGAGTGCGTCCGTACTTGACCGAATACAAGGGCGACGACGTCATCGTTTCTCGATCGGGGATTCCGGAAATCTATCGCCGCTTTCGGGCTCCGGTCGAAGGCAGGTACCGCATTCGCATCACGGCCTACGCGATCCGCAACCAGGGTGAACGGTTGAGGCTGGAAGTGCATCACGGCAACACGTGGATGAATTCTCAGGTTCCCACGTTGGACGGCCAAATCGAAGTTGTTGACGAAACGCCCCAGACTTTCGAATTCACCGGGCTACTGAAAAGGAGCCAGTCGTTCGGCCTGCGTCCGCCCGAACTCATCAACTGGCTAAAACCGGATACGATTGCGGCCTACAAGGGCCCCGGCATTGCCGTTCGAAGGGTTGAAATCGAAGGACCGTTGATTGATACCTGGCCGCCGAAGAGCCATCGCGTCATCTTCGGCGATTCGGTCAAGGACACGTATTCGAACGACGAAGTGGCCAAGATACTGAAGCGGTTCGCCTCCTGGGCCTTTCGGCGGAACGCCCCTGAGTCGGAAGTGCAGGCGTATTTGAAGCTCTACCAGCAGGCCCGTGACGACGGGAGCGACTGCATCACGGCGCTCAAACACAGCTTGAAAGCAGTCCTCTGCTCGCCCTATTTCCTGTATTTGTATGAGGAGCCCGGCGAGTTGGACGATTTTGCGTTGGCGTCGCGCCTTTCGTACTTTCTGTGGTGCAGCACGCCGGACGCGGAACTGTTTCGCCTGGCGGCCCGCGGCGAACTTTCCCAACCCGAAGTGCTGAAGCGGCAGGTCGCCCGCATGATTGCCGATCCAAAAATCAACCGTTTTGTGAACGATTTTGTCGGCCAGTGGTTGAGTGTCGATAAAGTCGGCGAAATGCAACCCGACGCGCGACTGTATCCCGAATACGACGCCTTCCTCGAACGATCGATGCGCGAGGAGACCCAGCAGTTCTTTCGTGAAGTGTTGGCGAAGAACTTGCGCATCGACAATTTCATCAAGTCGGATTTCGCCATGCTCAACGACCGGCTGGCAAAACATTACGGCATCGACGGTGTCGAAGGGGGGGCGATTCGCCGAGTCAAATTGCCGGCCGGCAGCCATCGTGGCGGCCTGTTGACGCAGGGCAGCGTCTTGATGGTGACTTCCAACGGGACCACGACATCACCCGTGGTGCGTGGGGTTTGGATGCTGGAAAACATTCTGGGCCAACCTTCACCGCCGCCACCGCCCATCGGCACGGACATTGAACCGGACATTCGCGGCGCGACCACGATCAAGGACCAACTAGCAAAGCATCGGACGATCGCCCAGTGCAATGTTTGCCATCGAAAAATTGATCCGTACGGATTGGCGCTGGAAAGCTTCGACGTGGTCGGTGGTTGGCGAGAATTCTACCGCAAGGTGAAACCAGGCGCGAAACCGTCGAACCGCAAGCGATTCGATCAGTACGTGCAGGGGCCGAAGGTCGAGCCGTTTGCCGAAGCGCCGAACTTTGGAAAGTTCGACGGCTTTGAATCGTTCCGCGAATTGCTGCTAAAAAACAATCACTTGGTGGCGCGCTGCGTCACCGAGAAAATGCTGACCTACGCGCTAGGCCGCGGACTCGACATCGCCGATGAAGAAACGATGGACTCGATCACGGAATACCTCAAACGCGAAGACAGCGGACTAAAGACACTCGTTGAACAGATTGTACTCAGCCGTGCGTTTCATGCGAATTAAACGTAGAATGCTGGAGCCCGCGCGTTCAGCGATTTCCTCACCTGAAAACCCATAATTCAACCATTGGACACCGATGATGGGCAAGTCATTTTCAATCAACCGCAGGACGATTCTTAAAGGTGCCGGCGCGGCTGTCGCGCTGCCTTGGTTGGAGACCATGAGCCCGGCCGCTAATGGTGCCGAGCATCCGGCCACCGGACCGCGACGCATGGTGCTGATCAATTTGAACTTGGGCTTGTACGCGCCGGCGCTGTTTCCACAAGCAACCGGACGTGACTTCAAGCCCCCGGAATATCTTCAGATTTTGGATGAGTTCCGCGGCGACTATACGATCATTTCGGGGCTTTCCCATCCGGGCGTCGTGGGCGGGCACTCGGCCGAGCCGCGGATCTTCAACGGCACTCCCAGCAGCCAGAAGATGGGAATTTCGCTCGACCAATACGCGGCAAAATTCCTTGGCGAGTCCACCCGATTCGACACGCTTCCAATCGCCATGGGAAATACCAACCTTTCTTGGTCGGCCGATGGCAGCCCCGTTCCGGCCGAATCCAACATGTCACGCGTATTCCAGCGACTGTTCGCCGAAGAGGGCGCGTCGAGCAAGGTGGCGGCCAAGAAAGCGCTGGACCGCTCGGGAAGCATTCTGGACGTGATCAACGGCCAAGCGAAACGGCTGACATCCAAAGTTAGCAAGGCCGACCAGCAGAAGATGGAAGAATTCTCCACTTCGGTCCGCGAGGTCGAACGCCGTCTGGCCAAGTCAGAATCGTGGCTGGACACGCCCAAGCCGCGGGTCGATGCCGATCCGCCAGTCGACCCCACATCGCGGTCGGAGTTCATCGCGCGGATGCAAAATCTGTTCGATGTCGCCTACCTCGCATTAAAAACCGACTCGACTCGCATCGTTACGTTTAACATCTTTGAACAGAATTCGGTGAGGGTCGATGGAGTCAACAATGGCTATCACAATCTCTCGCACCACGGCAAGGACCCGGCCAACGTCAAGCAACTCATATTGATCGAATCGGAGATCATCGAGCAATTGCGAACTTTCCTGGCCCGGCTCAAACAGTCACAAGAAGACGATTCAACATTACTGGCGCGAACCACGGTCCTGCTAACCAGTAATTTGGGCAATGCATCGAATCATTCCAATCGCGATCTGCCGGTGTTGTTGGCGGGGGGGCGATTCAATCACGGCCAGCATTTGTCATTCGATCCGCCCAACGCGACCCCGTTGTGTAACGTCTACGTTTCCATGTTGCAACAATTGGGCATCGAAGCCGATTCGTTCGGCACATCGACGGGAACTCTGCAGGGCTTGTAGATTACTTTGCCGAAAGTGCCCCAGGTTATCGCCATTGCTCGTGGCACTGGGAACAAGATTCGCCGATTGCGCCGAGTGAGATGCTCTCGATGTGCTGATTCAACACTCGTGGCCCTGGTCCCCTGGGCCTATTTGGAAACGAACCACACTCGCGGAAGTACTCACGAATTCAGAGGCGACCTCCGCCGCGTTAGTGCAGGGAGAAAAGAGGGCTCGCGATCAAATCCCTAGTCGCGGCGGGTACATGCCACGATGTAATTCCACGTCGCGATAGTATCTCAGCTGCCAATAGTGCCAACTGTCCAGCAGTTTTCTCAGCGCGTCGAATTGCGCGGCGTGTAACCGGGACACATCCATGGTCTCGCCAGGATCGTGTTTTAGATCGAACAGCACCCGCCGGTCGCTATGCAAATCATGAATCAGTTTGAAGCCGTCTTGCACGACGGCAACTTGGCTTGAGGATGGACATTGAGCGACCAAAAACGCAGCCCGGCCCGCAGGCGGATTGTTTTTCAGCAGGCTGTTGCCCTGGAAACTTGGGTGCGCTCGAAGACCCACTAGATCGAGAATCGTTGGGGGCACGTCCACATGTTGGGCCAAACGGTCATCCGACCCGACCGGCACGCCCGGACCGGCGATAATTAGCGGCACGCGCATGACTTCGTTGAACACCATGTTCGCATGGGCGGCAAAGCCGTGTTCGTAAAATGCTTGCCCCGTGTCACCACTAATCACCAGAATCGTTTGTTCGTCGAGGCCACGATCATCGAGGTGGCGGAACAGTCGCCGCAGGTGCGAGTCGACGTAGGCCAGCGAATTGGCGTATTGCTGTTTGACCAGATGGGCCTGCTCCCTGGGATAGTTATTGAATCGAATCGTGAACGGCAGATTTTCGCGGCCGAATTTGCGAGGAAAGTCGGCGGGTGTTTCATAGGGCAGATGGCTACTCTGCAGATTCAAGTACATGAAGAAGGGATCGTCGCCCACTTCGTCGATCCAGCGAATGGCTTCGTCGACGGTAAATCGATCATCGATTTTTCCAGCGCGTTTTTTCCCCTTGATAAAGTTCTCGAATCCCGTATCGCCGCGGGGAACATAGGTTGGGCCGTCAAACGTTTCGGCGTGGAACAGATGTTCCAAACCCGGCGTCCGCAAGAAACCTAGCATGCCTCCCCAGTTCTCATTTTGCGATGAGATAATCGCCGTGCGGTATCCGATGGCGTGCAGGATGTCGTAAATCAACAGGCGCGGATACGCCGGCTGCTTAGGGTAAACATAGGTATGCGGAGAACGCAGCGGAAAGTGCGACGTGAGTGGACACGGATCGGCATAGTTGGAGTGACTGGCTTGCGTGTAGTGGTTTTGAAACACGCGTCCTCTCGCGGCCACCGCGTCGACGGCGGGCATGACGGATTGGGAGCCGCCGCAGGACTGAAGCTGGTCGGTCCGCAGGGATTCAACAAGGATTAAGATCACGTTCGGCTTGCGAACCGGCTTGCCCGCCGATTCGATATAGTCATCGAGTCCCACAATCGGCCTGAAGTCGACCGGCATCGGCCGGAAGTTCAAATCCTGGTCGGCCCGCCATTGGCGGCAGATGTCCGCCCATAGATGCCGCATCGGCCCGGTCAATTCGTCTCGCGCCGATGCGTGAAGATCTTGGTAGCTGTAAACGAGCCCTACATCACTGTCGACGACGGGTGCATCGGGTGACATTTCCGTCGCCGATCGAATGCCGTTCAATGACAGCGCCAGTAGCAACGCCACACTCACTGCTCCGCCGATCGACATCCGCACTAAGGTTCGGCCCGACAAAGTCGTCATCAGCCGAGTCAATCCCCACGGCAATAATATGGCGATTGCCGCGACCAATGCGGGCACCGTCACGGCAACATACGGCTCCATGTGTGCCACATGCTGCAAGAACTGAATGCTGTTCGTGAGGAACAGACGCAGTCCTTCGGCGTTGAGGAACACGCCCGTGCTGCGGAACGAACACCAACTACAAGCGTATAGAAATAACGCGAACCAAGTTATCAGCAGCACACCCAATCGCCCGCTCCACCGGATCCATCCGCGGCGCGATACTGTGCAACGCCGCACCAGCGCGACGGGCATGCCGATGATCGCCAAAACGAACACCACGCCAAGCAGTTCATCGGCGGTCAATGTCCTTTTCACGGCGTTGGTTAGCGCGTCGTGATTGAGCATGGAACGGTCCATGCTTATCGCCAGTAGCAAATGAGCGGCGGCGAGCAGCCAAAAGACGAGGGTCATTGCCGCCGCGCATCGTGGCAGCCAGCCGGCCTCGGTCGGTTGGCCTCCGCATTCGCCGGCATCCAGACTGCTTTTTTCGAACCGCTCGTCGTCGTGCCCCATGGAGGTCTTCTTTCAGTCGGTGGCGGCCGCATTGCCCGAAATCAATTGCCAGGAATCTCTATGCCGTGGTACTCGGACCGCAAGATTGCCACGACCGAGCGGTTAAATCCTTGATTCTGATCAATGTACTAGGCTTTGTCCCAAAACGAATTGCTCAAGTACGGCTGGGATCGCAGCGCAGTTTCCTGGGGGCTCCCGTTGGTCGACCCCAGCCACCCAAACCTGTTTTGGGCCAAAGCCTAGCCCTCAATTCTAGTAGGAGATTCGCCCTAAATCCAACGGCCCGGCGTTAACTCTAGGG
The DNA here is from genome assembly GCA_029259935.1 of Planctomycetota bacterium. Next base: position 10,375 of record JAJDEH010000085.1, read on the forward strand.
CCATGCGATTTTTCGAGGTCCCAAGCCGCAGGCCCTACGACGTTGATCCCCCGGGCAGCGCTTCTATAATTCACGACCTTTAATTGAGCCGTTCTGCCGGTTCAATTCAATTCGCAATCTCAGAACGAACAGCGTGAACGTGGAAAAAATTCAGATTGATTATCAGCTTGGTGTCCAGCTTGCGAATTGGGTTGCGGGAATTACCGGAGGAGCTTGTGTCGCCGTCGCCGCACTGATCATGGGTGTTGTCATTCTCAAGTCCTTGTTGATTTATCGCAACGATTCGCAGCGCGGTGAAGAACCAGAGAAGAAATTCCCATTTCTTACCTACTTTGTCGGAATTCCAATCGTCATTGCATTCTTCACGGCGACCCTCTCGCTCATGACGATGGCAATGGTCTGGGGAGGCGTTTATGCATGCGCTAACTTCTGTTTAAACCTCCGCCCGGATACGATTGTCGCCTTTATCGGCGAGGATCTGACTCGTGGATCTTTTTCCTTGAGGATTGTATCGTTCACGGTGCCGCTGACTATCTTCTTCACGGCCCGAGGTCTTTGGTCGGCAAAGGTGAAATCCGACAGTCCAGACGCACAGCGCAAGAAGAAGCTCGGGAATCGGCGAATGCAGATCCTGCTCGAAGGCTTGCTGTTTGTGGCCGCGGCCTCATGCTTGTGGTATCGGCTAGTACAAAGCGGTGAATTGGCGACCGTCGGAATTCTCTTGAGCTTCGTTTTGCTGTTCGTCATCGATGACTGGATGGTCTTGTCTTACTACCGAATTCAGCTTGAAGATGGAATACCATGGACTCACAACTTGCGAATGTTTTTGGCCGTTTTCATTGTGTCGATCCTGACGGGCACGATGCTGTTCCTCGTGTTTTCGATTCCTATTGCCTTGCTGTTAATCTTCGTGGTAGCCCCGGTTTTGCTCCTCACGGTGGTCGGGGCCAAAAGTTCGCTGGATTCTTCAAGGAGCCAAGACATTTCCGACGCTGCGATCGCTTCTGACCCGGAGCGGGAACCGGAATCGAATTAATCCAAAGGGAACAACACGTCGGACGAACAACACCAAAAAGTACACAGGACCTTGGGATCGACTATCGCCCTATCGAGGGTTCAGCCGTAGAATTCTTCCGGCGGACGATCGCCCGTGACTGGCCGGACCGGTTGCAACCGCGGATTCCGGCCTGTAACCACATCAACCAGGATCGACCGGGAGACAGTTTGACGTGGAAAACTCCACCCCTTCAGCGGTAGACGGCGTTTCCGATCTACCCCCAGCCGAAGACAAGCCGACCAATCGCCAATCCGGGATTCGCCCTTTGCGAATTTGGCCAGCAACGTTGATCGTCTGTTTGATTTGGGGGCTGCGCATCGGCGCGGGGTTCGCCGACGAACCGTCTTTCCCCGTGATCATGACCCAATTCGTGGCACCGTGCGGCGTGTCTATCTTGATTCTGTTGTGGTGGATTCTGTTCAGCCGCGCATTGATCAGGGAAAGACTCTTGGGGGCGCTCGGCATGCTGGCGATTTTCGCCGTGACCACGGCGCTGACCGACAAGACGGTGACGGGCGTGGGCACGATGATCTTCGCGATACCGTGGGGCATGACCGCGTTCGCCGTGTTCGCGGGATGCGCGCGGAATTGGTATCCCGCTCGAACTGCCCTAGCGCTCCTGGCGGCGCTGGTCGGATTCGGTTATTGGGACCTGATCCGTATCGACGAGATCCATGGCGACTTCGACATGGTGCGCAGTTGGCGGTGGGAGCCGACGGCGGAAGACCGATTCTTGGAGAAGTTGGCGGCGCGTTCGGCAAAGTCAAGCAAGCCACAAAAAGTAACGTCCGAATCTCTGGCGGTTTCCGAATGGCCAGCGTTCCGTGGCGCGGCGCGCCGAGGTGAACAGCCCGGCGTCGAACTTGTTGAGGATTGGAAAACGCATCCGCCTAAAGAGTTGTGGCGGGTGCCGATCGGCCCGGGCTGGTCCTCGTTTTCGGTCGCCGGCGACCGCCTGTACACGCAAGAGCAGCGGGGCGAATTCGAAGCGGTCGTCTGCTACAACGCCTCCGACGGCGGCCAGTTGTGGGTTCACCAGGATAAATCCCGCTTTTGGGAGACCATCGGCGGTGCCGGGCCGCGCGGAACTCCGACCATCGCGGAAGATGGCTTGTATTCACTCGGTGCCAATGGCTTGTTGAATCGGCTTGACCCGCTGACCGGCAAGCTCGTTTGGCAGAGCGACATTCGTGACGACGCCAACCGTAAACCGCCAACTTGGGGTTTCTCGTCGTCGCCACTGGTCACCCACGGCCTAGTGATGATCCATGCTGGAGGCAGCAAAGATAAGGGCGTGCTCGCCTACGACAAGGCAACCGGAGACCTGCGCTGGAGCGCTGCCGCCGGGGATCATAGTTACAGTTCCCCACAATTGTCCACCTTGGATGGCAAACAGTGCGTGGTAATGTTGACGAATAAGGGCATTGGATTCCTCGACCCTGAAAGTGGAAACGTACTTGGCAACCATGATTGGGAGTTCGAGGGGTACCGAGTGGTTCAGCCGCTGGTACTCGACGATTCGCGCATCTTGCTAGGGACGCCGATGGACACCGGGACCATGTGCATCGAAGCCCACTGGGACGGCGAACAGTTCTCGATCAAGGAACTGTGGATCACGAAAGATATGAAGCCGTACTACAATGACTACGTGGCTCACAACGGATTCCTGTATGGATTTGATAACGGCATATTCGCCTGCATTGACCTCCGCGACGGGAAAAGACAATGGAAGCGAGGCCGCTATGGCCACGGACAAGTCCTGCTGTTACCGACCGGCAACCAGTTGCTGGTCAGTTCCGAGGAGGGAGAAATCGTACTGCTTCGCGCTACGCCGGAAAGATTTCAGGAGGTTGTCCGGCATGAAGTCCTCCAAGGCAGAACGTGGAATCACCCGGTCGTCGTCGGCAACCGCCTGTACGTCCGCAACGGCCAAGAAGCAGCCTGCTTTGAACTGTCGATCAAATAACTGGCCGAACAGCAAATTGACGAGGCGCGGGATTGCTTGGTCTCCAGCGCCGGTCGCAAAATCATTCTTCCTCCCGATTCCGATCGCCGACCCACCTCAGCCAGTTCGAGTCCGCAGGAACGGTGATTCGCATGGGTCGCGCGACGGTTGGCGAGTTTCACTTCACCAGCGGTGCCTGCTTGGCGGTTATCGACGGCGTTTTCCGCGCCATCTCCGCATTCAGTTCGGCGAACGGTTGCCACGACTCGGGCAGATCGGCCTCGTGAAAAATTGCTTCCACCGGACATTCCTGCGCGCAGGCTCCGCAATCGGTGCATGAGTCAGGATCGATGTATAGCATCTGCTCGCCTTCGTGGAAGCAGTCGGTGGGGCAAACCACGACGCAATCGGTGTGTTTGCAGCCAAAGCAAGGATTCGCGACGACATAGGCCATGGTACAAGGCTCCTGCAAAGCGAAAACAACGAAAGCCGACGGCTTTCCTCAAAGCACATGCGGAGGGCGCTGAAAAGGCGGACACCGGATGGCAGATTAATTTTCAGCTTTCGGCGAATCGCGCTCGTCGATGGCGGTTCGGTCGTCTGCCCGACAGGTTCTTGAACGACTGTGCTTTGGATGGGACACTGCACGGTTGGAAGTGCAACTGGTAACACCCAATTTGGAGACACGATATGAAGTTCGGCATGAATCTGCTGCTGTGGTCGGGGGAGATTAACGACGAAATGATTTCAGTCGCCCAGTCGCTGAAGAAAATGGGCTATGACGGGGTGGAAGTACCCATTTTCAATTTGGATTTGGACTACGCCGCTTGGGGCCAGCGGCTGGCCGATTTGGGACTTGAACGGACCGCCGTGACCGTGCGGACCGAGGAAGACAACCCGATCAGCCCCGACGCTGGCGTGCGGGCCAAGGGAGTCGAGGCGACCAAACGTACGTTGGATTGTTGCCAGGCACTCGGGGCGACGCATTTAGCCGGTCCGTATCATTCGGCATTGGGGTTGTTCAGCGGCGCTGGACCGACGCAGGACGAGTGGAACTGGGGCGTCGACAGCATGCGGCAAGTTGCCCAACATGCGGGCGACGTGGGCGTGACGCTGGCCGTGGAATGCCTCAATCGCTTTGAAACGTACTTGCTCACTTGCCACGCCGACGCGGCCCGGTTCGTCAAAGAGGTCGATCATCCCAATTGTCGGATGATGTACGACACGTTCCATGCCAACATCGAAGAAAAGAATGTCACGGAGGCTGTTCGTGGTTGCATTGATGTTTGCTGCCATGTCCACATTTCGGAAAACGACCGCAGTACGCCCGGGCAAGGCGATGTGAAATGGGACGAGACGTTCGATGTGCTGAAGGAAGTCGGTTACGACGGCTGGCTCATGATCGAAGCTTTTGGACTTGCTCTGCCGGAACTGGCCGCCGCCACCAAAATTTGGCGACGGATGTATGACAGCGAAGAGCAACTGGCCCGCGACGGCTTGGCGTTCATGAAAGCGGAATACGGCAAACGCTGGAACGGCTAGCGACGCCCGACCAGGCACTGGCCTTGCTTGATGGATCAGCTATGGCGTAAGTTGCTGGCATGACGGATCAAGCGAGTCAACCTGATTCCGAAGCAGCCGAGAATCTCGGCTTGGACGGCTTTCTTCAGCCGGCCGACGATGACGGTTTGTCGTTGGACGAGCTGAGCCAAGCCTATGCCGACTTGTTGAAGCAGGGCGACGATCCTTACCAACCCGACGCCCCTCGCGCGGAGAGTTCGCCCGATGCTGTCGCCGAGGAGGCCGTCGAAGCCGAAGAACCGGAGGATGACGACGATTCGCACGAGGTTTCTCCGCGTAGCATTTTGGAGGCGATTCTGTTTGTTGGCACGCCCGACGAAACCCCATTGACCAGCGAGCAGGTCGCGGCGCTGATGCGCGGCGTGCGGCCGCAAGAGATCGACGAACTGGTCGTAGAACTGAACTCGCGCTACGATGCGGAAGACTGCCCCTACAAGATCGTGGCCAGCGGACCGGGTTATGAAATGGTATTGCGCGAAGAGTTCGCGGCGGTCAGGAACAAGTTTTACGGGCGCGTGAAAGATGCCAAGCTGTCGCAAGCAGCGATCGATGTGCTAGCAGTCGTCGCATACAATCAACCGGTGACGCGCGACGAAGTGGATAAACTACGGACAAAGCCGAGTTCGTCGCTGTTGTCGCAGTTGGTCCGTCGGCAACTGCTGGCAATTCAACGGCCCGATACGAAGCCCCGCACCAAACAGTATGTGACGACCGATCGCTTCCTAGCATTGTTCGGGCTGGAGAGTCTGAATGACCTGCCGACCAGTCACCACCCGGATCGGCTGTAGTCGGTGCTGCCCCGCCACGGACCGTTTTTCTATCCCCCGGCACCTGGGGGTTAGCTGGACTGCAAATTCGTAAGGCATTTCAGGAAAAAGACTTACGGAAATACCCTGATTAGACACCTGACGGATCGCAGCCGCGTTGGTAGAATCTTTCTTTTAACAATACACTACTGCCTAAACCGATCTAAGGTAGAGTTCCTTTGATAAACCGCTTTCAGAGCGAATGGCGACACTGGGCAAGTTTCGATCGTCCCGCAGGGTTGGCAAGCAGCCTAATTGACTGCTTGAATTTTATCGCCGCAGTGTAATTCTTATCTAATCACCGTGACCTTCGTGGTCATGATTTCGTATGTCTCGTCGTGAACATCTTTCGCGGATGCGCGAGTCCGCTCCTGTAGTACTTCCATCGCTGTTGCTGTGCGATTTCGGCAACCTCGAGCGCGAAGTGCGGCAGTTGGAAGAGGCCGGAGTGCAGGCCCTTCATCTGGATGTCATGGACGGCTGTTTTGTCCCGAATTTTACGTATGGCATGCCCATCGTCGAGGCGTTTCGGCGGCTGACCGATCTGCCGCTCGACGTGCATCTGATGATCAACGAGCCGGACCGTTATATCGAGTCATTTCTGCAAGCGGGTGCCGACCTGCTGACGGTGCATGTCGAGGCGGTCGATCATCCGCGAGACACCTTGTCCCGGATCAAGGATTTGGGAGCCGGCGCGGGTATCGCGCTCAACCCAGGAACGCCCCTATCGCAAATCGAAGACTGTTTAGAAGTGTGTGATCTGGTACTCGTGATGAGTGTTGATGCCGGTTTCGGCGGCCAGAGCTTCAATCCGATCGCGCTAGAAAAATTGAAGCAACTGCGCGAACAAACAAGCGAACAAGTACTGTTAGAAGTAGATGGTGGAATCAATGAGAAGACGATTAGCCAGTGTGCGGAAGCGGGAGCGGACCTCTTTGTTGTCGGGTCGGCCATCTTCCGTAACGGTCCTTACGGCGCCTCGGTCAAACGCTTGGGCGAGTTGGCGGCTATCTAGAAAGAGAAAGACCACGGCCATGCTGCAATTTGTCCTGGTACGCCCCGGCGCCACAGACTTCGACGAGCAAGGTCGTATCAAGGGTGCGCTGAACATGCCCTTGAACGAGAACGGCGCGCATCAAGTCGAGCAAACGGTCCATGAATTGACGGATGTCGAAATCGACTATCTGTACACTTCGCCCAATCAATCGGCGCGGCAAACCGCCGATCTGTTGGCCGAGCAACGCAAGCTGAAGGTCAAGGAACTCAAGGGGCTGAAGAATCTCGACCGCGGGCTGTGGCAAGGCAAACTGATCGAGGAAGTTAAACAAAAGCAGCCCAAAGTCTATCGCCAATGGCAAGAGCATCCCGAGACGGTTTGCCCTCCCGATGGTGAGAGCCTTGAATCGGCCAAGAAACGCGTGGCGGTCGCTCTGAGTAAACTGGTAAAGAAGCACAAGTCGGGCGTGGTTGCCCTGGTCGTGCCCGAGCCCTTGGCGAGCCTGGTGGCTTGCTTGCTTTCATCGACCGAAGTCGGCGACCTGTGGCAATGCGAGTGCGATCGCGGCAACTGGGAGTTGATCGACATCGAGCCCGCGGCGGTGGCCCAGAGTATCCAGCCATGAAGCGACCCAAACGTGAAATCCCCAAAGGGCTCTGGCAGCGCTGTGAAAAGTGCCAGCAGACGATTTTTCGCAAAGAAGCGGAAAAGCGTTTGAACATTTGTCCTGAATGCGGCTTCCATTTTTATGTTTCCGCCAAGGAGCGCATTGGGCAGATGCTGGACGAGGGAACGTTCGAGGAGTGGGACGACAACCTGCTGCCCACCGATCCGTTGGAGTTCGCGGACAAGAAAAAATACAGCGATCGCTTGGTGGCCGAGCAATCGCGAACGGGACTCTCCGACGCCGCGGTAACCGGCACCGGAATGGTGCGTGCCCGCCGTGTCGCCTTTGGAGTGACCGACTCGGCGTTCATCATGGGCAGCATGGGTTCGGTTGTCGGTGAACGACTTTCACGACTCATTGAACGGGCGACCGAACAACAGCTTCCACTGATCATCGTCAGCGGCAGCGGTGGCGGGGCTCGCATGCACGAAGGAATCTTGTCATTGATGCAAATGGCCAAGGTCTCTTCGGCGTTGGCCCGATACGATGCCGCCGGCGGCCTGTTTATTTCCGTGTTGACCAACCCGACCATGGGGGGCGTCGCCGCCAGTTTCGCCTCCCTAGGGGATGTGGTTTTCGCCGAGCCGATGGCGCTGATCGGATTCGCGGGTCCGCGGACGATCAAAGCCACCATACGCATCGAATTGCCCAAAGGATTTCAAACCAGCGAGTTCTTGCTGGAACACGGGTTTATCGATCGCATCGTGCCTCGCGAGAAACTGAAGTCGGAAATCGCCAGAACCATTGACTATTGTGGCAAATAGTAGTTTCAATAGGGTTTGGTACTAATCGTTACAGTGTGAGTTTTCTGGACGACCGCTTCTTTTAACGGCGGAAATCCTCAGCCGTCGTACAACTACCAATAAGCTCGCGTCACGGAGCGCCTCGCGGTGGGGATACTTGATCAAGTCAAATCGCTTTTTCAAAGCAAGAAACTCGATGTTACGGCCCGTTTCGAGTTGGAAAAGCAGGCCTTCACCGGCACCATGTCGAAGTTCCGCGTCGCGCGGGAAATCGAAACGGGGCAGCGGCTGGGCATTAAGTTTATCGACGTCGAGAAATCAAAAGACTTCGAGGCTCGCTTCAAGGGGCTGAAGAAGCCCAGTGAAGGCGAGATCGGCATGCAGATCAAGCATGACCGAGTGGTCGAAACGATCGAATTTGGCATGACCACGACCAATTTGCCCTACATCTTGATGGAGTATATCGACGGTCCCGGCTTGTCGACGTCGATTCAAAATCAAGAAGGTGGGCTGGTGGAGCCACGCCTGCGGTTGATTCGCGAAATGGCCGAAGCGATCGAAGCGGTCCACGCCGCGGGGTTCATTCATCGGGATATCTGTCCGCGAAACTTCATCTGCGATGCCGATTTGGCGCATGTCAAGCTGATCGACTTTGGCCTCACGGTCCCCGATACGGCCCCCTTCAAGCAGCCTGGAAATCGCACGGGAACTCCGCTTTATATGGCTCCGGAAATTGTGCGGCGGCGGACGACCGATAAGCGAGTCGATATTTTCGCGTTGGGAGTCACCGCCTATCGCCTGCTGACTTGGAAGCACCCTTGGCCCGGCGAGGACACGTCGGGAAAAGCAGCCTTGGCCCATGACACGATGGATCCGATTCCCATTTTGAAGTGGCGGCCCGAGCTTAACAAGACGCTGGCCACGACCGTCATGGACAGCATCTCGGCGAATGCGGACAAACGGCCCGAGTCGGCCAAACGATTCGCGCAGTTGATCCGCAACGTCAAACAAGAGACCGAGTAGGGGCCAGTTGTTGATCTGACATCGGAACGCCGATTGGAATAAGGCATCTTGCCGTGGAGCGAGCGGAATCGATTCAATTGCTCGTTCAGTGTTTGGCTGACTTCCTCGAATTCACGGAAACCTTGTGGGCCGAGTACCAAGCCCTTGGACCAGGCAACCTACGTCAGGATCTATTTGCCGGTATCGAAGCCAGGTCGCGATCGATTCACGACAGCTTGCAGAGTGCGGAACATAGAAGAACCGTCAGCAAGCTGCTGGACGCCATTCGCGGGGACGAAGTCGTGGGAGACGACGCAGCAAAGCATTTACTGAGCAGCATCGAGGTAGCACGAGAATTAGCCTACCGCTGTGCCTGCACCGAAACGGGCCTTTCGTTTGTGACAGGCGAAGCGGGTCTCATTCCTCGCAAAGATCAGCACGCGGCGATGGATCGTGCCATTGAAACGCTGCATCAGCAGTTTGGTCTTTTGAATGCGGCGGATAGTTAGGTCGCTTGTTGGCTTAAGGCCGGCGCACTTGGGCCATCGGCACCTGGAAGTTTCTCAAGCGTCGTCGCGATTGAATTCGGCGTTGGCCAAATCGATGAGGTCTTTATCAAACTGCGTTGGCTGAGAATCTCGCATATCGCGTTTCGCAAACGCCGTTTCATACAACTGCCTGGCAACCTCGCTGTTGCCCAAACGCTGATTCAACACGGCCAGAAACAGGTGGCGCCAAAAGTGCGTATTTGGATGGGCATCCACATCTTGGCTCGGCCGCTGCTCGGACCACAGCTTGTCTGCCGCCGCGAGCGAAGCCTGTGCCAGTTCACTTTCGCCGACAAGGTGATGCGAGCAACAGGCGAGCGCCGAGCGTAGCGGCACGAGAGGGATCTCGCCGGCAATCTCCTGCCAAACCGAATCCCGGATAACCTGTTCTCTCGCGTGGTCGAAAAAATTGGGCCTTATTTGGCCGTTCTTGAGCAGCGACAGCAAATCGACACGGTGTCTATTGAGGAATGACTGCTCGGCTTTGTCGAGCCAGACGTGGGCCTGACGATCGTTGCCTTGGCGGTGATAGGTGCGAGCTATCATGAATTCTCGCATTCGAGGGATGACCGGGACGTAGCCCGGCGTATCGGGTTCCAAAAGCTGTAGCGACTTGTCGAAACGCCTACTCAAAATGGCACCCATGGTGGCGACATTTCGAAACCAGCCGACAGCCTCACGATTAGGAATCGAGTCGAGCGTGGCGGTGATCTCTCCCGAGGTCAATTGGGGATGGCGGTTGAGGACATCCATCCAAATGCAAAGCAAGTTGTTCGGTTTTCCCACGCGATAAGAATCGATGTACAATCGCGTGTACTTGGCATACGCTTCGGGACCGTCAGTCAACAGCAAATACACGCCCATTCGCGCGTCGTAGGTCGACGAATGGCTCTTGCCGCTCTGCAAGATAAAGCGAGGATAAGCCGCCGCGCGCTCGTAGTGGCCGATGCGTCCATACTCTTGACTGCGATACAACAGAGCTTCTGCCTTGTGGACTCGAATTCGATCATTGCCGGGCCGTTCTTGTTGCGCCGCGTCGATCCTTCTGAGTGCCTGTTGCCATTGGGCTTCGGCGGCAGCGGGGCCGTTTCGTCGCGAATCGACAACTGCCGCTCCGGCGGCGGCACGCGCGGCAAGAGCGCGGCGGTGCGCGTTTTTGGGCGCTGCCGCCGCGAAGTCTTCGTAAAGCTGAACCGCGTTGGCAAGGCTCATTTCGGCCAACTCGTAGTCGTTCATGGTCAGAGTCACCATGCCCGTCGAATACGTCGTCTTTGCCAATGCGGATTGAAGTTCTGCATCGCCAGGCGCGTCTTCCAACAGGCTTCGCACTAATGCGGCGTTATCGGAAAGCGGCTTGAGGTAGCTGCGCTGTCTTCTTAGATCTGGGGTATGATTCACCAGGTGCTGAAGCTCGCCCGCTCTTGGGTCCGTGAGGTAGAGCGACGCTTCGAACAACGGCAATGCCCCCAGGTCGACGGTCGCCTTCAGCTCTTGCTTACTCGCAGGGGCGGCAGGAGGATACCGTGGCAGATTCCAATCCAAATCCATCTCGCGCAAACGCTTTCGTATATGCCGAAGGTTCCACACACGCAGCACGCCGTCGAGCCCACGTGACCCCAATTGCGTTCCATCGGGCGAAAACGCGATGACTTCTTGCGGACCGGCTTCGAGCGCAGCGACTTGCTGCAAAGATCTGCCGTCAAACAGCGCCACTGAGTAGCGGTCGACGTTTAGGGCCAGCAACGCACCATCGGGAGCGAAACGCAGGGTCCCCCGAATATTGGCACCCGCAGGCCGAGGGATGCTTGTCTTCGGCTGCCACGTCCCAACTTCCCAGATACGGTATTCGTCGCCACTGCCCGTGCATAGCCAACGACCGTCGGGACTGAAGACCGGGCTGACGCCTCGTGTGATATCCAGGTGTTTGACGAGATTGCCCGTATCGGCATCGGATATATTTAGTCCCGTGCTACCCCAACTTCCCGTGGCAACCCAGCGTCCATCGGGACTGACGTCGATGAGTCTCGCGTTATTATGATATTTCAGGCCTACTTCCCGGTTTTCGTCCAAATGAAGAACACGAGCTCTTCCAGCGTCGAAGAAGCCTGCGAATACTGTACCATCTTGGCTGATCGCTACTTCATTGTTTCTCAGGTATCGCCGGCGCAAGATTTCGGGAGGGCCAAGCCGAAGGAAGGTCTCGCCGTCCGCCTCCTTGGCGTGCATCGGCCAGCGGCAAATGGCCGCGTTCGTTGATGCAATTAAACTGGGCTCCCGCGGGTGAAAGACGGCCAGCCCGCTTAGGCATGGGATCTTCGCAATCAAAGTTTGGCGTTGCAAATCGAAGAGGCGCATGTCTGCCTGAAAGTTCTCTTGACTTCCCGTGCCGCAGGCGAGCAGCAATCGGCCGTCGGCGCTGAAGCTGCAGGAGGTGGCCAGATCGATTCTTCGGCATGCCGGAGCGTTGGCAACCTCAAAGACAACAACATCGGCGCGCTGAACTCCACCCAAGAGGTAGTTTCCGTCGGCGCTGAAATGCAGGTTATGAGCGGCGCATTCGGTCTTGACCAATTGGCTGCCCGTGAGAGGGTCCCAGATCCTGATCACGTTGTCCCAGCCTGTACTGGCCAGCAAGTCGCCAGTTGGATTGAAGGACACATTTACGTTTTGTTCGAAGGTGCGCGATTCCCATAAAACCTTTGCACCTTCGACATCGATCATCGTAATCGTTTGATAGCGGGCCAGCGCGATTCGTCGGCCGCCGGGATGCCAGCACATGCCCCAGAACGAAGGCGAGCCGGGAGTCGCAATCGTTCGCAGCGTCGCCTTTGTTGCAATATCGACCACCTTGATCGAAGCGGTGTCGTTGCAGCACACCGACAGACGAGTGCTGTCAGGGCTGAATCGCGCCCGGCTGACGCTTTCGCCGGCGTCGAAGCGAAACGTCTCTTCTCCAGATTGAATGTCGAAGATGCGCACGGATGCATCCGTGGACGTTAGAGCCACGCGTCGACTGTCCGATCGAAAGTCGAGATTGAACGATCTTGAGGAAACGGGAATCTTCAAAACTGGAGTTTTGCGCGTAATATCCCAAATCCAGACCCGGTTGTCTGTGTAGCCGATGGCGAGCAATCGACCGTCTGGGCTGAACGTCACCGCATCTTTGGCGGTGACGTCGTCGCGTCGCAACCGGGCTATTTCCCGGTCGTCCGAAATACGACGCACCGACACCGAACGATCCAACTCGTAACGCGAATAGTGCAGAAGTTGGCTGTCGAAGCTCTTGAGATGCGAGTTGTGCAGACCTCCCGTTGAATGCGGGTTGCCGCGCCAGCGGCGAGCCATGCGCAAGTCGACTTTCGCCAGGCAGGCGATGGCTTCGTCGCGCAGGTCTTCGTCTGGGCGGATGGCGGCGGCCTTACGGATGAGTTCCAGCGATTCGAAGCCCTGACCCGCCTCGCCGCTGGATCGTCGGGCCCGTGATTCGTTGATGTACGACGTGCGCAGGCGTTCCAAGGCATCGGATTTGGCTCCGGCTTCGCTCACCGCGCGCTGTTGGGAATCCAGCGCAAACCAGGAAGAAACCGCCGTTCCCGTCAGCAGCGCCAACGCCAGCAGCGCCAACAACGCCGACACGGCCGGACGCCGCCGAATCCATTTTGCCGTTCTCTCGATTTTCCCGACCGGCCGCGACAAGATCGTCTCGCCGGTTTCGAATCGCCGCAAGTCGTCGGCCAGGGCTTGGGCGGTTTGATAGCGTCGCGACGGCTGTTTGCTCAGGCATTTCAAACAGATTGTCTCCAAATCGCGCGCCACTGCGGCATTGTACTTTCGCGGGCTGGGCGGATCGTCTTCAAGGATCTGCATCAGCACGCGCTGCGGGCTGCCCCGAAACGGCAACTCGCTGGTGAGCAGCTCGAACAGCATAACGCCCAGGCTGTAAACGTCGCTGCGGGCGTCGGCCGTGTGGCTCTGGCCGGCGGCTTGTTCGGGAGACATGTAGGCGGGCGTTCCCATGATTCGACCATCGACGGTCATCGTGGTATCGCCGATTTCCCGTTTGGCCATCCCGAAATCGGTGACGTGCGGCGCGTCGTCCTCATCGATCAATACATTCCGCGGTTTGAGATCGCGGTGCACCACGCCTTGCCGATGCGCGTAATCGACGGCTTCACTCAACGCGATCGTCAGTTCGACGGTTTGCCCGATTGTTGGCTGCACGTCGGCTTGCCAATCGGCCAAGCTCACTCCCTGTACCAAACCGCTGACGATAAACAGCTGACCGGACGCATCACGCCCGACTTCATGAACACTCACCAGATGAGGATGGCTCAGTTGAGCGGCCGCCCGTGCTTCGCGCAGAAACAGGCCGACCTCTTCGTCACTGAGTTGCTCTTTGCGCGGCAACTTGATCGCCACGGGGCGGTCGAGCTTCGTATCGTGCGCCTTCCAAACCGTGCCGAACGCACCTTGCCCCAGTTGTTCGAGCAATTCGAAGTGGCCAATAGTCCGCGCAGCCGACTCTGAAACGTCTTCGGTCATATGCACTAGACTGAACCAACTACCGCAGGAAGGGCAATCGACCTCTACCAACGGGTCGTCGGCAAGGCACGGGACACCTTCATAGCAGTTGGGACAACGTAGCTGCATTTACGGAATCCGATTTAGCAAAGACAACAACAGGGGCGAGCCGTGAGAGTGGTCTGGAGGCACTGTCTCACTAGTCTTTCATACCAAGACAATGCCTCGAATTCCATTACTTGGCTGATTCCAGACGACCTCATCCAGACAGCGAACGCGCTTCAATCCGCCAGATATGAAGCTTACTCATCCGGTCGCCACTTTACGAACACCGACTGACGTGCCGCGGCAACTCCAGTTCGGCCAATTCGTTGCAAGGATCGGCAGGCAGCGTGGCTAATACAGCCTTGCCCTAAAACTAAAAAACTCGCCCCATTGCCGGGGCGAGTCAGGACTGCTTCGGTGGGCAGGTGCTAGTCCAAGGTATCGCGATATTCGATGCTGACCGCGTAGCGCTCGCCGGCCAGTTGCCTTCCACAGTAGGCACCAACCAACGAATTATCCTGGAACGTGCTGTCCGAACTCAGCACTTTCCGTTGCGTGACCTTTTCGCGCGACAGGAATGCTTGAATATTGTCGGCTAGGCTTTGGTGCGAGTCCTTGAGATCCTTCTGCCAGCGGTTCATTTCCGCCTGCTGCACGGAAGAGTACTTTTGCCAGACGATTTTGGCGGCAGCGGCCTGGAATTCCCGAGCCACCTTCATGCGGCGCACATACGCCATCGTGTCCGCGCCCGGCGCGTGTAAACTGCTGGATGCAACCTTGCGAAAGTTCTTGTCTTGAGCCAAGCTCCAATAATGCGTGCGAGTTCCGTCCAGCAGCAATTCGGCGTAAGCGGGCATCTCTTGCCGGGTGGGCCGCATCACTTCGAACGGGTTTGAAACTCGCGAGAACCCGGCCAGCATCGCGCCGACCTCGACCCGCGCCAGGGCCATTACCCAGTCCAGCCCTCGACGTTCAAAGCGATCGGCTTCTCCACGCGGACTAGTCTCGGCCAGGCTGCTTGGCTTAGTCTGCAGACGGCGCGAGAGGTTGGTGAAAACCGCGAACTCGTGCCGATCCTTGATCATCTCGTCGATCACCTTCCGCTCGTCGTCGGTGATCATGCGGGCCAAGGCATCCAAATTTTGAAGGGCGTTCACATACTCGTAAAAGCCAACCAACCGATAAATAAAAGACTGATCTTCGGGGGCCAGTTGCCTGCGAATGTTGGTGTCGTAGATGTTGTATGACTTCTTGCTGGAAGAGCCGACCGCTCTTATGATTTTGTTCTTACCTCAGTAGAACCGGCCAAGGTGGATCACTTTGTAACCCTGCGGTTTTGTCTCTTCCACTACGTTTCGTTGCGTACTCCTGCTCTGGGTGGTAATGGGCCGGTACTGCGTCGTCCAGGCGTAATGATGACGCCGGTCGATGCTGGGGACCTGCTTGGCATTTTGCTCGACCGGATCCGTGGGCCTCGGTGCCGATTGCGGCATGTACAAAGGAAACTGTGCCTGGGGTGACTTGAGGGCGCTCGTGTGTTTGAGCATTCCCCAAGCGTCGGGTCCCGCCCCATAACGGCCCCGCATCCACCAATGCAGCCCGGTATGCAGCAGTTCCGTTTTCTTGACCAAGTCGCCAGCCTGAGTACTCGCCTTTTCAACCTTTTGTTGAACAGCCGCCGCCAATTTCGGGTCGTCAAGATGCTTGACGATGAACTTCTTATTCGGATTGGCCTTTCTCGCTTTGAGGAATTCCGCCACCAACCGGCCGTCCAAGCCGATCGCATAAGCGGCCCGCAGACGGTAACCCTTGGGATACCGCAACACGAATCGCTTCGAGTCTTCCGACTGCGATTCGACCAGTTCAAAGAACTCGGCCGAAAGGTTGATGCGATTCAGCCGCAGGGCGATGTCGCGTTCTTCCAATTCCTGACGACGACGTTGAATGTCGGCGGCGACCCTGAAAAAGTCCGTTTCCATCACCGTGCGCTGCTTGGCCGTCATCGCAGCGGGATTGAGACGATCGGATTTGCCTCGCAATTTCGCGGCATACAAGGCCGTCCGCGACGCGCCCGACAAGCGGTTGTCGAGTACGTGAAGCTCCCAAAACCACTGCTTGTAGGTCTTGAGGCTCTTGGGATTCGGCAGCGGATCTTTCATCACCGGATGGCCGTCCAAATCGGCGAGTACCTCGTCGATCCGGCCACCTAGCGCCTTCAGTGTAAGCAGCAGTTCCCGTCTGCCCGGCTTCGGAGCGTGATCGGCCTGATTCAGCTCGACCAAGGTCAGATGAGCGTCCGCTAGTAACTGCTCGATGCGCGGGACGCGCTGCTCATCGAGTAGTTCGTTGGCCGCCAAGATAAACTCGTCATCCATTTTGGAGACAACTGGCGACAGCGCATGCAACAATTGCCGCGGATTTCCCATTCGGTAGGCGGGAACCACCTGTTGCGTGAGAGCCTCTTTCTGCCGGCTGGTGAGCCGCACCGCGGCCAAACTGTCCTGCACGCCAATCAAGAAGATCAACGCGCTAAAAACTAGGCGCACTAACATACGTCTGCTCCTCTTCTACTTTGTTGAGGCCAGCATCCACCCCTGAATGGAGCCAGCCCAGCCAAAAAATCCCCCGCGCCTAACCTCTATATCGCCAACGTGTGAC
>JAJDEH010000086.1 GCA_029259935.1 Planctomycetota bacterium
CCGCCTGCATTGCATGGCTTTGTAATTCCTTCGGCGGGACGCCTGCACCACAAGCAGAAGAAGCAGAAGAGAGCAATGTTGTGTTAAAGGCCGTCCAAAATCAATCAACTACTGATAAATCCCAGCGCACCAAATTACTCCGAGAACCACTGGTACATTTCATCTTGATCGGCTCAGGCGTCTATTTATTGTTTGGGCTGTTTGGCCCATCCGACGACATGGCGGACCTGAGCGGGAAGAACGAGATCACGGTTACTCAGGGCGACGTCGACTCGTTGACCGAGGTGTGGCGGCAGAAATGGCAACGCCCGCCAACACCCCAGGAATTGAAAGGCCTGCTCGACCAACACGTGCGGGAAACCGTGCTCTATCGCGAAGCACTCGCGATGGGCCTGGACGAAGATGACACGATTGTCAGACGCCGACTCGCCCAAAAGCTGGAATTCCTCTCGCAGGACTTAATGCAACCGGAGCCGCCATCGGCCGACGAAATTCGATCATGGTTCGTGAAGAACGGGGATCGTTATCGAGTGCCGGACTTGATCACGTTCTCCCACGTATTCCTGGACCCCGACAAGCGCGGCCAGCGGACGGTGGAAGACGCCAAGCAACTCAAAGCCGAGCTGGTCGCCAGTTCGAAACCGCCCACCGAAAGCACCGCCCTCGGCGATCCGTTCCTGCTTCAGCGCTACTATCCCGAACGGTCGGAATTTGACTTGTCGAAGCTGTTCGGCAGAGAGTTTGCGGCTTCGATCATGAAGCTGGAAAGCGGCCGCTGGCATGGGCCGGTGTTATCCGGCTACGGCGTGCATTTGGTTTACGTGCATGCTCGCCAGGAGTTTCCGTTGCCCTCGTTCGATCAAGTTGCCGGTCGTGTCCGCGAAGATTGGATTGAAGAGAAGCGGCAGGAGCTGAATGATCAGTACGTTGCCAGCCTGCTGGACCGCTACGAGGTGGTGATTGAAAGCGAAGAGTCCGCCGGCGAGGGAGATTCGCGATGAAACGAGACCTAGCCGGAACTAAAGTCCAGCCTTTAGGTTGCGGATGGCACGCTCAAGCGTGGACTTCAGCGCTTGCGCTCATCGTAGCCTTCGTTTTTCATTGCGATGTGCGAGCGCACGAAATTCGACCGGCACTGCTGCAAATCAAAGAACGCGAACCGGGCTGGTTCGACGTCATGTGGAAGGTGCCAATGCGCGGCGACATGATGCTCAGACTTGAGCCCGTACTGCCGGAATCGCTGGAGCCCGTGGGGCGCGCGTCGGAACGCACGATCCCGGGTGCCAGCGTTCAGAATCTCACGCTCAAGAACAAGGGCGACTCCATCGTTGGCGAAACAGTGGCCATCAACGGCCTGGCGGCGCTTCAGATCGACGTGCTGCTGCGCATCGAGCTGGCCGACGGTACGAATCATTCCGTCATCTTGCGTCCTTCCTCACCCTCGTTCGTGATCCCCGCTCGGCCCAGCAGCGCCGAACTGGCCTGGTCGTATTTCCTCGTCGGGGTCCAACACATCCTCGAAGGAGTCGACCATCTGCTGTTTATCTTGGGGTTGTTGCTGATCGTCCGCGGCACGCGCATGCTGATCAAGACCATCACTGCATTCACGCTCGCGCACAGCATTACTTTGGCCATTGCCACGCTCGGTTATGCCAGCACGCCGCTGCCGCCGCTCAATGTGATGATTGCCCTGTCCATCCTGTTTCTTGGTCCGGAGATTGTCCGGGTTTGGCGTGGACAGACAAGTATTACGATTCGCCACCCTTGGGTTGTGGCATTTGCGTTTGGGTTGCTGCACGGGTTCGGCTTCGCCAGTGGGCTCGAGATGATCGGACTACCAACTCACGAGGTCGTCCTCTCACTGCTGATGTTTAACGTGGGAGTCGAAGCAGGACAGCTTTTCTTTGTCGCGTTGATCATCGCCATGGTGCACTCGTTTCGCGTGTTGGAAGTTCGCTGGCCGCGTTGGGCGGAATTAGCTCCAGGCTACGCCGTCGGTTCGCTGGGCGCTTATTGGACCATTCAACGAGCCGTCATGATGTTTACGGGTGGATAGTTATGAGAAAGTTTGTGGTGCAGCCGTCTCGGCTGCAAATTGCAGGCGGGACGCCTGCCCGGCAAGTTTCCGCCGGCGGGACGCCTGCACCACAATGGCATAAACTACTTGCTCTCTTGACAACCGTCTTACTCATTTGGCTGTGGCCTGCGACAGTGATGGCGCATGTCGAGTCTGGCGAGGCAGGCGGTTTTCTTAACGGACTTTCGCACCCGGTCTCGGGACTCGATCACGTGCTGGCGATGGTTGCCGTCGGCCTGTGGGGCGCACAACTTCGGAGCCCGGCGATTTGGCTGCTGCCGATCGCCTTTCCCATGATGATGGCCTTTGGTGGCATGCTGGGTCTAATGGGTGTTCCGGTTCCCGGCGTCGAGATCGGAATTGCCGCTTCCGGAATCGTCCTGGGCGCTTTGGTTCTTGGCGAAGTCAAAGCGCCGTTGGCGGTTTCGATCATCCTCGTTGGAATCTTCGCGATATTTCACGGTCATGCCCACGGAACCGAGCTTTCCGAGGGCCAGAACGCCATGCTTTATAGCCTCGGTTTCGTCATCAGTACGGGATTCCTGCACGCTGCGGGGATTGGTATCGGCACGATTCACATGTGGAAAGCAGGCCAAGTCGCGCTGCGCGGCGCGGGCGCTCTAGTAATGATCGGCGGGCTGTACTTTCTCTGGAGTGCCTTGGCATGAAACTCTCGCGACTGCTTCCGTTCATTCTTGCGGCGTTTCTGCTCGCTCCTTCGGTGGCCCGCGCGCATTTGGTAACCAGTGGGCTCGGGCCGTTCTACGATGGCGCGATGCACTTGGCGTTGTCTCCCGAAGATCTATTGGGCTTGTTCGCGGCCGCGTTGCTGGCGGGTTTGCGAGGACCGCAAGCTGGTCGCTGGACTCTCGCCATACTCCCGTTGGGCTGGCTCGTCGGTGCCCTGGCGGGATTGCAGTTGCCGGCCGTTCCGGTGTTGCACGCATTGACTATCCTGTCGTTCGTAGCGCTTGGATTGCTCGTGGCGCTGGACGCCAAGATACCCGCCTGGTCGGTTTCGGCACTGGGAGGAATTTTTGGATTGCTTCATGGCCTGTTCAACGGTGCGGCGCTGCGCGAGGCGAATGGGGAATTGCTAAATGTGTTGGGCATCGTCTCCAGCGTGTTTGTCCTGTTGCTTCTCGTTTCGGCCGCCGTGGTGGCGCTGAGACCCGCCTGGACTCGCGTCGCCGTGCGCGTGGCGGGAAGCTGGATCGTCGCCATCGGTATGCTGATGTTCGGCTGGTTGTATCGCGGAGCCTTTTGAGCGAACCACGAAGGAAGAGTATGCAGTCCAACCACGCCGTCAAACGAAACAGTATTACCCATTCCGTGTGGATGCTATGCGGGTTGGTGTTGATCGCGTCGCCCACCGGCGCGGCCCACGCCTGCGGGGCCTGCTATCGGCTGCCCTATCAGAGCTTGTTGGAAAAGGTCGAGGGCTGTGATCGCGTGGTGGTAGCCTATCCCGCCGGGCCAACAGAGGCGACCTGGAAAGTCGATCAAGTGATCAAGGGCCGCGACGCCGTCGGTGACGAATTGAGGAATGTCGGCGACTCCGCGGTGCGAGTCCAAGGGCGGCACATCTTGCGGTGGAACGAGATCCTCAATTCGTGGACGGTAGAGCGGCCCTTCGACCGGGATTTGGTGGCGTTCCTGAAAGGGGCCGTCCAGTTGCCCACAACCAAAACCCCAATGTCGGCCAGGCAACAGGCCGAGCGATTACGGTACTTTCTGCCGTACCTAGAACATCCGGACGCTAGGATTGCCGATTCGACTCATGCAAAACTAGCGCGAGCGCCTTATGCCGTCTTGCGCGAACTCGCGGCGGATCTAGACCGGAATCGCTTGGTCACCTGGATCACGGCCCAACGAACCGCGGCCAAGCAACGTGGGGCTCTTTATCTTATCTTGCTTGGGCATTGTGCGGACGAGGAAACGTCGGGTTTGCTTCAGCAGTGGATCGATCAACGTTGGGCCGGCTCGAATGGCGGCTACCTCGCAGCGCTGCTCACCGCGCACGTGGAAGTCAACGGCGAAGAGGCGGTGCAATTCATTGAAGCGTCGTACCTTCAAGATCGCGATCGGTCGCTCGGCGAGATCGTTGCCGCGGTGGACGCTCTGCGGACGCACGGCGAATCAGAGACAAGAATTTCCCGCGAACGGATCAAGAGCAGCTTTCACTTGTTGCTCCGAGAACGTCCTCCGCTGGCCGAGTTGGTGGTTGACGATTTTTTGCGGTGGAAGGATTGGAGCATCGCGCCACAACTCATGCAGATCCACGCCTCTGGAAAACAGCCCTGGAACAACGCTCTGATCATCAAGTATTTGAGGGCTTGTCCGTTGCCGTGTCCGGTTAGCGGCGGCTAAAGGAACATCAATACAATAGCGTTCAACGCAAGAATGACCAGCAAGGCTACGAGTTCGAGCCGGGCGGTACGAAAGGCCTTTTTCGATATCGAGCAGTCGAGACTCAACGTCCCCGCAGCTCGGATTGTACAGTTTCCTGAGTACGAAATGCCGAGTTTCATGGGGGGATAGCGTACCGCCAGCGGGCTCGCCCCGGACAGTCAAACCTATACGGTCATGCCGGATGTTGTAAAATGATGGTAGGAGAACGTGATCAGTTGAGCATGACTATGCTCTAGCAACGCCGGGATTGACGCTCATGCTAGATCCCGCGATGAGCATCCGTATGCCTACTCATTGTTGAAGTGCTTGCGGAATTGCAAACGTTTTTGCAACGGTTCACCACGTAAGGATGGACGCGGCGAGGGGCTAACTCCTTTGTGAATCCTCTGTTGGGGCAATGACATGAAAAGAAAACTACGGGGCTTTCCGCGACGGGCTGTATGTTACAAAGTCGCGACTGCCCCGCTTTCACCGATGCCGTCCTCCGAGCGAAGCTGGAATTCGAATCGCGTTCGAAAGCCGGCTGCACATCACAGGTTATGGAGTTCCACCCCTTCCGGTCGCGGCGCATCCGCGCCAGAGTTCAGGCTTTAGATGCCGTTGGGCTGACGAGGCGAGCAAGGCCGTCCAAAGACGGGACTCAAACGGCCGGCGACGGGATTGAACGTTGTTAATTTGAACGAGAGAAATTGAGAGACCATGGAGCCCACTTTAGTTTTCGACTCGTCACCCACCGCCGCCGGAGCTTCCGCGGATGTTTCACGGGCAAATGTCGGCTTC
>JAJDEH010000087.1 GCA_029259935.1 Planctomycetota bacterium
CATTACGCCGAAATAGCTGGGAAGACAAATTATCAAAGGTGTCGCCCGCAACGCCCCCCGCCGACAATTGCACCAGCCTGCTCACCTACTTGGCGACTCTCGCCGGATAGCGTTCCATTAGTGCAAAACTGGAACTTAGGACGCAGTCGGGAATTGACCTGGGTATTGCCGACGCGGAAGAGATGGGCGTCGTGCCGGCTGATCGTCGTCATAATACGGTGGTACTTCAGTTTGAAGTGGACGACGTCCAAGATTTCCTGGCCGGTCTGAACGAAGCGGGTGCCGAGATCAACGGACCCTCGTTCGACCAAGAGGGTGGTTTCTGGTTCGGAGGATTCTCGGATCCCGAAGGCAACCCCTTCTGGGTCGTGGACAAGAATTGTCCCTGAGTTAGCGAAACAACTCAGCGCGTCAAACAAAAAGGGCCCGGCGGTTGGCCGGGCCCTTTGAGTGGAAACTAACTATCACAATCAGCAGGACGCTTGCCTTAGTTGGCGGGGACGGCTTTGCCGTTAATCCAATAGTACTTGACGCCCTTGTAGACGATCGTCGGGTACTTGGGCTTCAGATCCTTGTGGTACTTGCCGTTCTTGTAGATTTTTCCCTTCTTCAGATCGTAGCGATTGCCACGATAGTCGATGCGGGCTCGCGGGTTCGTTTGCTTCTTGGCGGCTTTTTGATTTTGAGCGCCCTTGGCCATCAGGGCTCGCATGGCGAACGGATTGGGGCCGCCAGCGAAGCTGGTCGACGCGACGGAAAGAACCAGACCTAAAACGGTGAGTAGTGAAAGCTTGCGGATCATGGCAGATCTCCTGGGGCGAAAAAAAGGGCGTTTGTCATCCAGCGGCCTCGCTGACCGCTTCCTGTTTGCCCTTAGTTACCCACTAATGGCCCCCCGCCTGCGCGCGGCAAGAAAGTTTTTTTACGCCTAACCGAGCCGGTCAGACACCTACGCCTACGATGAATTGGAGCGGATTGGTCGTGCGGCGCGGTATCTATCCGCTGTTGCTGACAAACGCCAGGATCACCGAGGACCACACGGCGACCAAACCGGCGTTGAGCAGGATTCCGACAACAGCGTAAGCAATCGTCCCGGTTGCGCGCCGTTGGATTCCGCCGACGAGACCGAAGATGCCAAGCACGCCAGCGACCAGCGTTGTTAGCGCGGAAAGACCGCCCAGGACGAACGAAAGCTGCGATCCTGATTGTGTTCCTTGATGAGCCTGGATTTGGCCCTGAACGCAGAACCCCATCAAAAACAGAATGAACGGTGCATAGGCGGAGAATTTCGCGGCTTGATGAGAAAATGGTTCCTTGGCCTTCACATCGGCGTTGGTCGATGCCGGAGCAGTTGACGTGGTCGGCGAATCATACGGATTCGTGGTCGTGGATGTTTCGCTATCCGTTGGTTTATCCATGAATGGTCCCTTTCAATGGGAAGCTAGAGATGGGTCACGCCAACGGCTCAAGTGGAGCCTACAGCCCGCCGCAACTCATCCACATCAGACAAGTCCAGCCCAGAAACACAGCTAGCAAAGTCAGTGCCCCCATCATGGCAGACTTTGAGCGATGGCGGAATCGTAGCGTCTAAATGCATAGGGCCGGTATTAAGACAAGAAACGGAACAAGCCAGGGCAATTGGGCGAAGGCTTCAACGTGATCCCAGCGCGAAGTCGACTTTGTCATTTGTACAACTCCAGGCGAGACGAATAGGTAGACCACGCAAATAAGCCAGCCTATCGAAAGCCGCCATGGCCACGTTTCTTCAGGCCTGTTGGAGCTATCAGATACGACAGCACCAACATGCCGTGGTGGCGCGTAAGGATTGTCTTCGTTGTGGGACATCGGAGCGAGTAACCGTTCTGCACGACCGTCGCCGCTGGTTACGACGCCAGACAGCAGTGCCTTGGCTTCAGTCTAGCAAATTTCGGAGACCGTCACTCAAAGAAACCAAATCGATAGACGCCGCATGGATGCTCTCGCGAATGACAGCCGTCCGTGCCGACGACCAGCTCAAGTTCAGTGACGAAATGACATTGTCCGCCAAGGACTGTACAAAGAAAATGTCGGATTCGCTGCTACCAACACCAGCCAGGGTAGTAATCCCGGACGCCTTTTGTGGAACCGCGAAGTTTTAGGTGACCCCGTCACGAGTCTACTTGCCAATGTATTGCAGTAGCTGCGTGACCACGCTATCGAAGTGCGCGTGTTCGTAGCTGATGCCGCTGAATTTTGGCAATTGGCGGAGGTCGTAGGGGAGCGAGAGCGGATCTGGCATTTCAAAACCGGATGCCAGCAGGGGGATGATGTTGCAGCGGCAGCGGATGGCATGTGCGATTTCGCGGCGGAGCCAATCCTTGCGGTCGTTGCAGCGGTCGAGACAGCCCTTCGTCAAAATGACCACTACGTTGTCGGTGTTTTCAATATGGCGCAACAGGGCTTTGTCGAACTCGCCGGACATCAGTCCGTCCACATCCAGAAACGCTTGCAGATCGTGATTTTTCAAGCGTTCCTTTAAGGCTTGTCCGATCTCCGCGCCGCCATCACGGCGGTAGCTGATAAAGACGTCGTACTGACCGGGCCGCGCTCTGCCGTAGCGCCCTTCATCGGGAACGTTCGTTTCGGCGAAGCCACTGTCGCGTGGCGGGCGTCGTCCGCCCCAGCCGCGCTGCGAGCCTTTGCGGCGGCGAGCCGGTTTTGCGGTGTCGCGTTTCTTAAGACGCCGTCGCAGTTCGATGAAATCGGTAAATCGGGATCCAGGGTTCGGCTTGACCAGCTTTCGCAAAACGTGAGCGAACGCCATCGACTCGTGGGAAATCTGTTCCAGCCGGTCTTCGATTTCCGCCCAAGCGAGCCGCAGTTGGCGCAAATCGCGATCATGAGTGGGAAGATAGCTTCCCGACATGGCCTCGACAAAGATAATTCCCAAGGCATATTGCTCGCTGGCCAAGCTGCCCGCCGCGTTCTTGCCCGATTCGTCCTTATGGTCGAGCAATTCGGGGGCCAGGTATTGCCGGCGGAGGTAGGCGTGGTCGCTATGCCAGCGGCGGCCCGGCAAGTCGCCGCGGGTGAGCGTTGCCAGCAAAGGGTCTTCGTCCGTCGGTGTCGGCACGACGTCACCGGCATCCAGCACTGCCGCGCGGGTTAGATCGGCGATACACAACTCGCGGGCTTCGGGATCGTAGAGGAATTTTCCAGGGTGCAGATTGCCGTGCAGGATCTGTTCTTGGTGCAGCGCGCCCAAGCCTTGCGCCGCCTGCACCAAACATCGCCTGGCTTCGCGCAGTCCCAGTCGTTCGCCGGCCGTTATCATTTCGTCCAGCGAAATCCCCGGTACGAAGTTTTCGATGGTGAAGTAGATTTCGCGAAAGGCACCGGCGGCCAGTTTGGCTTTGCCGATGTACATCAAGCTGGTCAGGTGCGACGACTTCATGCTGGCCTGCATCAGCCGTCCTTGCTCGTCCAGCAATTCATCAAAGCGTTCCGCCAGGCTGCCGAACATCGGCGGCAAGACACGAATCACACACCGCACCCGCCCCAACGGCATTTCGCCCAGGTAGGTGTTGATGCTGGCTCGCGGCCCGATCCGTTTAATGACTTTGAAGTCGCCCAAATAGGCCACGCCGCGCACCTTGGGCAGCAGCGGCAGCAGGTCGTCGGCATCTTCGTCCTTGACATGCTCGGCAACCCGTTCGAGCCCTTCCATCATCGACTCGAAGAACACCGTGTTCAGACTCTCCGGAGGCTCGGCGGGAACGGCCACCGCGCTCTTCGTGGCAGCCGCCTGCTCGTGCGACGCTAAGTCGAGCGAACTGACTACGGCGATCGCTTCTTCGTGACTCGGTCGTATGTCCGGGTGTTTGGCCAGCAGCTTCAAAATCAGCTCGGCCAATGGATCGGGCAAATCGGGGCGGAATTCGCGCGGATCGATCGGCTGGCCGTTGAGGACCTGCAGCAAGACTTCGTGAATTCCTTTTCCTTCAAATGGCAAACGCCCCGTCAGGATTCGATATAGGGTCATGCCGGCCGAATAGAGATCAGCCTTCGACGTGACGGCCCGCGCATTGGTAACTTGCTCGGGTGCCATGAAGGCCGGCGTTCCCACGGTTTGACCGGTTTGAGTCAGCAGCGACAACTCGGCGTCCACCATGCCTTTGGCCAAGCCTAGATCAAGCAACTTGAGCTGGCCTCCTTCAACGACCATCAAGTTGCTGGGCTTAATGTCCCGATGGACGACGTTGTTTTCAGACAGATACTTCAGCACCTGAAACAGTTGCAGGGCCAAGTGACAACTATTGCCGATGGGAAGCGGGCCGTCGTGAGACAGTTCGTGAAGGGTCGCACCTTCAAGGAACTCCATGACGAAAAAGAACTCGCCGTCCTCTTGCCGGGCGTCCAGGGTTTGGCAGATATTGGGATGCCGCAGTTGAGCCCCGATGCGTGCTTCGCGCAGCAATCGGTTGATCGACTCCTTGCTGCGAAACATGACGCCCGGGATGACTTTGATCGCCACCTTGCGATCGAGATGCACGTGCCGCCCCAAATAGACCAACCCCATGCCGCCTTGGCCAATCGTGCGGATAACTTCATAGTCACCCAATTGATTCGGCATGGCTCTTGAGGAACTATCGTAGGCCTGAACACGCGAAGCTTGGTTTGGCCTCTGGTCAACCGTGGCGGCCTCGACATCCAGGCTGAACTCGTCCAGCGAGTTGTCTTCGGCTGGTGCTTCCGGGACTGCTGGTTCCTCCACAACCGCCGAAATTTCTTCGTCCCGGTAAATCGTGCCTTCCACGTCGTCAGGCTCATGATCAGCAGGTTGCGGCTTGGCGGAGTTGCCATTTCGACCCGAATCAGTCGACATCAGCATGACGGTGTCGCGCCCGTCTTCGAGGTCCCCCACGTTGTTTTCTTGGATCTCGATCAGCGAACCACACTTGGCACAGCGTCCTTTTCGCCCGATGTATTCTCGCGCGGCACGCATTTGGTTGCGGCATTTGGGACAGGCCAGTGTAATGAACGATCGGGGCATCGGGGGAACTCGACCCGCAATGTGGGATTGCGGAATAGTGAAGAGGTGACATCTTTGAAGGTACGAAGTTGATTCGAGTACCCTCGTATGGAATTATTCCAACAATTCCAGCATGCAGCCAGCGTCTATTATACTAGCGGCCAAGCCACGGCGGGCAATTGCGTCGTTTGAGCTGAGCATCTATTCGGGTCCACCAGGGCGGCGGACCGAGCGAGCCGTCATACCCCATTCGCCCAGTTTCTCATCTGGTGCGAGTTTTGGCTCTTACCGTAACCATTGTGTTGCGGACGGCCATAATTTAGTTGTCAGCATCTTGCCCAACCGATTAAACTACACGGTTGCAAACCACCCACAGGTCTGACCACGGACCTCGACCCACCAAACTTTCAGCCCTCTAGGTTGGGCCCCCGGGTTCCAACCCCTAACCACCGCCTTGGCGGCTTGCCCGTTTGATCAACGAAACCTGACGATTGGTTCCGCATGATTGTCTCGCCTAGCGTCCGATGCTGCTTCCGCCGCTTCATCCTCAAAAGAGCGATCTTGGGTTTGCTGTGCACGGCGGCAGTCGGCGGCATGACCACCCGCGCCACCGCACAGCCGGCCGACGAGCCGGGAGTTTTGCGTGGCCATTTGGCACCGGTGCTGATGGGCGTCTTCACGCCCGATGGCGAGCGGGCGATCACCGTCAGTTCCGACCAAACCGCCCGCCTGTGGGATCTGGCCAAGGCTGCCGAGATTCGCCAATACACGGGACACACGGGACCGCTCTTCTGCCTGGCCTTGAGCGGCGATGGGCGGACTTTGGTCACCGGCGCGCAGGACAACACGCTCCGGCTGTGGGACGTGCCACAAACACGGCCCATTCATTTCTTCAAAGGACATCAAGCCGCCGCGGGAGGCCTTTCGTTGAGCCAAGATGGCCGGCTGCTGGTTTCGGCGGCGGGCGATAAGACGGTTCGCCTGTGGGAATTGTCGAAGCTGGCCAACGTCGCGGACCCGGCCAAACTTACGGCGGCGGAAATCTCGACCCAGCGGCCCGGGCACCTGCATGAGGTTGTGTCGACGGCATTTCGAAATGACGGCAACTACTTCGCGAGCGGAGATGTTAGTGGACGTATTCTGTTGTGGAACTCGTTTCTTGCATCATCCCAAGGCGAGTTTGGCCAACACGGCGCGGCGGTGACAGGACTCCAATTTCATCCGAACAATCAGCAACTCATTTCCTCGGACGCCAGCGGAATCGTTCGTGTGTGGCAGTTGCCAGCGCAAGCGGCGCGAAAGCTTGATGCTATCGCGGCGGAGGTCCGCGACTTGGCCGTGATGAGCAATCAGGCAATCGCGGTCGTGGCGACGGCCGACAATTTGGTCCGCGCGGTTAATCTCACCGACGGCCAAGTCGTGCGTGAGTTTCCCAAGCTAGACACTGCGGTAACCTCGGTCGCGCTGACGCCCAACAACGCGACTCTAGCTGTTGCCGACGAAGGTGGCCGCGCTCGACTGTTCAACTTCGCCAACGCGGCCGAACAAGGTGTGATCGCCGGCCACACCGGAAAGATTCAGGACGTCGCTTTTCACGCCGACAATCAAACCGTTTCCACGGCTGGAGCGGATGGAACCGTCCGCCTGTGGCAACTGCCACAACCAATCGTTCCGATCAGTGGCCACACGCAACCAATTCGGGCATTGGCTTCGAGCGCCAATGGCCAATGGTTTGCTACCGGGTCCGACGACAAGACGGTGCGCGTGTGGTCGTCCGCCGGCCAAGCCACGCGGACGATGAGCAATCATCAGCAGCCAGTTCGGGCGGTAGCGGTGCGGCACGACGACGCTCAGATTGCTGGTGGCGACGCCAGCGGTACGGTCTGGCTATGGAACGCTGGCAATGGCGCATCGGAGGGATCTCTGTTGGCTCATTCAGTTCCCATCACCGCGCTCGAATTTGACTGGTCCAATCAATCGCTGCTCACCGCTGGCGAAGATGGGTTGATTAAACGCTGGCAGTTACCGGTTGTTGCCCCACGCATCTCCAGCGGCCATTCTCAGCCCGTTCGATCGGTCGCCGTCACGCCCGATGGCACCTTAGCCGTCAGCGGCTCGCAAGATCAAACGGTGCGAGTGTGGAATGTCGCTACCGGCGCGGCGGTCCGCACACTCGCCGCGCCCGGCGGTTTTGGTGGACCGGTAACGTCGGTTGCGCTGAGTGCCGACGGCAAATCGGTCGCCGCAGTCAGTGAAAACGGCTTGCTTTTGGTCTGGAATTTGGCCGATGGCGCGGTCTTGCAACGCCGCATGGGGCTCGCTGGCGGTATGCACCAGGTCGTTGTACTCCCGGAAAACGATCAATTGGCCACGGTGGATGCCGATCAGTCGCTACGTTTGTGGCGGCTTCCGGAAGCCGGCAAGGAAATCGCCAACGACGGTGCGGCGTATCAAGTAGCCGCCACGTCCCCCGACGGCAAGCGATTGGCTGTCGGCGGGCAATCGGCGGGCAAGCACGCGGTCATCATCCGCGACCGTGACAGCGGCAAAGTGGTGGCCACGCTTGCTGGTCATGAAGCTGCGGTAACATCGATCGCTTTCAACAAGACCGGATCGCATGTCATTACCGGGTCCGCCGACAAGACGGCCCGCGTGTGGGCGTTGGCGGGAGCCAAGGAATTGATCAAGCACGAGGGTTATCCGGGTCCCGTGGTTGCTGTCGCCCTGTCGGATGACGGCAAAGTGGCGTTCTCGTCCGGTACTGAAAACAACATTCGCCAGTGGAATGTCGCCGATGGTGCCGAAGTTCGCTTGATCGCCGGTCATGGCGGTATCGTTCGCGGCTTGGTCTTGCGGACTGCCACCTTATTCTCGGCAGCGGACGACGGGACCGTGCGGTTATGGAATACAGGAAATGGCGCGCCGATTCGTGCGATCAACCACGGCGGCAATCTTCGCTGCCTGGCGGTTACCGCGGACGCAACCAAGATTGTGTCCGGTGGCGCGGACAAGAACGCCAAGCTGTGGAACGCGGCGGACGGCGTGGCTGTCGCCACGCTCTCTGGTTCGCCCGCCGAAGTGAAAGCGGTTCGATTTTCGGATGACGGTCAACGAGTGGCGGTGGCCTCTCAAGATGGAGTCCGTGTTTGGCAAACCGATGGCCGGCCCGTGGAAAGATTGGAAACGCCCGCGTCCGCGTTGCAAGGGCTCGGCTGGTCGGCGGACGGCCAATCGCTGTTGCTTTGTCGAACCGACGGCAAGATCGAAAGCCATCCGCTGGCGGTAACGCAAGTTGTGCCGCTTCCTGACGCAGGAACGACAACGGCAGCCGCTACGCCCGACGGCAAGTGGGTGCTGACCGGTGGCGCAAGCAAGACGATTCGCGCCTGGCCCCGCGCGGCCGGAAAAATCAACGCCACCGCGCCGGTTCGCACGTTAATGGGCCCGCAAGCCGCGGTGACCAACATGGATGTGAGCAACGATGGGAAAATCCTCGTAGCGTCCTGCGAGGACAAGCAGGTCTACACCTGGGACGCTGCCAAAATTGCCGCGACCGCCGCCGGTCAAAGTCTTGCTTCCACCCGGGCCTTACCGCATGCCGCCGCCGTGCGCGATGTATCGCTTTCGGCGGACGGAGCGTGGTTGGCAACGGCGGGCGACGATTTTGTGTTGCACGTTTGGGACGTGGCCAGCGGGCAGATTGCCGAGCGGATGGTTGGACATACTCAGCCAGTTCGAGGCGTGGCTTTCGCCGGAAGCGGAAAGACGATCGTCACGGCGGCGCAAGATAACTCGGTCCGCACGTGGACCCCGGCGGTCGTGTCGGTGGTACCCGTGGCCGCGGACCCAGCGTCGGAACCAGCGACCCATCTGGTTGCCTTGCAAGCTGAAAAGGAAGGTGCAGCCTTCGCGGCTTTGACCGGTACGGGAAAGCAGATCCAACGTTGGAAACAAGATGGCACGGCTTTGGCTCCGCTGGGCGGACCAGCCGGCGGCTTGAAGACACTAAGCGCCAGTCGGGACGGTTCGCAGCTTATCGCGGTCAACGCCCAAGGGCAGGCGTTTATTTGGTCGGGCGGCCAGCTTAAAGCGACCTTGGCGATGGGAGGCAGCGTTACTGACGCGAAGCTGCAAGGCGATGCTACCGAAGTTGCCGTCGCTGATGGACAGGCCCGCGTCCGAGTGTTCTCGGTCGAACCGTTTCGGCTGCTGGAAGAGATCAACCTGCCGGCGGCCGTCGCGCGGGTCGCATGGACGGGAGCCGATGAAAAGCAATTGGTAGCCATCGGTCCTCAGCCAATAGGGAGCCTAGCGACGCGGTCGTTGCTGCGGTTGTGGGAGGGCGTTGAAAAAGGCGCGGAAGTTGTCGCCGCGACGCCTGACGGGACCAAAGTGCTGGCCGGCGGCGCGGATGGAAAGATACGAATCTGGCGAGTAAATGACGGCGAGTTGGAACGGACCATCGAAGGCCATGCAGCTGCCATTACGGAATTGTCGGTGCTTCCCAATGGGACTCAGCTAGTCAGTGCCGGCCGCGACAAGACTTTGAAACTGTGGAGCTTAAGTGATGGCGCGATTGTGTGGTCGATCGAGCATCCGACCCCGGTTACCGGCGTTTCGATCAGCACCAATGGCCTGCGAGTGGCAACGGCGGCGGAAGATGGCGTGGTGCGCGTGTGGGATGTGGCCAGCGGCTTGCCACTGCAAACGTTCACCGGCCACGCCGCCGGAGCGGCCCGGGTTCGCTGGCTGAACGACAATCTTACGATCGTTTCGGGATCGGCCGACAAATCTCTTCGCGTCTGGAAAACTTCCATCCTGCGATCCTTTGCTGCTCAAGAAGAACCTATCGACGACTTGGCTCTGTTTGCCGCCGGCGCGCAGGTCGTGACGTGTTCGAGTAAAGGCCCGGTCGTGATGAGCAATGTTGCCAACGGTCAGCCCGTGCGTTCCTTTGAAGGGCAGACTGGTATGCCGAAGGTGGTTGCCTCACGCGTCGATAACCAACGCATCGCCGCCGGCATGTCGGATGGCAAAGCCTTGGTGTGGAACGCGGCTAACGCGGAATTACTGCAAACGCTCGTCGTGGACGGTCCAGTCACCGCGCTGGCTTGGAGCGTCGACAATCAAAAGCTGGCGGTGGCCACGGAGGATAAAGCGTTGCGAATCTATGGCCCGCCTCTTTCCCCTCAAACTGCTCAACCGGGCAACGAACTAGTGTTGCACCAAAAAGTCGCGGCCGAGTCGCCGATCACACGGCTAGTATTTGATCGCGACAACCGCACGGTGTGGACAGCGCACGCCAGCGGCCAAGTCGGCCAATGGGCCTACGCATCGCCAGTTCAAGTCCGCCAATTCAATCATGGGGGCGCAGTCTACGGTGTGGCGATCAGTCGCGATGGCAAGACGGTCGTCTCATGCAGTGCCGACCAAACGGTCAGAATCTGGGATGCCACGACGGGCCAACAGCGGGCTTCGATGAGCGGCCATCAAGGTCCGGTGCATGCCGTCGCGCTCAGTCCCGACGAATCGCTGGTCGTTTCGTCGGGCGCGGATCGCACGGTCCGGTTGTGGGATGTCACGGGCGGCCGGCAGCTCAAGCAACTGGCGACGCTGGACGAAACGAAATACTCCGTCGCTATTCACCCCAATGGGCAAACCGTCGCCGCAGCCGGCGCGGACCGCCAGATACATCTTTTCAATTTGCTGACAGGTGCCGTCGTGCGCACGCTCGAAGGGCATACCGACTATATTCACTGTGTCACGTTCAATGCCGCCGGAACGCGGTTGATGTCGTACGGCTACGCCGGACATCTGAAAACGTGGGACACCGCCAGTGGCAAACAGTTATTTGAACAGAGGATTGGGCGCATCGGCAACTTTGCGAAGTACGCCGCCGACAATACACGGGTTCTGTTATCCAACGGCGACGGAACGGCGCGAGTTTTCGAATTACCGGCCAATGCGAGATAATAGTACGATGGGCCTCCGAGCCCGTCGCAACAAGATCATCAACACTTTCGACGGCCTCGGAGGGCCATCGTACAGCGTGAAAAAATAGTCAACCGACTCGGAGGAAACGCATGAGAGTCTTTCCACTAGCCGTTATTGTTCTGTTGGGAACCTACGGAATCGCGATGACGGCGGAGTTCCCCGGGATGGGGCTCAAGGGCCAACTCGTTTCCATTGAATTCGATAAGAGCGGCCAGCCCATGTTGGAAGGCCGTAACGCGCGGAAACAATTAATTGTGACCGGTGTTTATTCCAGCGGCCAACGGCATGATTTGACTCACCAAGTTGCCTTCACCAGCAATCAGCCCAAAGTGCTGACGATCGCCAAGGGCGGATTGGTCACGCCGCTGACCGACGGCGAAGCGACCGTGTCGGTAAAGGGTCCGGAAGGAAAGTCGGCGTCGATCCAATTACGAACTCAGCGCTGCAATGAAGAACTAGCGGTGAACTTTGTCGACGAGGTCGTCCCGATCTTTACCCGCTTGGGCTGCAACTCCGGCGGCTGCCACGGTAAATCCGGCGGGCAAAACGGGTTTCGGCTGTCGTTGCTGGGATTCTATCCCCAAGATGATTACGACTACCTCGTCCACGAAAACCGGGGCCGTCGCATCTTTCCCGCCGATCCCGATTTCAGCCTGTTGTTGCTCAAGCCGGCCAATATGTTGCCTCATGGCGGCGGCAAGCGGATGGCGCCCGGCACCTACGAATGGGAACTGGTCGCCAGTTGGATCCGCCAAGGAATGCCCTACGGATCGGAAGAAGATGCGAAGATCGTCCGTATCGAAGCCGTTCCCGCAATGAGGGAAATGAACTTTCTATCGAGCCAGCAGATTTCCGTCATTGGACATTACAGCGACGGCACCTCACGCGATATTACTCGCCTCGCCTCGTATGAAGCCAACCAACCCGAAATGGCCATGGCCGGCAAGGATGGCAAGGTGGAGGTATTCGAAACACCCGGTGAAGCGGCCGTGATGATCCGCTTTCAGGGACAGGTCAGTGTGTTCCGCGCGGTCATTCCGCAAGGCGTGCCGCTGCAGAAGACGCCACCCGAAAAGACGTTCATCGATAAGCTCGTCATTCAGCGATTGCGGCAACTGGGGATTCCGCCTTCGGATCTGTGCGACGACGCCACGTTCATTCGCCGCGTTACGATCGATTTGACCGGACGGCTGCCCAAGTTGGCAGAAGTCGAAGCGTTTTTGAGCAATAAGAATCCGAACAAACGCGACGCCCTAGTCGACCGGCTGGTCAGTGGGCCGGGCTATGCCGATTACTTCGCGAACAAATGGTCCGCGGTGCTCAGAAACAAACGCCGCAACGGCAACGACATTCGCTATACCTATCGCTTCCACGCCTGGATTCGTAGTGCCTTGGAAAAGAACATGCCCTACGACCAAATGGTGCGCAGCGTGCTGACGGCGACGGGCGATGCCGAATCGCACCCGCCGGTGGCTTGGTATCGCGAGGTTCGCACTTCGTCCCAGCAAATGGAAGACACGGCCCAACTGTTCCTAGGCATGCGGCTGGGTTGTGCCAGGTGCCACCATCATCCCTTTGAGCGCTGGAGCCAGAAAGATTACTACAGCTTTGAGGCGTTCTTCACGCAGGTGGGAATGAAGCCCAGCCACTTCAATCCCCAGCGAAACATCCCCGACATGGTCTATCTGAAGGGGAACGTTCCCAGTTCCACCAATCCGCGAACCCGGGAGAAAGTGAAGCCGGCCGGCTTGGGAAGCGAGCCGCTGGACATTCCGGCTTGGGAAGACGCACGGCATTCTTTGGTCGACTGGATGGCCGCGCCGGACAATCCGTTTTTTGCCAAAGCGTTGGTCAATCGTTATTGGAAGCACTTCTTTGGGCGAGGCATCGTCGATCCGGAAGACGACCTGCGAGTCACGAATCCGCCGTCCAATCCGGAGCTATTGGATGCATTGGCAAAACATTTCGTGGATCACCGGTTCGACATGAAGGATCTCGTCCGCACGATCTGCAAGTCGAGCGCCTATCAACTCAGTTCCAATCCAACTGAATTCAATGCCACCGACCGCCAGAACTTCTCTAGTTTCTATCCGCGCCGCCTGACGGCGGAAGTACTCTACGATTCGATCAATCAGGTGTTGGGAACTCCAGCCACATTCGGCGGCGTGCCGCAAGGAACGACCGCAGTCCAACTGCCCGACAACGGATTTACGAACTACTTCTTGCAAGTGTTTGGCAAGCCCGAGGCGGAAAGCGCCTGCGAATGCGAACGCAGTCCCGAGGCGAATCTTGCGCAATCGTTGCACTTGTTGAATTCATCAGACATCCAGAACCGGCTTCGCAACGGCGCGGGTTTGGTCGCCAAACTGGCCCGTGACCAAGAACGGTCGGATGAAGACAAGACCATGGAGATCTATTTGCGAGCTTTCTCGCGGCGGCCAACTGCCGAGGAATCACAGTTAGTTTGCAGCCACGTTCAATCTGCGACCAACAAGCAGGAAGCTTGGGAAGACGTACTGTGGGCCGTAATCAATGCCAAGGAATTTCAGTTCGTGCGTTAGGAGTATAAAGTCGCTGATCGCACCGCGATCATGGCGTCAGCTTCGCCGAGCGACCCACGACTCAGCGCCGCGTCGTACCGATCCAACCAAGGAAATTCGATGATGAAAGCGTATCGATTCGCAAGTGGCTTACTCGTCGGACTGCTGTTAGTGCTTGGTACCGAACGACTTGACGCTCAGCTTCCGGCAACCCGTTTGGACAGCGTTTTTCCCAATGGCGCGTCTCCGGGCCAAACCTTGGAAGTGACGATTGCCGGTGCCGATCTTGATGAAGTCGATCGATTGCTGTTTTCGCATCCGGGCATTACGGCCAAACGGAAAATGGCCGATCCGACGCCGTTCGACGAAGGGCCCCAACCGGTCGAAAACACGTTCGTCGTAACGCTACAAGCCAACGTACCGGCGGGCCACCACTGGGTGCGTTGCCAAGGCAAGTACGGCATATCGAGTCCGCGGACGTTTGTCGTTGATTCGTTCACCGAAGTACTGGAAGTCGAACCCAACAACCTGCGGGAGGAAGCGACCGAAGTCCCGACGCTTCCCTCGAGCATTAGTGGACGAATGGACCGGGCGGCGGATGTCGACTGGTTCAAGTTCACGGGAAAAGCGGGTCAGCGGGTCATTGTTGAAGTCTATGCACGCCGAGTTGATTCGCAGTCAGACTCGGTACTCGCCATGATCGCGGAGGACGGCCGCGTGTTGGCGGAAAGCCGACAAGCCCGCGCCGGCGACCCCTTTCTCGATGTGAAACTGCCGGCTGCTGGTGCTTACTACATTCGCGTGCATGACGCTTTGCACGGCGGCGGCGCCGAGCATTCTTATCGCTTGGTGATCGGTTCCATGCCTGCAATCGAGTTCATCTTTCCACCGGCGGGGCTGCCAGGAACCAATAGCGAATACACGGTCTATGGCCGCAACCTTCCCGGGGCAGCGGCTTCGAAGATGATTCTCGACGGCCAGCCTCTGGAACAACTCAAGGTTCGCATCCCCATTCCCGCCGCTGCCGCTGATAAGTTGTCCTATAGCGAACGGCTCGACCCGTATCAAGCGGCCATCGACGGTGTCGAATATCGCGTCAGCTCCCCAGCAGGCAAGTCCAATCCCGCGCTGGTCAGCGTGGCCACGGCGGCGCTGGTGCCCGAACAAGCCAACAACGATTCGCCGAAAACAGCGCAGGCGTTGACATTGCCTTGCGAAGTCGCTGGGCAATTCTATCCTCAGCGAGACGCCGATTGGTTTAAGTTCGAGGCCAAAGCGGGCGACGTATTCTGGATCGAAGTCTACTCACATCGGCTCGGTCTGCCGACGGACCCCACGCTCGTTGTTCAGCGGGTCGAGAAAACCGAAGAAGGCGAAGAGAAGGTCACGCAACTCGCTTGGATCGACGACGTT
The DNA here is from genome assembly GCA_029259935.1 of Planctomycetota bacterium. The sequence continues at coordinate 14,959 of JAJDEH010000087.1, forward strand.
CAGGAATTGCGGGCAACGTTTGAGTTCGATCAACGGACCCACGATCCGTCTTATGAGTTCAAAGCGCCCGCCGATGGAACTTATCGCGTGCTCGTTCGTGAAGGCCACAGCTCGGTGGTCAGCGACCCGCGACTCGTTTATCGATTGGCGATTCGTCCCGCGCAGCCAGACTTTCGTTTGGCCGCCGTGCCGATGGATGCCTCTGGTGCGGTATTCCTTCGCAAAGGCGGTCGCGAGGCCGTGCGCGTGGTCGCTTTTCGGCGTGACGGCTTCGACGGCGAGATTCGGGTGTCGGCAAATGGGCTGCCTCCGGGAGTGACAAGTTCGGAAATGATTCTGGGCCCGGGAAGCAACCGGACCACGCTCGTGCTGACGGCGGCGAAGGGAGCGGCGGCGAATGTCGGCCAGCTTCAAGTCACGGGAAAAGCGAAGGTCGGCGGACGCGACGTCACTCGAATAGCTCGGCTTGGCGAACCGCTGCGACCGGTGCCCTTCTCGCAACCAAACAATACGAATCAGCCCAGCCTTGATGCGCGGCTCACGCAGAGCCTGCCGATTGTCGTTTCCGGTACCGAAACAGAACGCGTCGTGCTATCGCTCACCGATCCAGGGCTGATCAAAACGGCTCGCGGCGGCATCGTCAAGGTAAAGTACACGGTCGTTCGCGAAGATAAAGCGGGCGGCAATATCATCGGCTTCCCGGTAGGCCTGCCCAACAACCTTCGTGCACCGCAAGTCAACATTGCCGCGAACAAGGCGGGAGAATTTGACATCCGCTTGCTGGCGGCTACACCGCCCGGGACCTATTCGTTCAGCTTGGTCTCGATGATTCAAGGCATGCAATACAGCCGCAATCCCGAAGCCGCCGCCGCCGCGAAAAAACGGCAAGAACGCATTAACAAGATCTATACCGATTCGCAGCAGAAGACGCGAGTGGCACAGCAAGCCGCTCAACAAGCTCAAACGAAACTTGCCCAAGCAACCACCGCGCTCAGCCAAACGACGACCGCGAAGAACACCGCCGATCAAGGCGCGACCGCCGCGACCGCCGCTTTGAAAACAGCCACCGATGCCTTGGCAGCGGCCAAGAAACTATTGGCCGCGAAACCGGCTGATGCCGCTGCCAAGCAGCAAGTTGCCAATGCCACGAAAGCGGTCACGGACGCGACTCAAAAAGCGAAAGTCGCCACGGACGCGGCAACGGCGGCCGCCAAAAAACTGACGGAAGCGATGGCGAATCAGAAAGCCGCTCAAGAGGCCAAGACCAAGGCGGATACCGAGTCTCAGGCGGCGCAGCAATTCCAGCAGCAAGCTCTGCAGGAAAAGCAGCGGACCGACCAACGGGCCAGCCAGTTGCAATCACTAGCCAACCCGCGCGGCTACAACCACATCATCTCATCGACGCCCGTCACGATCAGCATCGCCGAATTTCCTATCAATCTGACGGGGCCGCCCGAAAAGGCGTCCGTCAAGCAAGGCGAAAAGCTGGAAGTCCCGTTCAAGATTCAACGTCTTTACGGCTTCAAGCAGAACGTCAGTTGGCAGATGGTGCTGCCCGGCGGAGTCGCGGGCTTGCAAATTCAAAACGCGAACATCGCGCAGAACCAAACTGATGGAAAGATCACCGTCACCGCGCAACCCACCGCGACGCCCGGCGATCATACCGTGACTTTGCGGGGCACGATGAATTTCAATGGCCAAGGGCTGACGATGGAACGAAAGCTGGTGCTGACGGTTGTCAAAGTCGAGCAGCCGAAGAAGTAAAAACCAAGAGTTCAAGGCAGGAGTTGCCAATGTTCCATTTAGTTCGCGCGCGTGCCGCGTTCGTGATTATCACGTCGCTTTTTGTTTCCGGTTTGCGCGCCGCACCCATTCCCATTGCCAATATCAAGCGGGCGGATGCCGTTGTCTTTGAGAAAGACATTCTGCCAATCCTGCGACGAAGCTGTTTGGCTTGCCATAACGCAAGTGACAAACAAGGGGAATTGGTTCTTGAATCGCCCGAGGCGATGCGCAAGGGGGGCGATTCCGGCCCGGCGATTGTTTCCGGCAAGGGAGCGGAAAGCTTACTTCTGATCTTGGCCGCTCATCAAGACGAGCCAGCCATGCCGCCGCCTGGGAACGACGTCAACGCCAAACCGCTCACTTCGCAGGAACTGGGCCTCTTGCGGCTTTGGATCGACCAAGGCGCGCGCGGAACGGGCGGCGTGGCGATGCTTTCGCCCAAACGATGGCAAAAACTGCCGTCGACAATTAGTCCGATTTATTCCATCGCCCTCACGCCGGACGGCCAGTACTTGGCTGCCTCGCGCGCCAATCAACTTTTCCTCTATCATGTGCCGACGGGCCGAATGGTCACGAATCTGAGCGACGCTGCGCTGGTCGATGCCGGAAGCGAATCACAACCCGGCTTCGCGCATCGCGATCTGATTCAATCGGTGGCCTTCAGCATCGACGGCGACCTGCTGGCTTCGGGCAGCTTTCGAGAGGTCAAGCTGTGGCGCCGGCCCAGTGACGTGCAAACACTAAGTCTGGCCACGGGCGGGCCGGTTGGCTCGGTCGCGGTCAGTCCCGACCGTAATTGGATTGCCACAACGGGCGCGAACAACGGTGTGCGGCTTTGGAATGCCACCGACGGCAAGCCAGGTCCGACGATGGCCGCCCACACCGACAAAGTGACCGCGTTGAAATTCACGGCTGATTCGAACCGGCTGATTTCAGCCTCGTTGGATCAGTCGATTCGCCTGTGGAATACGGCCGACGGTACTCCTGCGGGAGTCGTCGAAACCGGTGGCGCGGTGCACGCCGTGGAACTAGTGGCGGCGGCAGTGGCCAGCGAACAGCAGCCCGTTCCGCCCCAACTCATCGTGTCCGGCGGCGCAGACAAGTTCGTCCGAACTTGGACCGTACCCACCGCGGCGCCGGTCAAGTTGACGACGGCACTGGCAAACGTCCAACAACTCGTGTCAAGCACCGACGGGCGATTCATCGCCATGACCGTGGCCGACGGCACTGTGCGCGTGATCGGCGCGGCCGAGGAATCCGCGGAGCCGAACGCCTTTAAGACGATAGCCGAGTGGAAGTCGGATACGGGTCCGATAGTATCCTTGGCATTCATTGACGTGGTGAGTGAAAAGCCACAAGAGGCCGCCGTTCCACATTTGGTCACGTCGGCCGCGGACGGTTCGGTTAGTACTTGGAGTGTTCCCGACCGCAAGTTAATTGATCGCTGGCGTGGTGGAGCGGCTTCGGTGACCGCGTTGGCCGCCACGGCGGATGGCAAAGTGTTGGCTTCGGGATCCGAAAACGGTTCCATCTCGCTATGGAATATGGCGACCGAGCCGATCCAGAACTTCGACGCACCCGCCGGCACGACGCTTGCCGCGATGGCGCTCAGCCCTTCTCGATCTTTGGCCGCGGCCGCCGGCACGGTGGGCGGCAAGCCCGTCGTTGTGGTCCGCAACCTGGACGACAGCAAGACAACGCACACTTTGGCGGGACATAGCGGGGCGATCCGGTCAATTGCTTTTTCGCAAGACAATGCCCGCATTATTAGCGGTTCAGATGATCAAACGGCCAGAGTTTGGAATCTAGCCAATGCAGCTCAGCCCGAACAATTCAAGCTTGAAGGCCATCCGGCCGCCGTGACGGCGGTGGCGCTCAGCAAGGACGGAACACAAGTCCTCGTCGGAACCGCCAACAACGCCGTTCGTTTGTGGAAGCTGGCGGACAAACCGACTCATGTGGAATGCCCCGGCCACGGCGGAGCGATCGTGGGCGTCGGCTTCGATGCGGCGAATCAACCTTTCTCAGTGTCGAAAGATCGAACGGTTCGGTTTTGGAATCCGGCTGATGGAAAGCAGCTTCGCACCTTCAATGTGGCGGCCACGACGGTCGCGTCCGCGCGCAGCGCCGACGGCCAGCAAATCGCCGTGGCCGGCGACGACAAACAGTTGCGGACTTATCAGCTTAGCAACGGTCAACTTTTAAAAACTCTGGCGGGCCACGCGGCACCCGCATTGTCAATGGAATTTTCCGCGGATGGAAAGCAACTGGTCTCCACTGCACCGCCGGCGGCAAACAGTCCGGGCGAAACGATCCTCTGGAACATCGAATTGAATCCACCTCGATTGCTGGAGTCGTTTCGGCATCCCGATATGGCTGCCGCCGCTTTCAGCAAACAGGCTGGCCGGCTGGTGGTGGGCCATCGCGGCGGAAAACTAGCCGTCCGATCTTCGCGTTTTCTCCGCCATGTCGACGGAAATCAGCAGCCGATTACGGCGTTGGCGTTTCATCCCAACGGGCAGACGCTTTTCACCACGGCTCGTGATGGCGCGTTCCGAGGATACACAGTGTCTAACGGCCAACAAGCGTTCGCCACGACCCACGGCGCGGCGATTAACGACCTGGCACTGACTAAAGATGGGCAAGCGCTCGCCACCGCTGGAGAAAACGGCGTGGTACGACTTTGGCAAGCCAACGGCGCGGTGCTGGCTCCCCAGCAGCTTACCGGCCTGCCCGGTCCCGCCAAGAGCGTGGCGTTTTCCGACGACGGCCAAAAAGTGCTGGCCGGCGCAGCCGGACAGAAGCCGGCGGTCTTGGTCTTCGATCGGCAGACAGGCGTTATGCAACAAAGATTCTCGGCACATGCGCAACCCGCCATCGCTCTGCTTGCGGGGCGGGCGGGCCCCGATGCGCCCGGCTACGTGCTATCCGCTTCAGCCGACGGCTTGTGGCAGTGGAACATTCACGCGCTGCGTAATATTCCGGGCCACAGCCAGACGGTCACGTCGTTGGCCGCCCCGCCCACGGCTCCCATGCAGGTCTTTTCCGGAAGCCTGGACTCGACCATTCGCCATTGGAATCTCACGAACGGGCAACTGGTTCGCCAATTCAACCATGGCGGACCGGTGGTCGGCATCGACGTTCGCGGCGACGGACAGCGTATGGCGTCCGCGAGCGAGAATCGGACTGCCAAGCTGTGGAATATCAATGGCCAGCAGATTGCGGAGATGCGGGGCGACGTCCGCCGCAAGACGCGCGTGGCCCGTTTGACTCAACAACAGACGGCCGCGACCGCTCGTGTAACGATCGCCAAGCAACAACTGGACGCCGGCGAAAAAGACGTTCCGACAAAAACCGCCGCCGGAAAGAAGGCCGCCGAAACACTGGCTGCCGCCAATAAAGATGTCCAGGCGAAAACGACCGCGTTGCAAACCGCGCAAGCGGCCAAGGTCGCGGCTGAAAAGACGGCCATTGAGGCGTCCACCGCGGCGCGAAAGGCGTTGCTTGCCAAAGCGGCGTCCGAGGCAGCCGCCAAGAACGCAGCGGCGGAAGTACCCATTTCGCAACAGCGGGCGGCTCAGCTTGTGGCGGCTGCCGGCGCGGCTCCCACCGATGCCGCGCTCAAGAAGGCGGCAACCGACGCTCAGCAGGCGGTGACCGCGGCTCAACAAAAATCCCAGCAACTACAAAAGGCGGTTCAGCCACCCACTCAGGCTGCCCAGGCCGCGATCAACACGGCAAATCAAGCGACGCAAAAAGTTACGCTAGTTCAGAAACCCTACAATGACGCACTGGCCGCGCTGCGAACGGCCCAGTCGGCCCAGAATCTCGCTTCGCAGCAACAGGCAATTGCCGCCCGTGAGTTGAAAGCCGCGCAGGCGCATGTTCCGGTCGTGAAGGCGGCCCACGTAAAATCCGAAGCCGCGTTGGCTGAAGTCAAGAAACTCCTCGAAGCTGCCACAAAAGAATCCACCGAGGCGGATCAGGCGATTCGTTCGGTCGCCTTTTCACCCGACGGGCGGCTGTTGGCGACAGCGGGCGACTTTGGCAATGTGCATACGTGGGACAGCGAAACGGGCGCGGCACTGGCGGCGTTTTCGGGCCATACGGCCGCACTGTCGGCGGTCGCGTTTTTGGACGATGCGCACATCATTTCAGGGTCGGCCGACCAGTCCACTCGCGTCTGGGAGCTCAATCCGGTCTGGCGGCTCGAGCGAACGATCGGCTCGCCTCAGCAGCCCGAGATCATCGCGGACCGTGTCATGGCGCTCGATTTCAGTGCCGATGCTTCTCGCCTGCTGGTGGGCGGCGGAGTGCCCTCGAGGGTGGGCGAACTTCATGTGTTCAACGTCGCCGACGGTACTCGAACGCTGTTCTTGCCGCAGGCGCATGACGACGTGGTTTATGCCGCCAAGTTCTCGCCGGACGGAAAGCGAATTGCTTCGGCGGGTGCCGACAAATACCTGCGAACCTTCGACATCGCTTCGGCCCAACAGTTACGACGGTTCGAAGGCCACACCGGATATGTTCTGGGCGTCGCCTGGAAAAGCGACGGGCAATCGCTTGTTTCGGCGAGCGCGGATACGTCCATGAAAATCTGGAATTCGGAAACCGGCGATCAGCGGCGAACGATCACCAACAATATCTTGAAGCACGTGACGGCCGTCCGCTACATTGGCTCAACCGATAACATTGTTTCCTGTTGCGGCGACCGCACCGTTCGCATGCACACTGCATCCAACGGCGGCAACTTTCGCAACTTTGCCGGCGCGGCAACCTGGCTACACTGCGTCGACATCACGCCGGACAGTTCCATTCTCGCAGCCGGAACCGCATCGGGCACCGTTCATTTATGGAACGGCGCTAACGGCCAGCAGTTGAAGACCCTGGTGGTTGGGCAAGTGCCTGGGGCAGAATAGCCTTAGCTTTACCGCCGAACGATTCGCTCGACTGCACCTCCCTCAGCAGCCTGTGAGTACTTCACCTACGCCAAAGGATACCAGATTGGCAATTGCAATTACCGCGAGGTCGCGTGCGCGAGACGTTGCGGGAAAGGCCCACAGAAACAATGAACACTCGGCGATGGGAGCAAATGTTTCCGCGATGACGAGGTACGCCCCACGTCCAAAATAGCACCAAACTACGTTGGTCAAGACGAGAATAACCACTGGATAAGTGCAAGCCGTCAACCAGAGCCCAACTCCTAGTCGCCGTTTCCATCCATGGTTTCGCGACAGGCCTGCCAGCAAGATCGGAATCTCGATCGCCACCGTCAAAAGATACCCAATAACCAGGAAAGACCATTGATCGGCGACGAGCGGTGTCATATCGAGCCTCAAGAGGAGTCGCAAGAATGCGGAGAAGCGGAACTTCGCATTCTTGCGAAAAGGGAGTGACGAATGATTTCAGCGATCGAGTCAGGACCCCAACCTTTCGGCCGTTTTCCGGTCGGCCTTGGCGCGGTCTTCATCACCCTTTGCCGACCAGACGCTCGCGCGACAACCGTAATGCTTCGATTCAGCCGGTTCTCGTTTGATGGCCGCCGTGAAGTCTTCAATTGCTTTCTCCAGGTCGCCTATTTCTTTCCAAGCGTGGCCGCGAGAATGAAACAAATCCGCATCACGCGCACTCTTGCTGATTGCAGATGTATAGTCGACAATCGCCTTTTTATATTGATTTTGTTCGACCCACATCTCAGCCCGATTCTCGAACGTCTCTGCTTGATGCCAACCGTAACGGATCGCCTGAGAGTAGTCCTCGATCGCGGACTGATATTGCTTCGCGCGTCGCCATGCATCGCCACGTTTGTCGTAGTATTTTCCATTTGTGGGTTTGAGGCGAATCGCCTCAGTTAGACTTGCAGCTGCTTCCTTGAATCGCTTCAGTTGGTAAAGGGCCAGCGCGCGGTTGTAGTATCCAACTGCGTATCGAGGGTTTAGCTGAGTGACTCTGCCATAATGGGCTTCAGCCTGATTGTATTGCCGATCATGATATAGACGGTTGCCCCATTTGAGATGGTATTGATAGCCCCCGCCGATCGACCGTCTTGGGTTCGGAATCACGTCCGCGTAGCTTGCGGGGACCGAACTTAGCAAACAGCAGCCTATGAGCCCCATCAGAAGCAGCTTCGATCGTCGTGGCGTCCTGATGACAAAGACGATGCTTGCCATGGCCAGCGACAGGCCCAGGCCCGCCAGAACGGTTGGGAAAGTTGAGCCCAACGACTCGTGAGTTGACTCAGCCCTTTCACGTTCCCAGCAAGTTTCCGAACAAGCGGACTCCGGCTCGTTGGAACTGGAATCGAGAATTACGCCTACATCGTGCCCGCAGGGCGGCGCGACAAGGGCTGGGCCGGCAAGAGTTTCGTCGGCGCGCGCCACAAGCGAACTAACAGCGAGCAAACCAAACATAGCGGTAGCGGTCCTTCGAGCGGTCATGAAGTTTCCCCTTTCCAAATACGCGTTGTTTTCCGGATCGACAATCAATCCGGTGTTTCGTGATCACCTCACACCAAGCCCGGAGAAGCCCCGGAGAAGGCCCGGATGGTGGGCCTATCTACTGGAATTGGATCCGACAAGATCCAGCGGCGTGACGTTGTCTGCTAGGCAATAGACAATCGTGTTCGGAGTCCGACATGTCGCTAAGACCGACACCTTCAAAACCAAGTCCGGACCGTTGTAAGACGCACTTAGGCGTCGCAACTTCTGTTTGACGCACCTGACGGCGAATGCGGAAGACGAAAACGGGGTACGGGCTTGCTGCTGGCCAGCACCGCGTGCAAGCTGTTAGACTGATTAGCTCTGCCGAAAAACGCCTGAATCGGTTTCACACATTGCGAGATGAAGAAAATGCCGTCGCAAGGCTCAGTCACCCGGCTCATTCAGCAGCTTCAACATGGCGACGACGATGCAGCCCGCGAATTGTGGAATCGCTATTGCGATCGTTTGGCGGGGCTCGCTCGGCGAAGGCTGCCGGGGCATTTACGGCGTGGCCAGGACGAAATGGCAATCGCTAACGAAGCATTCTTCAATTTTTGCGGCTGCCTGCGCGAAGGTGCGTTCAACACACTCAATGGTCGCGAGGACTTACTCAAGGTCTTGCTCGCGTTTACAACCAACACGGCTCGCGATGCGGCGAAGTACGAAATGCGCCAAAAACGTGGAGGAGGACGAGTTCGGGGCGACTCCGCGTTGTGCCAACCCGATGGGCATCCCCTGGTGGACCAGCAGGTGAATCCCGTCAATATCGCAGTCAGCGAAGAAGTGTTCGATCAAGCCATGAACAAGTTGGGGGACGCGACGCTTCAGGAAATATTAGAGATGCGCCTGGCTGGATATAATAACCAAGAGATCGCCGAACATCTTGACCGAGACCGGCGAACCGTCGAACGAAAGTTCAAGCGAATTCGGGCCATTTTGCACGACTTTCTCATAGCCGGCGGTGACTGTTAGCGTGAAGTACAAGAGTCCACGCGGAAACTTCGTAAGATCAAATATTCCCATGTCGGACTGCGTCTTGATTTGTCGTTTTGTCTTATGTCGCGAGATGCCGGCCAACCAACGGGGATGGGTCGCCCATCTCCAGTTGTGCGGCAGCGGAATCTGCCGAAGTGTTGTGGGCGGGTAATGTCATCCAACCTCAATCAGTCAAATGCGCTGACTCCTGCTCAGTGGCGGGAGGTTGACGACGTCTGCGATCGATTTGAGGCCGCGTGGCGTGCCGGCAAACAGCCCCGTGTCGAAGACTACCTCAGCGAGATTGGCTCAGAGATTGAAGATGCCGTGATCAAGGAACTGCTTGTAATGGACGCGGCTTATCTGCAGAGATCGGGCGTCCAACCAGATGCCGACGAGTTGGTCCGCCGATTTCCCGGTCATGCGGCAACGATCACTCGATTGCAAAGATCGGATCCTGCTGGCGACCTAGGCGATCAATCGACGGCGCACGACGATTCAAGTGTGGACGCATTGAACTCCCGTGCGGCTCCCGTTGATACGCTTCGGCATTTCGAATTGCTCGAACAAATCGGCAGTGGCGGCATGGGGGTGGTCTATAAGGCCCGTGATCGACGGTTGGACCGCTATGTCGCTATCAAGTTTCTTTCCATCGATCGGCGCAGCCATCCCGACGCGGTCAATCGCTTTGAGCGAGAAATGAAGGCTGTCGGAAAACTGAATCATCCCAACATTGTTCATGCCCATCTGGCCGATGAGGAAGACGGAACGCCTTTTCTCGTGACCGAATTCGTGGATGGTTTCGATCTGTCCGCGCTTGTGCACCGACTGGGGCCAATTGCCGTTGGCGAGGCCTGCGCGATTATCGACCAGGCACTGCTCGCGCTACAGCACGCACACGAACATGGGATCGTTCACCGCGACATCAAGCCATCAAATCTGCTTGTCCGCAACGACGGCCAAGTCAAACTGACCGATTTGGGGCTTGCCTTGGTGCGTTCCACGTCTCGACAATCTGCCGACGCCATGACGCAAACTGGAGAGGTCGTCGGAACGCTCGATTACATTTCACCGGAGCAGTTCCAAGACACGCGTACGGTGGATATACGTGCCGACCTATATAGTCTGGGTTGTACATGTTATTGGCTTCTTACAGGGCACGCGCCCTTTCCCGCTCCCCGATATTTAACGATGTATGCGAAGATGCGGGCGCACATTGAATCGGCACCAACGCCCATTGCGGAGTACCGCACGGATGTGCCCCCGGAACTTGCCGAATGGGTAAGCCGCATGATGGCGAAGGCGCCAAGCGATCGATTTGCGAACCCAAGTGAAGCGCGGGAAGCCGTGGGCCCGTTTGCCAAGTCCCAGCATTTGGCAGCCTTGATGAGCCGTGCCGCATCCCTTCCCGAATCGGTAACGCGGCAAAAGGCGAGACTTCCAACTCAAGATCCAGCGCAACAGGTCAAGTCGGGCAAAGCCGCGTTGCGATCGAGCAACTCCGTGTCGCGAACGCTCTACGCAATTATCGCGGTTCTGGCTATTAGTTTGTTATTGAATCTGGTGTTGGGGGCGCGAACCTGGTGGCGGTTCAATGCCACGATGGGTCCCTTCGACAACTGTGTTGACCTAGAAGCTGTTCTCGATGCACTGCCAAGCCCAAATCAACTATTGGAAGAGCCGCTGGCGGCAAAAGGCAATGTAGTACTCCAGGTCACCAATGCGACGGACGAGAAAATCGAGTTTCAGATGATCAACTGCGCGGTTCTTGCGGAACAACTGAGTGGTGACTCTCTTAACCCATTTGACGGCGGCATTGGGTTGATCAGCGGTCCCTACTCTTTGGCTCCAGGAGAATCCATTCCGTCAAGGGATGATTTTGAAGGTGTCCGAGGAAACGGATGGTACCTGCTCATGGCGCGAATCCGCGGTGGTCCATGGCATCTCTATTTCGAACAAGATGGCGGAGAAAGAGCACGTAATCTGTTTTCGAGCGAGTTCATTCAGGTGATGATCTCAAAAAACGGAGACATTCTTGACACGAAGCATCCATTTGTTTGGTACCTCTTCGAATCCACGGAAGCCATGCCCGACTCGGGCACGGACAACGTCGGAGCGGTTCCCGAGGTTTGAAGGAATTGGCAGAAAATCACAATCGCAAAGACAATGAAATGGGAGAAGAGCCGATGAACGGAACGATAATTTATCTGTGTGTTGGGCGTTTTCGCGTACGTCGTTTCGCAATGGTGGCCGCAGTCATTTTGACTGTCCTAGGGACATTCACCGCCGCAAACGCGCAAGATGAAATCCCTACACTGCGAGTGGCGAACGACAAAGAGGTTTCCGTGAGGTTCGAAATCAGCGCCCAGCGTCCATTCAACGGCAAGAAGGCTCGCTGGTTTACGAAGACGATCGCACCCGGCAAAACGTTCGAGATCAAACTGCGATCGCCGGATCCTTTTAAGTTGCGAACAACCTATCGCCACTTCGCGGACAAAAAGAGCCACACACATACGACACCCAGCGTGGCCATCAAGTCATTTCTAAAAAAGAGCCCCGGTTCCGTGCTGAAGATCTCAGCCCTATTAGGCAATCCACCAGGCCGAAAGGCTATTCCCGAACATAGATTTGAATGGCTGCAACCGAAATCGGGAGAGCGGACACCTGCCGTGTTAGACGAAGATTGACCGAGTTGATTCAGCCACCCTCTGTTGATTCAGCCACCGCCGTCGCGAAAGGCGACAAAGTTCGCCTCTTAATCCATGATCCCTTCACCAAGTTCCCGCATCGCGCGCAGCACGCGCGACTGAGCCACGCGCACGGCTCCCAGTGACATGCCGAGCTGGTCGGCGACGTCCTTGGCCGGTTGCTGCTCGAGGACGATTTTTTGGAATGCAGTAATGCTGTTTTCTTGAAAGCGGTCGGCGACGCGCGACAGCAGGTAGTCGATCATGTAGCTGTCGTATTCCTCGCGCCACACACGGCTGACGCCGCTCTTGTCGTCGGCCAGCTGGTCCGCGATCTCGCCAATGTCGCGGTCGCCAGCCTTGGGATGCCGTTTTCGCCCCCGCCAAAACTCGCGCAGCCGATTCGATGTCACCTGCCGCAGCCAATTTCGAAACGCCCCGGTTTGCCCGTTGTGTTCAAACTTGGGCAACGCCCGAAAGACATAGCTCATCACCTCCTGCAGAATGTCATCGGCATCTTGTCCTTGCACACCCTGCACCGACAGCCAGCGGCGAATCAACCCCTCGTAGAGACCGGCGAACTCGCCCCACGAACTGTCGTCGCGAGTATCCCGAACTCGTCCAATTAAACTAACCGACGTAAAGTTTTTCATGATGAGGTCACACTGCCGCAGTTATCAACATTGTCGCTGTTGCGATTCGTCCGTGCAACATGAAGCCGATCTTTTTACTTTGCACCGGCCGCCAACGATCACTATTCCCTCGCCAGCCGAAATTTCCGAAATACCTCTTCGACGGCTGGCGCGTGCCCACACTCATCGAGCGGCGTGTCTCCTTCTTTGTCCTTCGCATCCATTTTCGCGCCCCGTTGCAGCAGCAGGCGCACGACGTCGAGATTTGCGCTGCGCGCCGCAACGTGCAGTGGCGTCCTGTTACTTTTCGTCAGCGCGTTCACATCCGCTCCGGCATCCAGTAGGAGCTTGGCAATTTCGTAGCGGTGCCAAAATGCGGCGTTGTGCAGGGCCGTTTCATCATCGTGGCCAAATAGTTCGGCCTTGTTTTGAATTACGATATCGCCGCCGGAATCTAGCAGCATTTTGACTATGGACTTGTAGTTCATGCCTACCGCGAAATGCAGCGCGGGGTATCCGTAGTAGCTGCGCGAATTTGCCAGCTTGGCGTTCTGTTTCAGCATACGTGCAACCTGCGTTTCATCTCCAATGGCGACGGCGGAAAAGAAGTCCAGCGTCGCACCATGTCTTTGCAACAGAGCGATCAAGCTTCCGGTCCTTTTGTTTTGGGCTTTGCTATTGGGACGGATTTTCGTGGCTGCGGCATGAATCGCCGACACGCCATCCAGTGTGGCGTTTGGGTCCGCTCCTTTGCCGATCAAGGTTTCAACTAATTCGAGGTGCCGCGCTTCTGGGGACGAGAAATCGGCGCGTCCGCTTCGAACCAGGCAGCGGTCCAATAGCTTTTGGCGTGATTCTACATCTTTCTCGTCAAATTTGGCGTGAGTCAGCAGGGCAATCGCATTGTCCGCTTGACCAAAATTGACAGCCATGTCTAGCGCGGTTTGGGTTCTGTACGTCCAGAACGATTCCGATGTGGTGGCAAACATTTCGACACCGACGTCAAGAAGCAAGCCGATGGTTTCAGGCACGCCGTCTCGGGCTGCAAAGTGCAAAGCAGTGGCGTTGCTCAGGATAAGCCTACGACCGGTACTGGTCCCACGCCAAGTGATCGGCGTTTGCAGGTCAGCTCCGTTCTCGATAAGCAGCCGAACAATCTTCGGATGTGCCAGAGCTTCCTTGATGATTGGATAACCCATGCCTCGTTCAAAATCGTCAACATCAACTCGATGCTCTTTGATTAGATGCTTGCAAAAATCTAGCCGCCCCAAGGATGCAGCCAAACGCAATGGACTTTTCTTCTGGTAGGCGTGCGCAAATTTGGGAGACTCTCGCAGGATGTTCTTGACTCGTTTGAGGTCGTCCAATTTGATCGCCGAATGAATGTCGTACTCGGCCCCTGCTTGCAGGTACAATTCGATAATGTGATGCCACTCACCCGTGTCCTTCATTCCGCGAGCGTCCAAGAGATGTTCGACCGCGTCTTGCAACGCCGTCTTTCCAAACGCATCGCGACGGGTTAGGTCAGGCTTCTTCTGCAAAATCAGTTCGACGATTTCCCGCTGTTTGGCTAGATGGAGCGGTGTAAATTTGTTGTACGCCTGGGCGTCCACAACCGCACCATTGTCCAGCAACCACTTCACGATATTGGCGTAACCAAATCTTGCTGCAATGTGCAGAGGAGTCCGCGACTCGTCGTCGCGCCGGTCAATCCACGCAGGATTTGCCTTCATCATGTCATGTGCCGCTCTCGGAAATTCATTCCAGAGATAATCGTGCGGAGTCTTCATTTCCCGTGCCACCACCTTGACGGTCACGTCGTTGCTAATTACCGTGCCAAACCAAACGGGTTGCTTGGTTTTCAAAGATGCCACGGTCGATTCAAATCTTGCCGTGATCGAGAAATCGTCGCCCGAGTTGGGGTCGGGCCGCCCCGTCCATTGACGCTTACCCCATAAGAAAACGTCCAGCGACACGGCGACGGTGTGCTGGTCGTGGGGAGCAATTTCAATGGTCTCCGCAGCTTGGTCAATGCTGTTTTCGCGATTCTCCCAATGCCCTTCGCCTTCAATAACTCTCTTTCGCGTGACGTGCTTTTCACCTGTCGCCAAGTTAACCCAATGAAGGGTTATTTGGTCGTGACCATTCTTCGACCTTGGGTTCCATATACGAATCGGTTGATCCGAGCTGTTCTGAATGACGACATGAAACGACTCCTCGATTTCGATGTTCGGCTCAGCCGAATCCGGGATCTGGATGCGAATCGAAAGACCGTTTTCATCACCGAAGGCCGCCGATGCCCCAACGCCAAGCAACGCCAGAGAAAGCAATGAGATGGATTGCGAATGCTTCATATCTTCGGCCATTAAGCTCGACAAGCAACAAAACGCACTTGCCGCTAATCACGCTGCGTGTTTTTGGCGAACAGCATTTCCCACGCAGAGCATTCTACACGGTCAGGCCGTAAGACGGCTAACGAGATTCGAGATGCTGAAGCAGTTCCGGCAGTTCGGCCACGCCGCGCAGAACGTGGTGAGCGCCGACATCGCGATACTGCTGGTCGATGGCGGCCAGCCGCGAGTCCAATTCGCCGGGTGGCAGGTCGGCGATCTCTGTCCGTGAAAGCCCCAGGGCGTTGCCCGTTTGAGTGACGGCGACGGTCGTGGACCCGGTGTTCAGTCCGGCCGTAATGCCAATTGGCGTGTCGTCGACGACTAGCACCGAAGACATCGGATAAACGCCAAGCTGCTCGGCGGCGCGAAAATTCATCCACGGCGCGGGGCGGCCGGCGGAGACCTCGTCGGAGCAGATGATGACGTCCGGCGAATATCCGTCGCGTGCCGCCAGCGGGGCGACAACGTCCATCAACTCGCGGGTGTAGCCGGTCGTTGAACCGATCTTCAGCCCTCGACGCCGGCACTCGGCGATCGCTTCGGCAACGCCGGGGATCACGTCGGAGTGACTGGCTAAGGTTTCCTTCTGCAACGGCAGGAACTCGTCGTACATCGCCTGAACGTCGGCGTCGGTTGGCTGGCGATCGTACTTGTCGCGCCACAACTGGGCAATGCGCGGCAATTCGGCAATCGTGGCGATGTGTTCTCGCTTGGAACGGCCCATCGGACCACGCGCCTCGTCCTCGGTGATTTCAATGCCTCGGCGACGGAAGATTTCGACGAACACCTTGGCCGGCGCGCGGCTGCCATAATCGACCGTGGTCCCCGCCCAATCCAAAATGACGGCTTGAATTCGCGGCATGGTCAATCGATCTCCTTGTTAAGCCGGATGGTCGTGGACGAAACGCGTTCCCAGAATCGCTCGGCGATGCCGAAAGACATGGTCATGCCCGCGCCGCCCAGTCCAGTGCAAATATGGACGCCCGGCATGGGGTCGGCCTCGAACCACGACTTCGTGGCATGCTTGGCGTAAACGCCGCTCCAGCGCTCGGTCACCGACCAGTCCGGCAAGCGAATGGTCTCTCGCAACTCACGCAGAATCAAGTCGTCGATCGACGCCTTGTTGAACGGTTCGATGTCCGAGCCGTATTCGTGCGAATCTCCCAAAATGACTTCGCCTGTTTCGTTTTGCGACGCCATCACGTGAATGCCGAAACGATCCAGTTCCGGCGTCTCTTTCGCGATGCGTTGTTTGAGCGCGGGCAGACTGGGACACACTTCGAAGTTGTGATAATGACGCAGTGTCAATCCGCTGGCCAGATGCGGACCGATTCGCCAGCCATCAGCTTGCCCCTGGGTCTTGAGCATTTGCAGTTTACACAGCTTGAGGCCGGATTCGAGAAAGACTTGGGGAAATAGTGATTCAAAATCCGCGCCGCCGCAGACTACGATTCGATCCGCTTTCCATTGGCGGCCATCGGAACCGCGCAAGGTCCCACCACCGATATCCGTGATGACCGTACGAAACTCGCATCGAACTCCGAATTGCTCGGCAAGCCAAATCGGCACTTGGCGAACAGCGGCTCGCGGATCGACACACAATTCGGTGGGGCTAAACAGTCCACCGAGCAGCTCTTCGGGATTCGCCGCCGGAGTCCGGCGTTGCACTTCCTCCGCTGTCAGCCAAGAACATTCGACCGCCAATTCGGCCGCTTGCTGATGAAACTCCCGCAGCACGGCCACTTCGTCGTCTTGATGCGCGAGGTGAATGGAACCGCACGGATTGATCCAAATCCCGGCCACCTTCGCCAGCCGTAGCCAACGATCGCGGCTTTGCAGCGCGATGTCACGCAGTTCGCCGGCCGGCTGGCCGATCGGCCACACCATGCCGAAGTTCCGAATCGACGCGCCGCAAGCGTGCTCACTCCGCTCGAACATTGTCACCCGGTGCCCTCGTTCGGCCGCCGACCAGGCGTGCGCTAATCCGACAATGCCCGCGCCAACAATAGCGACGTCCAACGATTGGCTGTCCGGCGATGCAGTCATGGCATCTTTACCAGCGAAGCACGATCAACATAGGTGGCAAAATGATCGAGCGACGGCGTTTCCAAATCGACAACCTTGGCTGCGTCGTCCCATTTTCGCAGGCGAACCGCATCTTGGAAGAAGCCCCGTTGTTCGAACCGAGCCACCTCGTCGCCAGTCATCGCGCCACCTTGCAGACGCAGGCTTTGCTGGGAGGCGGGGCTGAGCTGGTTCTGATAGTCCGGGTCGACGGCACACAAATAGCGCTTGGCGGCAACGTGCATTCCCACCGGTTCGGCGACTCCCGGCTTGAATCGTTGTTCCAGCCACGGCGTAGCCAAGGCCTCGTGTTGGTCATCCACGCCCTGATCGGCGGCGTTTTCGGGCAAGTCGTGCAGCAAATGCCCGACATCGTGCAACAGAGCCGCCACGATCAGTTCGGGCGACGCCGAGGATCGCTCGGCGAACGTCGCCGCTTGCAAGGCGTGCTCCAATTGCGAGACGGATTCGCCGCCGTACCAGGCCGAGCCCCGCGCTTCAAACAGACGCCGCACTTCGTCCATCGTTTCGCTCGTGGCGGGTTCGCTTTGATTGTCCATGATGTTGGTTCCTCGCCAAATCTTAACCCGCCCGCGCGGTTCGATGAGTATACTGTCTTCCGCCAAGAGCGAGATAGGCGGCTGAAAACTCGACGATTCAATTGGAATCTGATGACGGACAAATCCCATTTAACGCATGCTTCCCACCGCCACGGTTCGCTGTGGGCATTTTGGGCCGCCACGGCCGCCTTTGCCACCTATTTCTGTATGTACGGGTTTCGGAAGCCGTTCACGGCGGCCACGTTCGCTGACGCGGCGGAGGTTGGAGGCATCGATTTCAAGACCGTGGTCGTTGCGACGCAGGTCTTGGGGTATACGCTGTCGAAGTTTATCGGCATCAAGGTTATCTCTGAAATGCCTCCGCGACGACGGGCCGTCGCGATCCTGCTTCTGATCGCCGTAGCCGAAGTCGGACTGGTGATTTTCGGTGTCCTTCCACGGCCCTGGAACGTCGCCGGATTGTTCTTGAACGGGCTCTCGCTGGGCATGGTGTTCGGGCTAGTACTCGGCTTTTTGGAAGGCCGGCGGCTTACCGAAGCGCTCGCCGCCGGGCTGTGTGCCAGCTTCATCCTGGCCGACGGCGTGACCAAGTCGGTGGGGACTTGGCTGTTGGACAAGGGGATCACGGAATACTGGATGCCCAGCGTGGCGGGCTTAATTTTTCTGGTGCCGTTATGCATTGGCGTGTGGATGCTGGCCAGAATTCCGTCGCCCACCCAACACGATATCGAGGCTAGAACCGCTCGCCCTACGTTGACGCGAACCGAGCGCTGGTCGTTGTTTGGCCGATATGCCGGGGGGCTGTCGTTGCTGGTGGCCATGTACCTGCTGGTCACGGTGATCCGTAGCATTCGCGCCGACTTCGCCCCCGAACTGTGGAAGGAACTGGGCGAAGACGGTAAGCCGGCCATCTTCACGCGTTCCGAGATGTATGTGGCGTTGGGCGTGCTATTGGTTAACGGACTGGCGGCTTGTATCCGGAACAACCGCCTGGCGTTTTTTGTTTCACTGGGGACTTGCTGTTTTGGCTTCTTGCTCATCACCGCCGCGTTGGTCAGCCACCAGCAATCGGTAATCCGCCCCTTTCCGTTTATGGTGCTAGTTGGGCTCGGGCTCTATCTTCCCTATGTCGCCATGCATACGACGGTTTTTGAACGGCTGCTGGCGATGACTCGCGAGCGGGGCAACTTGGGCTTCTTGATGTATGTCGCCGATGCGTTTGGGTACTTGGGCTACGTCGCCGTCATGATTGCTCGCAACTTGTGGAACCAACGCCAGGCTGGCCAAGCAGGCTTGACCAGCGAGGGCTTTCTGCAATTCTTTGTGTGGTCGTGCTGGGTGGCGGCCGGCTTGTCACTTTTCTGTTTGGTGCTGAGTTGGCGCTACTTCGCCGTTCGCGGCGGCCAAGCAGTAGCCGCGGCGTCACCGGAGGCCGCCGTCTGATCGATGCGACCAAGCCACGACAGCATTTGGGCAGCGGTATTCCGGTCATTTTCTCGAATTTTGGAAAACGTTGTAATATTCGGGCGCGGTTCTGTTAATTCCATTGCATGAAACGCCAAGCAGCCAGTTGAGGATGTTGATGTTGATGTTGATGTTGATGTAGGCCGGATCTCGCGAAAACGCTGCTTCGGCAGTCTCCAGTTTTCCTTGAAGTCGTGGTTGCCGGAACGTGTATGCCGGAACATCGTCGCTTTGCTCCTCGGTCCGGCCTACTTGCCGAACAAGCCAGCAATGGCACTCGAAACATTGGTTGTGAAAGACCTCTAAGTAGACATGCCTGACGCCAAAGAATTCGAGCCGTTCATAAAACTGCTAACCCAGCATCAATCTCGGGTTTACGCCTTCATCTACTCGATGTTGGCCGACGCCGCGCTGGCTGATGATGTATTCCAAGAGACCAACATGGTGCTGTGGCGAAAGGCGGGCGAGTACGATTTCGAGCGTGAATTCCTGCCATGGGCATTCGCCATCGCTCGCAATCAAGTACGAGCTGCGCGACAAAAGACCGGCCGGGACCGGTTGTTGTTTGATGACGAATCGGTCAATCGAATTGCCGACCGCATGATGCAACGCGCCGCCCGCCACGATGACCGGCGGACCGCTTTGTCGAGCTGCCTCGACCAATTGCCGGCTCAACAGCAAGAACTCGTCGATCGGCGATATCAACAGAATCAGTCGCTCGATGAAATCGCCAGCGACACCCGTCGAACGGCCAATACGGTCGCCGTGACCATCCATCGGTTGCGGCAGTCGTTGGCCAAATGCATCGAACAGAAACTTGCGCACCCTTCCTTCGAGTAATTAACACCTCCTTCGAGTAATCACACCGTGGCCGGTAAACCGAAACAACCAGACGAATTGCGGCGGCTAATTGCGCTCTGCATGGAGGATCGCGCGACCGAAGAGGAACGCGAGCAGTTGAATCGGCTGATCGCGGAGGACGACGAGGCATTAGAGAGCGTTTGCGAGCAGCTAGAAGTCGAAGCACTTTTGCAGTGGCATCATGGCAACGTCAACGTGACAGCGAACAGCGAACGCGCTCTCCGACCCGCCGCTTCGCGCCGAGCAAGCCGGCGAAGAATCATCTATTGGACCGCGCTGGCCACGGCCTTGTTGATTGCGATCGCCATGTGGGGAGTTTGGCGTGGGAATCAGCCGGCGGGTGAAATCGTCAAGCCGGTCGATCCAATTCCCGAACCTCGGCCAGCGATCAAATTGGCAGCCGTTTGGAAGATCGAAGCGACCTCCGACGCCCAGTACGAAATGCTTGATCCCTACCGCATTAATCTGACGCGCGGCGAGCTTTACGTCTACTCGAACGACGCCGAGGCTCAGCGGCCCAACGAACGAAAACATCCACCCTTGAACATCGAAACGCCCGCCGGCCGAACCGTGGCTGCGGGAACCCATTTTTATGTTGGTACCCATTTTCTGGAGGGAGATTCCATGAATCCGTTTACGCGAGTGCTTGTGTTGTCTGGAATGGTGACTTTGATCAATTCCATGGGTTCCGTCACCGGTGCCGCCAACGATCTGTTGGCCGCCGAAGCCGAAACCCAACCCGTTAACCTGACCGTGCAAGCCAACAGCGAATTTGCGATCGACTTGTACCGCCGCTTGAGCCAAGAGAACGAAGGCGGGAACTTATTCTTCAGCCCGTATTCCATCAACAATGCTTTGCTGATGGCCATGGAAGGCGCGCGGGGCGAAACGGCCGACGAGATGGGGCGGGCCTTGCACTTTCCCGAAGAGGCCCGCCGGATCGGTGACGACCGTCAACTCATTCCCTGGCGGACATCGCTGATACACAGCGGCATGGCCGAGATTCAGCAACGTCTGACGCCCGCTGATACGCCGGAAACGGTGAGGCTTCGCAAAGAAATCGCCTCGCTGCAGGCGGCTTTGAATGACGCCAACCAGCGAGCCGTCAAATTGTTCGATCAGAAGAAGCGGCGGGAATCGTTCGAAGCGACGCGCGAAGCCAGGGCGGTGGCCAAAAAGCTGAACGCCTTGCTGCCTCAAGTAGACCGTTATGAACTGGAAGTGGCCAACGCAATTTGGGCGGAAAAGACGTATGGTGTTCGCCAGCCGTTTATTGATACCGTCAACAAGTTTTATGAGGTGGGCGGCGTTTTCCCGGTCGACTTCAGGAACCGCCGCGAGGAAGCCAGAAATCAAATTAACGATTGGATTGCCAACAAAACGAACCACCGCATTGAAAACATGGTTCCCTCCGACGCGATCAGCCCGATGACGAAAATGGTGCTAGCCAATGCCGTCTATTTTCGGGGCGATTGGGCTAAGCCGTTCGAGGAAAAGAATACTTCCGAGCAGCCCTTTACCTTAAGCGACGGGCGGGAAGTCCAGGTTCCGCTGATGTTCCAACGCAGCATGCGAGGTGTTCGCTATGGTGCGCTTAACGGCGACGGTTCGTCTTATGACACTCCACGTCGTGTGCCGCGCAAGAGAGAAGTGCAAACGTATCCGGGCGAGGACGGATTTGCTTTGTTGGAAATGCCCTACAAGGGCCGCGAACTCTCGATGGTTTTTATCGCTCCCAACAAGCCCGACGGCCTGGATGGCGTCGAAAAGCAACTGACGCGGGAAGGGTTGAACGACTGGCTGGGCAACCTACAACGCCGCAAAACGCACGTTTACATTCCCAAGTTCCGTCTTGACGAAAATACGCGCGTGCAGCGAACACTCAAAGCGATGGGCATGGTGCGTGCTTTCACCAATCCCGCGGATGGCGACGGTGCGGACTTTAGCGGGATCAGCAGTTCCAGCGACCCGCTGGACCAGCTATATATTTCGCAAATCCTGCACAAGGCGTTCATCGACGTGACGGAAAAAGGAACCGAAGCCGCCGCCGCCACCGTAATCGTAGCGGAACCGAGCGCGGCCGCGCCCGAGGAGACGGTTCCTTTTACGCCGATTTTCAAAGCCGATCGGCCGTTTTTGTTTCTGATTCGAGACTCAAAAACGGGGACGATTTTGTTCATGGGCCGGATGGCAATGCCCAGCGGCGCGCAGGGTTAAGCCCCACGGAATATCGAACAGGGGTCATGAAAGTTGCAGGAAGAAGTAAGAACCTCCCTTAACCCGCCCTTGTACCAAGGAGAGGCTAAGGGAGGTTTCGTCGTCTTCTTTCCATCTTATCCTTTTGTATCATGGTGAGTTTCGGGACCAAGCGGCTTTCCGCACTCCTTATCACGCCACAATTTTGATACATGGATAATGCACATGAGCGAAGGTTCGTCTGAATTCGGCCACGCTTCCATCGAACCGCGCCAGGATGTGATTGCCGGTCAGTATGGCACCTGGCGTTTGACCTATACGGCTGGCTCACAAGGGATCTCGGCCGGTGGTTGGCTGCGCGTTTACACCGATGCGGATACCGACTGGGCCGCTCCACAATTTGTAGAAGCGTCGGGTCCCGACTACATGTCGGTGGAAACGCCGACGGATGTCGATTTGGCAGTCCGCGTCGAGAGTTTGCGGTCGTTGCGGGTATTCGTTCAAGGTCGTGATTTGGCACCGAGCGAGCAATTCACTTTGGTTTTCGGCGACACCAGTCAGGGTAGCCCGGGCTCGCGCGCACAGACGTTTACCGAGGACAAGCATTTTTTCTGGATTGATGTTGATGTCGACGGCGACGGAACCGCAGTCACGCTCGACCACCGTCCATGTTTATCGATCGTCGGTGATCAGGTGAAGAAATTCGTTGTCATTGCTCCGTCGTCCGTGGTTGTGGGCGAGTCGTTTCGGGTGCTGGTGAAGGCCGAGGACCGCTGGGGAAATCCAACGACATCTTATCAAGGTACGGTGACGCTGTCGGGTGAAGGGGTCGAATTCACTTCGCCGAATCTCCGTTTCAGCGGCGGCGAAGGCGGCGCGCGGTGGATTGAAGGATGCAAGGCGACCATTGCGGGGAACTTGGCAGTTTGCGCAGTGGACGCCGATGCCAGGATTTCGGCTCAAAGCAACCCCGTCGTTGCCAGTGTGACCGCCACCGAACACCAACTGCATTGGGCCGATCCACACGGCGGACAGTTGGTGTTGAATTCCAAGATCAAAGACTTTTTTCGCTACGCCCGCGACGTGTCGGGCGTTCAATTCGTTGGCTATCAGAGAAACGCGGATGTCATCACCGACGAGGATTGGGAAGTGCAGCAGCGCGAAGAGCGCGACTTCCATGAGTCGGGGCGGTTCATCCCGATTCCTGGCTTTGAATGGTCAGGCAAGACCTGGCATGGCGGCCATCACAACGTTTACTTTCGCCGGCACGATCAACCGGCGCGGCGCAATATGCCGGCCGAGCCGATGTTTCGTGGCGAACACCCCGCCGGTGAACTGGGTCACGTCCGAGACGTCTACCGCGCTTATCGCAACACGGACGTGATCATCACGCCACACGTCGGCGGGGAACACTCGGACATTTCGCATCACGATCCGACGCTTGAACCGGCGGTCGAAATTGTCTCGTCGCATGGCATGTTCGAGTGGATGCTGTGGGACGCGATTGAGCGTGGCTATAAGCTTGGTTTTCTTGGCGGCAGCGACAGTTACACCGCGCGTCCGGGTGACGACCACCCTGGCTATCAGACTCGGCGGTATTCCAAAGCGGGGCTGACCGGCATCTACACCGACGACGTGTCCTTGGCCAGTTTCCACGAAGCGATGCGCGCTCGGCGGGTTTACGCCACGACGGGGGCCCGGATGGTGTTGCGTGTGGAAGCCGATGGACACTTCATGGGGTCGGAGTACACGACCGGCAATGGACCGATCCTATCCGCGTCGGTGATCGGCGCGGCACCGCTGGAGAGTGTCGAACTTTTTCGGGGACTGGAGTGCATCCACTCGGTGCCTCTGAACCGCGAATCGATTGCCAACCGGGTCCGCGTGCTGTGGCGAGGCGGAAGTCGCATGACCAGCTATTCCGGCGTCGTTTGGGATGGGCACCTGCGGGTTAAACACGCGCGGATCACGAAAGTCGAGACCATTCGTTTTGACAGTCCCCGTTCGCATATCGTCGAACAAACAGAGGAGAGTGTCCGCTGGACGGCCTGGGGATGCGGTTACCCGATGGCCTTGGTATTGGAATTGGATGATCCGGCCCATGCGGTTTTTGAAATATCGCTTGGGACGCAAACGATTACGGGCCCCGCCTACGGCGGTCACGGATCTCACGCACCTCGGCGAATTTCGCTGGCCCCGGCCGAGAATATTTTGATGAACGTGCGCGTGGGTGAACTCGGCGCGCATGGGCCGGCGAAGGTTGACATTGGTGTCATCGATCGCAGCTTGGAAGTTTGCCTGGATGCTGACGTCAGGTCGTCCACCGCGGATTTTCAGTTCACGGACGATGCACCAAATCCGGGCGTCAACCCTTATTGGGTGCGAGTCGTCCAATCCGACTTGGAAACCGGTTGGACTAGCCCGGTCTTTGTGGACTACTGTCCGCCAGTTGACTAGCGGACAAGCAGTCCCTCGCGCGACCGGTTACTGAATGATCCGCGCTAGAACTGAATTTTGAATTTTTCCGTCATCGTGCGGCGGACGGTGGCGGTTGCCTTTTCGATCTCCAGCATGATGGCATTCGCTTTGGAAGTTCCGGTGATCTTCTCTTCCGTGCGAATGCGCGTCCGCTCTCGGCCTTGACGCTGAAGAGCGGCGGTGCGGTTGTCGTTATAGGAACCGCTCCAGCCAAGTCCGCGGGGACCGTAACCGTAACCGAAGGACCCGCCGCCGCCACCGCCGCCGGCACTATAGAGCGGCATGTTCACTTGACGATACCGGGACCTCGCTCCGATTCCTTTCAAGGCAGTAGAAGCCTCCCGCAAGGCGAAGGAAACATACTGTCCGTAATCGAGCATGTGTTCGTCGACGTTCAGCATGGGCAGGGCTTCCATTTTGCGTGCATAGCGATCGTACCACATCGCCTTTTGGCCCCAGGTTTTCGTCTTTGGCTTGAGGCTTTCCAAGTCGGCCAGCAAGATGTTGATCGACTTGAAGTAGCGAATCGTCGCTTCGGCTTGGGGATCAGCACCCTGGCCGGCAGATTGTCCTGAAGTGAGAAACGACGATGTCCGCGCGTCGACGACGCTCATCACTTGCCGCCCGCCGGTTTCCGACAAACCGCCAGACAATGAAATTTGATGGGCGGTGACTTCGCACTCCCAATTCTTAAAATCGTCAATCATCGCGCCGGTATTGCCAAGCGCTTCCAGCAGCAACTGCTTGGCATACGGCTTGAGCGCGGAGATGTCTTCGGCAAAATCAACTTTCAGCCGTCCGTTCAGGCCTTTGTCGATCAGGATGCCCATTGTGAGTCCCCGCACGCTGGCAACGGCTTTGGATAGTGTCTGGCAGTCGACGCCCTTGCCCTTCAGGGTGCTGCATTCGACCAGGCGGCCGTGAACGAAGTCGGGCGATAACAGATCCGTCAAATCGATGGCCAACACAACGTCGGTTCCCACACGATCCAAATAGCCAACGGCCTGCCGCAGGTAGGGCGAAACGGAAGGCTCTTTCTTGGCCATCGTCTGCTTGATCCAGCGGGCGGTGGTTTGCCGATTGGCGGGAGCGATCGCGCCGTAAGTTTCGGCTCCAAATCGGACGACATAAGCGTCGGCGGAAAGTGGCACCGATGGCTTGCCCTGAATGTTGTCGACCGACGTGCCATGCTTAACGGCGATGTCTTTTGTTTTCGGCCCGTCCGGAATGTCGGCGACCGCGATTTCCCACTTGGGTTCCATGAATTCCAAGTCGATTTCGGAAGCCAGCATGAAGTGAGTCGCCTTGGGCGGGATGATCATCAACCCCGATTCAAAGGCGCTCTCCTGACGCAGCGCCCAATCTTTCTGTCGGGCCAGCGGAGTGTTGAACGCTTTTTCGACATTCATCACAAACAGCGTGTTCGTCGTACTGGGAACATGTCGAGCAAGATTCTCGAACGGGCCGTCGGCGTAAATCTTGGTCTGGGCCAATGTGAACATTAAACTCGCCAGAGCGGCGATCACGAGAGTCGTTTTCATGACTTTCCCCGAAATTGTGGAGGATCCGATAGAAGAGGCAGTAGGGGTCATGGTAAACACTTGTTCTGGGTGTTGCACGGCGGCTAACCAAAAAAACTTACAGGGACAGTGGAAGTTAACATTCGCAATGCGAGCACCTCGCCCTCCACTTGGGGTACTTGGATTCCGAATTCGGACTACAATGGCAATTGTCTTGCTGTTTGTGCAGGTGGCAAATTTGTTATGGATTCGTCCTCTGACCCTCCGTTTGATCCCTATCACATTTGGCTGGGTATTTCCCCGGCCGATCAGCCGCCGAATTACTATCGGCTGCTGGGGGTCGATCCGTTTGAATCCAATCCAGACGTTATCGAGAACGCGGCCGATCGCCAGATGTCCCATGTTCGAGCGGCGGCCGTCGGTCGGTATTCGGAAGAGAGTCAGCAGGTTCTCAACGAAATCTCCCAGGCTCGCGGCGTTCTGTTAGATCCGAGTCGTAAGGACGATTACGACAAGTTCTTGAAATCCAGATCCCCGCCGACTCCGCAACGATCACCGTTGGCGCCGCCCACAGCTCCGGAAACTACGCATCTGGACACGCCGCCGCTGGTTGCCGCGCCGTCGATACCGCCGACAACGCCGCCGATCTCTCCTCCCAAGCGGCCCGCGCCGTCAACTGCCCAGACGATCGCATCCAACCAGCACTCGGCACCTTTGGAAAAACCGGGAAAGGAGTTTGATGCCGCGCATTCACCTTCCAGGGCGAAGGAGGTTGCGAATTATGTTTTGCGGAAAATGGCCTTGGTGTTGGGTGGCGGAGCGACCGGGATCGTTTGCGCCGTCTTACTTTTTTGGTCACTTCAGCGTGGCTCTGAACAGGACAACTCGGTGGAACCGCGAGCAGTGGCAAAGTCGAGCAGCGGTGGATCAACTCAACCAGAGCCAAACGCCGTAGTCACGGATCATCCAAACTCGCCAACCGAGTTGGTTAACACCCGTCCGAACAAGCCCGCTGGATCTGACAATGAAAAGGGATCCAACGTCAATAGCCAGGTTGTTGACCTAGGATCGCCGGCACTGAATACCCTGTATCGCAGGACCGCATCGGCCGTCTTTCTAGTGGAAGCCCAGAATGCCGGCGGCGTGGTCCGGTCGTCTGGTTTCTTGATAGATCCTCGTGGATGGATCGTCGCGGACTATAAGTCCGTTCGCTCGGCCAACCACATCAACGTGCGATGTCGGGGCGATGCGGCACGCAGTGAGTTGCAGCAGCGACGCATCATCAAGTTTGTCGCGCTGAACAAGAAGAAGGACTTGGCGGTCCTTGCCCTGGATGTAAGTCCGCCGCTCACCGCCAGTCCCTTGAACTTGCACGCCGCGTCCTCATCAGACGCGAACGGCACTCAAGGCGAGTATGTGATGGCTGGGTTTAATAGCGAGGGAGAACTGATCTTTGAGCCATGCGAAGTCAATCATGTCTCCAAGAGTTTCATTCGACATTTCGGTGAAGTGACCAAGTCGTTGGAAGGTGGGCCACTGTTCGGCCCCGATGGCGGCGTCGTGGGCATTCATTGGAACGAAGCCGAGCCCAACCTTAGCGCGCGAACGACCGAAAGTCTAATCGCCTTGCTCGACGTACTCGACAAGACACAAGCGGACATTCGGGAACTGCGCCGAACGGTGAACGAGTCTTCGGAAGCGAGCCGACGCGAGGTCGCTTTGAAGGAGTTGGCCGGGCATGGACCAGTTGCGCACTCCGCGCTGCCTGAAGCCGTGGCCGCTTTAGACGGCAACTCCGACGAGGTTCGCCGGCAGGCGATCGAGACGATCGGCCAGATTGGGGCGTTCGGCGATCAAGGTTCCACGGCCGTCGCTCGCCTAGCGCGTCTCGTCGAAACCGAAGGAAGCAGTGATATCGGCCTGGCCGGTGTGGCGGCGCTTGTAAATATCGGTCCGACAAGTGCGGAGTTGCAGGGAATTCTCCGCGAATGGCTGCTCGGCGGAGCGGACACCAAAGCCGCACCGAACGACCCTTCCAAGGTTCAAGAAGATCGCCAGCGCGCTTGCGACCACTTAGTACAGTTGGGGCGTTACGGACGCTGGTCGCTGCCTGTCCTGCGCGAATTGCTGCTCATGTCGGCGAAAGACTTGGACGCCAGCCAGCACTTGGCTCTGTTTGAAGACGCAAACGCCGCGATCGGCGCGATTGGTTTTGCCGAGCAGGGTCTCGCCGAACTGCTCCAGCAGTATCAGGCGGGCCAGGGACTGCAGTCATCAAATCCCAACCATCTCGACCGCGCGAAGGCAGCGGCCGGCAAGGCTGCGCGGCTGCTTCAATCCGCCGAACAGTAGTTACCCTACTTGGTTGGTGACAGCACCAGGAGTGGATTGCCTCGAAGTCGACGGGGCAGTGTCATCGATGCTGATGCCGGTTGCTACGCCGGAGACAGCATTAGTTCGCGGAACTGTTCGAATAGATAGCGGCTGTCGTGCGGGCCGGCTGATGCTTCGGGATGATATTGGACGCTGAACGCTGGCAGTTCCCGATGTCGCAGGCCAGCGATCGTGTCGTCGTTGAGATTCCGGTGTGTAATCTCCAAGCACGCGGGCAGCGTCGATTCCTCGACGGCAAAGCCGTGGTTTTGCGAGGTGATTTCGACCTTCTTGGTGGCCACTTCTTGGACCGGCTGGTTCGCTCCGCGATGGCCGAATTTTAACTTGAATGTTTTTGCGCCGCAGGCCAACGCCATTACCTGATGGCCAAGACAAATCCCGAACATGGGGACTTTACCCAAAAGTTCACGAATCGTGTCGATTGCGTACTTCAGCGGTTCCGGATCGCCAGGGCCGTTAGAAAGGAACACGCCGTCGGGATTCAGGTCGAGAATCTCCTTGGCCGACGCCGTGCCGGGAAGAATGGTCACTCGACATCCTTCGTCAAACAGATGCCGCGCAATATTCCACTTCATGCCAAAGTCGAGTGCCACGACGTGGAATTCGGTGGGGCGGTGAGATTGGTTTTCGTCGAGCTTGGCCCAGGGGCTCAGTTCTTCTTTCCAATCGCGAGCACTTTCGGGAATCACTTCTCGTACCAAGTCCCGGCCGACGAGCCCAGGGCTGGCTTTGGCTTTGGCAATCAGGCTGTCGTCGTTTAGATCTTGAGACGAAAGCACGCCTTTCATCGCGCCGTGGCTGCGAATGTGCCGCACCAAAGCGCGAGTATCGATTTCGGACAAGCCAACGATACCGTGTTGTTTTAAATAGTCGTGCAACGATCCTTCCGCGCGAAAACTGCTAGCCCGTCGGCAGTTTTCTCGCACGATAAAGCCCGCCAAGTGGGGCTTGTGGCTTTCCACGTCTTGTTGATTGACACCATAGTTGCCAATTTCAGTGTAAGTCATCGTGATAATTTGTCCCCGGTAGCTGGGGTCGGTCACGATCTCCTGATAGCCGGTCATCGAAGTGTTGAAGACGACTTCGCCGTCGACTTCACCTTCCGCGCCAAACGATACACCGGTAAAAACGACACCATCCTCAAGGGCAAGTTTGGCAACTATTGTCATGATAGGTATGGGTAGCTGCGCTTTACCGCAACCACGTTAGGGTTCGGGGTGGCAACCTGTGTAGGTTGTACGGAGTAACCGGAGACCACGATTGCCATAAAGTTCGGGCTCGGTTCTTCCCGATATCCAAACATACGGCTGTGGGTCTCCGAACAAAGGTTTTCCTAAGTTCGGACAGCCATTTTGAGGGCTCTTGTTGCGGCGAGCAAGAGCCCTCGTTTTATTTAATGGCCAGCAGTTTTCCGAAACGATCTCTCATCGTCGGCTTTGTCTTGCTCGCCTTGCCAAGGGAGAACTAGTTCGCCTCCTTTGCACCACGGCAGGATGAACCATCCTATCCTACCTGCTTTTTCTTACCGGCCTAGACACTGGGCGATTTGGCGAACCGCTTGGCGCAAGCGTTTTTCATTTTCGACCAGGGCCATACGCAGGAATCCTTCGCCCGCCGACCCGAATCCGCTGCCGGGACTGACCGCGACATCTCCCTTTTCCAGCAGCATCATGCCGAAATCCATGGTACTCATCTCTGTTCGCCACGGGTCGGGAATGGGAGCCCAGACGAACATACCCGCCTTAGGGGGCTGAACATCCCAGCCGATCCGACGCAGTCCGTCGACCAAAACATCCCGGCGTTTTTGGTAAATCTTCGACTGCGACTCGACGGCGACTTCGGTGTGGCGGAGTGCCACGATGGCGGCAATCTGAATCGCCTGAAACATCCCGTAGTCGTAATAGCCCTTGATGACGCCCAACCCGCGCAGCATATCCGCGTTTCCCGAACAGAATCCAATCCGCCAGCCGGCCATGTTGTAGCCTTTGCTCATGGTCGTAAACTCGACACCCACCTCGCTGGCTCCCGGTGCCGACAGAAAACTGGGTGGTCGATATCCGTCGAATCCGACATCCGCGTACGCAAAGTCGCTGATCACCATGAAGCCGAACTTTTTCGCGAGCTTGACGACCTCCACGAAAAACTGCGGCTCGACCGTGACCGTGGACGGATTGTGCGGGTAGTTGAGAATCAGTAGCTTGGGCGTCGGGTAGAGGTGTTCGCACGTGTAGGCAATGTTGGCGAGAAACTTTTCCCCGTCCTCGACATCCAAGGCAATCACGTTGCCAGCAGCCAATGCCACCGCGTACATGTGGACTGGGAAGTAAGGATTGGGGACGATCGCCGTATCGCCGGGCCCCATCAGAGCCAGGCACATGTGGCTAAATCCCTCCTTCGAGCCCAAGCAAACCATGATTTCCGATTCGGGATCCAGCCGCACGCCGTAGCGCGTCAAGTACTTGCTGGCAACTTCGCGCCGCAGATTGAGAATGCCGTTCGATTTGCTATAGCCGTGATTGCGCGGATCGCGAGCCGCTTCGGCCAGCTTTTCGACCACTTGATCTTCGGGTGGATCACTCGGATTTCCCATTCCCAAGTCGATCACGTCGCCCCCGGCGCGCCGTTTTTCATACAGCAACTGATTGATCCGCCCAAACATGTACGGCGGCAGGCGGCTCACGCGCGACGCCAATTGGACTGTGAATTGATCCGGGTCGTCGTTGGACGCTTCGTCGGTGATTTCAGGTAGGTCGTATTCAGACATTCTTGGAAGGGCGGGCGGGTGTCGATTGATGTTTGTCTTTTTCTCTTTGTCCCCCTTGCTAAGGGGGA
>JAJDEH010000088.1 GCA_029259935.1 Planctomycetota bacterium
GGGGGGCTGGCCTGGAGCCCGGACAGCAAGACGCTCGCCGTGGTGAAATTTCCCAGCGGCCAACCTAGATTGTGGAATGTCGATGGGACTGCCGGGCCGAGTTTTGATCAAGTGCGTACTGTGAGAAGGATCCAGTGGCATCCGCAAGGAGATTGGCTTGCCGCCGTCAACCCGTATGATTCGACTTATCTACTAAGCCGCGACGGTTCTGTCCAGAAGCGGCTGCCCACAAAGAGTGTGACGGGCGAACAAGTCGTCGGCTGGAGTCCTGACGGAAATTGGCTGGCGACCTCGAATCTGTCCGCGAATAAAACACAGCTCTGGCAGCCGGACGGCACACCCGGCCCGGAGGTCACGGGCTTTTTCGCTGCTTGGCGTCCCGACAGCCGGCAATTCGCAGCGGCGGAACGGCAAACCAACCGTGTTCACTTCTACAGCGTGGAAGGAAAACGCGAAAAGTCACTCGAAGGTTACTTCCACCTCTCGTGGTGTCCGGATGGTAAAGGCTTGATTCTGATCAAGTATTTGTCGAAAAGTAACTCGACCGAAGTCGACTATCAACCATCCAACGGCGCGCCGTTGAAGCGGTTGGGACCCACTCATTACAACGCACGGGTTGACTGGAGCCATGATCGAAGCACGGCCCTCATCTTCGCGGCGGAGCGGATTGATACCGCCTTGAACAAAGCCGTCATGCTGCGGGTCGCCGGCGACGATCTTGTCGTGATCGATCTCAAACAGAATCTGCCCGGCTTGAATGCCATAGCGCTCAGTCCCAATGGCAGGCAAGCAGCCTATGGACTGGCCCTGTACGACGACGATCTGTACGGTGCGTGGCAATCGGCCACTGGTGTGATGGGTACATTTCAGCCCGGTCAAACCTCGAAGAAAGACTTCACACGGGAACTGCCGAAGGCCGTCGATGTGGCGTGGCATCCTGCCGACGAGCGATTCGCCTCGGCATCGCGTGACGGTACCATTCGCGTCTGGCACGCTGACGGTGCCCAACCTCGATCGCTCCACGGTCATAAAAACTGGGTCAACAGTGTCGCTTGGCAACCGGATGGCAAGGCACTGGCTTCGATTTCTTCAACCGGGCAACTGCGTAGTTGGGATGAGGCGGGTGAGTCGCGACTCCTCCGTCCGGCCCAACCGCGACAAGGCTACGTCCGGCCGGCCACGGTCGCGTTCAATCCCGCTAATGGTCGCCAGCTTGTGCAAGCGGGGGCATCTGGTGTCAGCATCGGGCAGTGGGATGGCGAGGCCTATGAGCCACAACGTATCTCGGACATCCCGGCACATGTGAACCTGTTCAGGTGGAGCCCCGACGGTCGGCAGTTCGTGGCGGTGCGCCAATCCTTTGCTCTCGGAGATCGCGACGTTTCCCCACTATATTTCGGTCGCGCTGATGGTACAGAGATTAGGAAGGTCGACATCCCGAGTATGGTGGCCGCTGTCGCCTGGAGTCCTGACTCGTCGCGCGTGGTCGTATTCTCGTGGGGAATTAAGGCTGCTCCAATGTTCGTCACGCCGGACGGGCAAGTCGGCAAGCCGTTGCCGAATCAAGACATTGGGTGGGTCACCGATGCGGTCTGGCAGCCGGGCGGAAGAGTTTTCGCAGCGTCAGGTTCGTTCGGCTTGCCGTTGTCAGGTGTGTTCGGCGTGGTGTTGTGGAACGAGGATGGTTCGGTGGGGCCAAGCCTTGAAGACGCGTACAACATTTCGGGAGTCAAAAGCCTGTCGTTCAGTCATGACGACCGGCACCTAATCGCGGGTGGAGACAGCGGGATCGCGATGTGGGACATGAAAACGTTGAAGCTCACGCGATTGTTTGTTCCGTTGCCCGAGGACCAGGCCGCGGCCTTCAGCCCGGCCGGCGAGTTGTTATTCAGTACGCCGGGTGCCACGGACGAATTGGTTTACGTCGTCGAGCGGGAAGAAGGAAGATTTGAGCTATTCACACCCGCGGAGTTTCGCACGCAGTTCCTCTCTTCCGGAGCGCCGCAACGTCCGAAATCTACCATCCCCGCATCACCGCCCGATCCAGACCGCGATGCTGCCGAGCGAGTACTGAAAGCCGGAGGAAACGTCAGTGTTCAACTGCGAGAGAGTACAACAACGCTGCAAGTCTACCAACTCGAAGATTTGCCGCCGCAGCGATTTGACGTCCAGACAGTACTGCTGAATTCACACGTTCTGAAGTCCAAACCGGTGGACGATGACGTGCTGCGCAGCCTGTCGTCGCTGTCGCGGTTGAACTTGATCGACTTGTTTGATTCTGGATTAGACGATGATAGCCTGGCGCTGCTGACCGATCTGCCCAAGCTGAGCGTTCTGATGTTGGATCAGACCGCCGTCACTGACGGTGGGCTGGCTCACCTAGCACAGTTCGAGTCGCTTGAAGTACTCGCGCTGATGGACACCCTTGTCTCGGATGACGGACTTCGGCACCTCAATAAACTTGTTCACCTTCGAGATTTGAGGCTCAACTACACCGACGTGAGCGACCGAGGGCTGCTGGCTCTCACGCAAAACAAGGAATTGCAGGAACTCTTTCTTTGCGGCACCCAGGTGACCAATGCCGGGGTGCATCACTTTAAGGAGTTTCCGAAACTCAGACGTCTGGCAATCCAAGGGACTCCCATTACGGACATGGGCTTGGCCGAGATCCAACAATGCAAGTCGCTGGAGGCCCTTGATCTTTCGGGTCCGTTCATCACCGGGGACGGATTGGAGGAGTTGCGCAACATCCCGAATCTGAAATCACTCACTCTCTCCGACTTCAACGTCTCCGATGCCCTATTCTCGAAACTGGCGCGGATCGAGAGCCTGGAATGGCTGAGTTTTCTAGACCGATCGAGTGTGTCGGATGAAGGTCTGTACCATCTGCAAGAGCTTCCAAACCTGACGACCCTGAGACTCGGCGGCCCCTTCTTATCGGATCGTGGATTAAAAGAACTGGTCAAACTGAAGAGACTGCAAGTTCTGCAGATTAACGAGTCTAGAATCTCTAATGAAGGTTTAGCTGACCTTCATCCACTGTCGGGCCTTCGCGAGCTTCGAATCACTAGTGGTGAGATCACCGACGAGGGATGCGAGGCTCTGACCAAACTGCCCCGATTGAAAACGCTATTTCTCTACACGCCCAGAGTCACCAACGCCGGCGTCAACAAAATCGCCGAGGGTCTTCCCAATTGCATGATCTTCGTCGACGGGAAACTGATGGCTTCCCCATCACGCAAGTAGCGGTATCCAAAGACAGCGCCCATTCGCGCCCCATGCATATCTTCGTTTTATCCGTGTCTACCAAGAATCCCGATTCGAGGTCTGGATTGGTTCCGTTTTCAATGGTGCGTCACGGAGTATCCTCAGCGGATCTCTCGTTGGATGAGCACCGCAGTCCGTCGACTCAAGGGTCCTCCACGGGACATTGGGGCACTCCCTCACTTTTTTGCGGCGTTTTCCATAACGCATCCCATGACTGACAGAAAAGTGTTCCTCGGTTGCGAGGACGGGACCGTTCGCTCGTGGTCGTTAGATGATCTTGTGCAAGACAATTAGGACAAGTGTCAACCTTCGAAGGGGTTGCATGAGACCGTTTCGGTGCCTCGCAGTGTGACCACCTGTTCAGCTAGGGTCTCGTCGCCTTTTTTCACAGTGACGCTCCACCTGCCAGGCCACAATCCAGATACCTTGAACCGTCGCTTGGTCCATCCGAAGCCGCGTGGGCTCTCGATCGGAATTCCGCTGGAGTCAGTGACAACTAATTCCAACGTAGGATCGGCCACCATTTTTTCACCAACAGTTGCCGCTATCGTTCCGCCCTCTACTAGAGCGTGCGAACCGATGTCCGTGGTGTTTTTGTCGACCGTGACTTCCGGTAATCTGCACCAGCCCGCATAGTAGTCCTGGGCGTAGAGCAGGTAATCATCGCTCGGAAGAAAACGCACGCAAAAATTACCATCTTCGTCGCAGCGAGCATGGTAGACGAGGTCAGTCATTTTTCCAATTGCAAGAACGTGAATTAGCTTGCGGTCCTGCTCAGCGCACTGAATTTCCCCCGTGATGCTGGCAGCCCCCAGTTGGAACCTTGTCTTCGTTCCACCTCGCATTACATCGAATTCTTGTTCGCCTAGCAATCCATACAGGCGGCGGCGAAACCGAGACGGGAACCTTCGGGGCCCACTCCACCATCAGAAATAGGTTCCGCGGCGGGATTGTAAACGGCGGTCAGCAGGCGCTGGCAACACCCTTCCTAGAGTACCCAACGCCTTGCAGCAAAGGGCGCTCGTGGACTGTTTGGGGATGCGTTTCGGTTGGTCCAGATTTGCCGCTAGTGGTATACTTAGGGTATGACTCCTAAACTTAACGACGATTTGGCGAAAGCCCTCGATGAACATGGTGGCAAACTCACCGTTCAGCACCCCTCAACCGGCGAGCCGGTTATTGTAATCGTCAGCCGGCGGCTTGACCAAGAAATGAAAAAGCTCTTTACGACGATAGCGAAATGACGCCTGAAGAAATGCTTGCCGCTGCCGCTGCCGGAAACCGTGGAGAAGACGGCTGGGACGCACCCGGAATGGAAGTCTATGATTCGCCACAATACGACGCTCCATCCGAACAACCATGAAGGTTTGTGATTGTAAATCTCACGCGGTTTGTTGCTGTTGCCGACGAGTGCACGAAGTGAATTGTGGTGCAGGCGTCCCGCCTGCCATTGCAGCCCAACTGCCGGCACCAGTAGTCAATCAGAGAAGAAACCGTCTGACGAGTCCTAGGGCCTGGGAAGTTCCCGGCCCGATGTCCAGGGGACTCCCGCTTTGTCCAGTTGCTTCTTCAGCGAGGGGAGCTGCTTTTCAATCAGCGATTCGAGTTCTTCGAACACGGCTTTGTATTGTTCGTTGGCAATTTCGTACGATTGGCGATGAGTCTTGGTGGGCCCATACGTCGACTCCAGCGATCCGTTGTAGGCGATTTGAGCCCGGTCCAAGATGGACAGCTTCACCGTGCGATCCCGCTTGGAACGCGTGGTGTCGCCCGACAAGCGGTCGCGTGCGGCCAGCAGCTTTAGTTCGAGCTGGCGTGCCGATTCAAACAGCTTTGGTGCCGCCTTGTTCGATTGGCGCAAGGCCTGCTTCATGCTGGTCAGCTCCTCAACCGCTTGTTGCAACCGGGCGTTGGCTCCGGCAATGACTCGCAACAAGTCACCTGCCCGGTGCTGATACTCCAGAACTTCCTTTCGATCTTGCGGCTTCAACGTGTGCTTGGCGATGGAAACCACTTGGAACGTCGTGGGCTTACCCAAGGCGGTTGCCTGATCGTCCACGCGTTTGCTCGCCGTGACCGTGTATCGGCCAGGCAGCACGCGCGGCCCGCGATTACTGCCGCTGGAATAGCCGGCATAACGAAGATTCCAGGCAACTCGGTGAAAGCCGGCGGTGGTCGGCCCGGTGACGCGGTTCACCACTTTGCCCCGCGCATCCTTGATTTCAAAGATGATAGCGGCGGCTTCCTCGCGCTCTTCCTTTTTCAGGGCGTCCCATCCCGGATACGGATTGTCGCCCGCTTCCTTCTTCCGTTTGGCTTCCGCTTCGTGCCGGATTTGCTTACGGGACTTCAGCGTATCGCGCAGATGGTAGGTGAAGATCGCACCATACGGAGGATTGGAAGCGGTATAGAACGCGTCGCCTTGGCTGCCTTTCTCGCCGCCCAACACCCGGCGGGGAATATACAACTGCGCCCGCTTGATCGGGAACAAGGTCAATTCGTTTTCCGCCAGCGACTTGGCCGTGACGTGACGCAATGGCGAATAATCGTCGAAGACATAGAACCCGCGCCCAAAGGTCGCCCCGACTAAATCGTTTTCGCGTTTTTGAATTTCGATATCCCGGAATGGAATCGTGGGAACATTGCCGGTCAGCTTGATCCATTGCTGTCCGCCGTCGAGCGTGAAGAACAAGCCGAATTCGGTGCCTAGAAAAAACAGATCCTTCTTGATGTGATCCTGGGCCAGTCGCCATACAAGATGGCGTTCCGGCAAGTCACCGGCCATCGATGTCCAAGTGCGGCCCCGGTCGGTGCTCTTGATGAGGTACGGCTTGTAGTCGCCCGTCTTGTGGTTATCCAAGGCGGCGTAGACCGTGTTCACATCGTGCAGGTCGGCCTTGATGTCGTTGACGAAGGCGAACTCGGGAACCCCAAAAATTCGTTCGACTTTGCGCCACGTTTCGCCGCCGTCTTCGGTGACCTGAATCAGCCCATCGTCGGTTCCCACGTAGATCAAGCCTTCTTGCACAGGCGATTCGGAAATCGACGTGATGTTGCCAAACTGCGACATCGCATATAGGTCCCACACCGCATCAATGCTCCACACGCGGTCCATCATCTTGAGCTTGAAGCGGTCGAGATCGCGGGACAGGTCGGGGCTGATCGCCGTCCAACTGTCGCCTCGGTCGTCGCTGCGGTGCAGTTTTTTCGAACCGTAATAGAGCCGCGTGTGCGAATGCGGACTGATATGAATGGGCGAGTCCCAGTTGTAGCGCAATTGTTCTTCGTCCGGTTCGGGACGCGGGCGAATGTCGATCGATTCGCCGCTGCGGCGGTCATATCGTCGCAAATACCCCGCTTGGGATTCACAGTAGATGATGTTGGGATCCTTGGGATCGATCCAGCAATCGTGGCCGTCGCCGCCGATTACGGTCACCCAATCGCTGTTGCGGATGCCGCTCTGGTTGTCCGTCCGCGAAGGACCATACTGCGTGTTGTTGTCCTGGGTTCCGCCCGCCACGTGATAAAACGGAAAATCGTTATCAAGGCTCAGTTTGTAAAACTGCGTCAGCGGCAAATTGGCACAGTACTGAAACGTCTTGGCATAGTCGTACGAGCGATAGACGCCCCCATCACAGCCAACCAGCACGAAATCGGGATCGGTCGGGTGAAACGC
>JAJDEH010000089.1 GCA_029259935.1 Planctomycetota bacterium
GCCGCTGAAACTGGCACCATATCCAACGCTGGTCGGCACGGCGATGACGGGGCAGGCCACGTATCCGCCCACGACGCTGGGCAGCGCGCCTTCCATTCCGGCCACGACAACGGCGGCGTCGAGGTCGCGCAGCTTGTCTAGCTGTCCAATCAGCCGGTGCGGACCGGCGACGCCCACATCGTGAACGACCGTCGCCGCCACGCCCATCCAATCCAAGGTCTCGCGTGCTTCTTCGGCGACCGGCAGATCGCTGGTTCCCGCCGTCACCAAGGCCACATTGCCGCAAAGCTCCGTCGTCTTGGTTTGCGACAGCCGAAACGTCCTGGCCACGTCGTTGTAGCAACCCAGCGGAAACGAGTTCAGCAGCAGTTCTGCTTTTTCGAGCGAGATTCGAGTTGCCAAAACTTCGGCTTGCTCGTCGATCATTCTCTGAATGATTCTTAGGAGCAGGTCGGCCGACTTTCCTTCCCCATAAATGACTTCGGGAAAGCCGCAACGCCGCTGGCGATCGAGATCCAGAGTGGCCTCGCCCATCGGCGCGCTGCGGACGGCGGAGATGGCGTCCAGAAATTGAACAAGCGGCAATTCGCCCGCCAGCATTTGCCGAGCCAACTCTTCAACCTGCTCGTTCTTCATGGGGCCGAAAACAATCTTGGAAGCGCGATTGGAAAACGTGGTCCTTCGCCAAGTCATCGTCCGTGTTCGCGAACTTCAGGCAATCAATGCCCGGTATCACGGAGTATCTCGTCCACCATGCGTTTGAAACCCGCACCGAGGTCGGCATCATAGGGTTCCCCGGGGACGGAAGCATTGTCGGCCAATTGCTTTAGTTTCTCAAGACAGGCTCGCAATTCGTCGTCCGTGATTTCGTCTTTCAAACCCAACTCCAGTGCCATGTATTCGTCGTCGGGACCGAACTCGTCCTCGTCCCGTTCAATTTTTTCCTCCTCCTGGACGGCCTCTTCGTCGCTTTCCTGGCCCGATCCTTGAACGACGGTTTCGTCCGTCGTCTTAACTTCTTCCGCGCCTTGGTTTTCATCAGCAGAGTCTTCAACGTCATACTCATCCGTTGAGTATCCCATCAGGTAACGCGCGACGATTTTCTTGACCTTCTTGCCGTCAATTGTTACCTCCAAGACGCCTCGGGTTACGCGATCAATGGTCAAGCTTGCCTGCTGCTTCTCATCGTCCGTAAGGCCCGACCGTGGCAGGTGTTCATTCTGCACCTTGGCTAACGTGCCCAGTGAGAACAGTGGATTTTTTGAAAAAGAGTTCAGAAAGTTGACGGCTTTTTCCATCTCTAGATCGCCTGCGCTGTAGGCGTCGGCGACCCTTTCAATTTGAACGATGACCTGGTCTTGGTCGTCGGCGGCGAGATCGGACTCTTCGACCTCATCGATCAGCACTTCGCGCGTAGTCACAACGACTGTTTCGGTAATCCCCTTTTTAACTTGCTGCACAAATAAATAAGCGCCGCCACAACATGCCAATACGACAATTCCGACCGACCCCAAAACGGCCACCAGCACGATGAGCCACGTGTTACTTCCGCGCTGTTGTTGCGGTGGCGGGTAGGCTGGGCCGTAAGGATTTTGCTGGTCGCCAAAGTTTGACATGATTTCTCCAACCCCGTTTGCCGGGCGTCGCGGAGTGTGGGGACAAAATATTTCGCGGAACTTGTCCGCATTGTATCTACGTTACCGAAGATCGTCGATCTCGCCCGGATCATCCACCAAGGCGAAGCGTAAGCGTGGGGGAAAGCACCCGTGCCCCTCGCTTACGCGTGGGGTTGTTTTTTGCGAGGCGAACCAAGTTGTGGATCAGGGCGATCCGGCGCACGCTTATTCGCGGCCGCGACAAGAATATCGCCAAAAAAAGAAGCCGGGCATGACCCGGCTTGTGCGAATTCTGATAGTCAAACCCGAGGAGTTTCTCTAATTCTAGTAGGCTCCGTCGCTGCCCCGTCCCGGGCGTCGTGGTTTGAAGTTGGACGAAGAAGGCTTGTACGAATCGCTGTCGCCAAACCTTTGCGTTTTGACATCACCCTTGTAGCCCATCCATCCAAGCAGTGTGTGAACGGAAACGGTTTCCACACCTTTGACCACGGCTTCGTCGGTAATGCTGCTATATTCGTTTCTGGCCTTGGGGGCTGTCTTGTCGGTGGGCCGTTCACCCACGACCAAATAGCGAGTGTGTACCGTCATTCCCGATCCTAGCCTTTCGCCTTCATCCGAAATTTCGGCGTCAATCACGCCGCCATTGAGTTGAATGACGCGGCGAACCGTGTCTCGATCGCTCCTTTCGTCGCCATCGATATCCATGAAGCCGGCTAGGGCGAAATGGATTTGCCGTCCAGCGGCCCAAGCCGGAGTGAAGATCAGGTCTTCCGTCAAAATCGGATTCCTGACTTCGTCTTGCACGATGCGGGCTTCCGCCAAATGCCGTTCGATGATCCGAGTGACTTCGATGGTCGCCTTGGGCTCGACCTGCGTCTGGTTCGACGTTTCGCGATCGTAGACCGAAAACGTTTGCTGCCGTCTCAGTCCGTCCAAGGCGCCGAGGTCGATAAAGACGATGCCCGATCGTTGGTCGATCCAGCGAATCTGTCCGTCCGGCACGTCAAAGTCCTTCTTCCTCAACTGCTTCACTTCCGCTCGCATGGCGACATTCAACGTCGCCAGTTCCTTGATTTCCCCTTTGAGCGTGGTGGCTATTTTTTCGCCATCGTCCACTGCTTTTTCGATCGCATCGTCCTTGTCGCCAATCGTCGTTTGCATCTTTCCGGTTTCCGTCGTAAAACGACCGCGTTCGGTGTCGAACTTGGCTTTCTCCGCATCCTTTTCCGCTTGCGTGGTGGCCAGCCCTGTTTCGGCGACCACGACCTTATCCGTGGCCGCTTTGACCTGGGAATCTCGTTCTGCTTCCGCGACGCGTGCCGAATTATCGTGATCCTGAATCTGCGTATTTCGGTTGCGGATTACGTTGACCAAATAATCCGAAAGCGATATCCAATTCTGCTGCCCGGTGAAGCCTTCGGTTGTGCCCAATTCTGTGCTGCTATTTTGGAACAGCGCCAAGTCCTTCTTGAATTCGACTTCGATCGCCGCTGTCTCTTCCGCCAGTCCGTCTCCTTTGGTCGTCATTTCCTGCTTCAGCGAATTAAGTTCGGCCGTCGACAATTCCTTGGTGCCAATGAAATACTTCAGTATTTGGTTTTGGGCACTGAGAGCCTCATGTTTGCGTTTTTCAATTTTCTCGGACTTCTCGGCCCGTTCCTTTTCGGCGGTCGCTTTGGTCGAACGGTCGTAGAAAATGTAGCTGAAGACCCCTAGCGCAATGGTGATCATGACGAACAGGATCAACGCAACTTGCAGGCCTTGGTTTTCGCGGGATGCCATCGGTTTGACTCTCCTTGCAGGCTAACGTCTGCCGTCAATTGGAGTGATCGAGAAGTTCTGTTCCGTTCGGGCCATCCGCAAGGAGGGCTCTGAAGAATAATTCGCTGAATGTTCAGCAGACTATTCCCTTCCTTTTGCTGGACATTAAATTGACTAAGGCAATGTCCGGCAACGAGATATGCCGATTCTAATTACGAGCTGGGCACGTGTCAAAGTTTCCTGGCGTAAAGATTTGGCCGCGCGTGGCGGCTGGTGGCGATTCCGCGGCCAGGGCATATTCCCGCTAGGGCGATGCCAGATACCGGCGAACTAGATGTATTCGCTACAATCGGTGCCAACCACCTTCATTTCATCACTAGGCCGCAGGAAATGCCGAAGCAACCACGCCAGCAAATGCTTGCCGGATTCGACGATGATCCAGGCGAAACAGCCGTTCCGCTCGCCTCTGAGAAGGAGTTATCGGGCCAGGTCGTGTACGTCGTCGACTCTCATTCTCTCATTTTTCAGGTGTTCCACAGCCTGGAAGAAATGGCCAGCCCCAGCGGCCAGCCGGTGGCGGCGGTTTTCGGCTTCACACGCGACGTACTCCATCTGATCGAATCCAAGAAGCCCGATTACTTGTTCTGTGCTTTTGATCGCCCGGAACCCACATTTCGGCACCAGATGTACGACGACTACAAAGCGGGTCGTGAAGAGATGCCGGATGAGTTGCGGCCCCAAATTCCCAGTATCCGGCGGATGTTGGGGGCGATGGGAGTTCCCGCGCTGGACTGCGAGAGCTACGAAGCGGACGACGTTTTGGCAACCATGGCCGTCATGGTCGAAGAACTGGGCGGTCGGTGCTGCCTGGTGACCGGAGACAAGGATTGCCGTCAACTGATCACTCCGCAAGTCCAAGTCTACAACATCCGCAAGGATCAATTTTACGATGCCGAGGCTTTGCAGGAAGACTGGGGCGTCCGTCCCGATCAAGTCGTCGATTTTCAATCGCTGGTTGGCGATTCGGTTGATAACGTTCCCGGAGTACCGCTGATTGGTCCCAAGCTGGCTCGCGAGTTGCTTGAGAAATACGACACGCTGGATGAAGTGCTGGACCACGCCGACGAGGTGTCGGGACCCAAGCGCCGAGAGAATCTGATCAATTTTCGTGAACAAGCTTTGCTCAGCCGCGAATTAGTCCGCTTGGTCAAGGACGTTCCTTTGGGTGTCGATTGGAGTTGCGGCAGGGTAGGGGGGATCGATGTCGCGGAGGTCAAGCAACTGTGCCAAGAGTTTGGTTTTCGCCGGATTGGAGAAAGACTGCAACAACTGGCCGTCAAGGATGCGCCCAAAGTATGGGAAGCGAGTTATCGAACCATCGCCACCGAGGAAGAACTGAGCCAGCTTGCCGCCCAGATGGCAGAGCAAAAACGAATCTCGGTGGATACGGAAACGACGTCGTCCAGTCCGCGGTGGGCCGATTTGGTTGGCTTTTCGTTCGCCTGGCAGGAAGGCGAAGCGTACTACGTTCCCGTTCGCGCTCCGCGCGGCGATCCGCAAATTCCGCTGGATACGGCGATTGGCTATCTCAAGCCAATTCTGGAAGACCCACAAATTGAGAAGGTCGGCCAGAATCTCAAGTACGACATGATCGTCCTGCGCGGAGCGGGTGTGATGTTGCAGGGGGCCGCGTT
The DNA here is from genome assembly GCA_029259935.1 of Planctomycetota bacterium. Next base: position 5,072 of record JAJDEH010000089.1, read on the forward strand.
CGACAGCATGGTGGCCCATTATCTGCTGGAACCGGGTGAAAGAAATCACCGTCTCGACGAATTGGCCAAACGCTACTTGAACCGCGAGACGATCAAGATCAGTTCGCTGATCGGCACGGGAAAAAAGCAGAAGACCATGGATGCCGTGCCGCTGGAATTAGTAGGTCCCTATGCGGCGGAAGACGCCGACGTCGCGCTGCGGCTGACCAACATTCTCGAACAGCGACTGGATGAAGAAGGACTCGCGAGCCTGTTTGTCGATCTTGAACTGCCATTGATCGATGTTCTGGCCGAGATGGAGTTCGAGGGCATTACGGTGGACACGGCGCGGCTGATGGAACTGAGTGTCAAGCTTGGCCGGCGCGTGGACGAACTCGAAGCCGAAATCTACGAACTGGCTGGTAAGCCATTCAATATCAATTCGCCACAACAACTGGCCGAGATTCTGTTCGACAAGTTGGAACTACCCACGGTGAAGAAAACCAAGACGGGTCGCAGCACCGACGTCGATGTACTCGAAGAGTTAGCGAAGTCCCATGAACTTCCGGCCAAGATCATCGAGTATCGGCAGAATGCGAAATTGAAAAACACCTACGTCGATGCGTTGCCTGATCTTGTCTGTCCCAAGACGGGCCGTGTTCATACTTCGTTTACCCAAGATGTCGCCGCCACCGGGCGGCTCAGCTCGAAAGATCCCAACTTGCAAAACATCCCGGTGCGAAGTTCGTCGGGCCGCGAGATTCGATCCGCGTTCCGGCCGGGTCACGACGATTGGAAATTGCTGACCGCGGATTACTCGCAAATCGAGCTGCGCGTGCTGGCTCATTTTTCGGGCGACGCAGCTTTGCAGCGGGCCTTCTTCGACGACGAAGATATTCATGCCCGCGTCGCCAGCCAGGTATATGGAGTTGGTTTGACGGACGTGACCACCGATATGCGGCGCAGCGCCAAAGCCATCAATTTTGGCATTATTTACGGCCAAAGCCCGTTCGGTTTGGCCAACGCCCTCGATATTGATCGCGACGAGGCGTCGCAATTTATTGATGCCTATTTCGACCAATATCCGGGGGTCGACCGGTTTATGACAAAAGTACTAGCGGAATCCAGGAAAAATGGTTATGTTAGCACTGTCTTAGGTCGCCGTCGCGCGATTACCGGTGTTCGTGATCCAGCGAAACGCGGGAGTTCTCGTCAACGCATACTGCCGGAACGGATTGCGATTAATACCGTGATTCAGGGATCCGCGGCCGACCTGATAAAACAGGCGATGCTTCAAGTCTATCGTCGCTTAAAAAAGGAACATTCCGCGGCACGCATGTTGCTGCAAATACATGATGAACTGGTCTTTGAGTCTCCACCTGATCAACTCTCCGAATTAGCAACTCTTGTCAACGAAGAAATGTCTGGCGCGGCCGAGTTGGACGTGCCGCTAAAAGTGGATATCAAGACTGGGAACAATTGGGCCGAATGCGAGCCATGGAATTAGGCTCGGCGTGTGTCTTCCTCGCGATTTTCCATTCGGACCAATCCTGCCAACCATTTTTCCTAATGATTAGGGGACGATTCCTAATGATTAGCGGGTGCGACTTTCGGCCGGTTCACGGTCGTAACAATCGGGCCTAGCGCGGCGTCTCGCCGAAGAACCTTATTTTCACTTAATTGCAACTCAACACCTTTCAATTGGCTTTGTTGAAAAACCAAGCCTGCGGTCTAATTACGGCGGTACCATGCCGCTCAACGTGACCTCACGAAAGATGCGGCATCGGCAATGCGAGCGCCATGAAAGTGATAGGCATAGTCGGTGGTGTGGCGAGCGGCAAGAGTTTGGTGGCCGAACAATTCAGGCAACTCGGAGCGGAAGTCCTGGACGGTGATCGAGAGGCCCATCAAGTGTTGCATGAAGAGAGTGTAAAAGCAGAACTAAGAAAAAAATGGGGAGAAAAAGTCTTCAATGAATCAGGCGAGGTTGATCGGTCCGCGGTGGCGGCCATTGTCTTCGCCGACACCACTCAGGCGGCCGAGGAACTGAAATACTTAGAGCAACTAGTTCATCCCAAAATCGGTGAACGGCTGAAGCGGCGAATGAGTCAAATAGAAAACGAACAGAAAACGAACGTTGTCGTCTTGGACGCCGCGGTCATGTTCAAAGCCGGCTGGGACCGATATTGCGATATGATTGTGTACGTCGATGTTGACCGGCAATTGCGGCTTGAACGGGCTCATCGACGAGGTTGGTCCGACAAGCATTTCGAGTCACGTGAAAAATCTCAGCAGTCGCTAGCCGATAAACGCAACCGCGCGGACGCGGTTATCGACAATTCGGGAGATCCCGCAGCAACGCTTGCCCAAGTAGAGAGGCTGTGGAAAGAGTGTGACTAGCCATCCCAAGCTCAAACTTTGACAGAACATTAGCCTCTATCGTACAAATCTTACACTGAGTCTTACAAATTTAAGTACCTAACTGACTACTCAGAATCACCATCCCCCCACCACAGGTGTCGTTCGCACACCGGCCTTACTCTTCTCAGGAGTTCCAACTGATGGTCAATCCCAAAGCTCGCTCAACGGGCGACAAGCGGAATAGCAAAAACGGCAACGGAAATTCCGACGAAAACGGTCGTCCCAAGGACGGAGTGCCCCCCGCCGACCCGGAAAAGTCCTACGAAGAGACGTTGCGCGAATTGGAGGCGGAACGCGAGCCGATTTCCTTGGCGGAAGAAATTGCCGAAGAGTCGTCTTCTGGCGGCGAAGAAACCACCGACCGCTACGAGCGGATCAAGCAGGGTGAGATTCATATCGCCGAGCTGCAAAAACTGAACATGAGTGAGTTGATCGAGGAGGCACGCAAGGAGAAAGTCAAAGATCCGGCGGGAATGAAGAAGCAGGACTTGATCTTCAATATTCTCAAACAGCGGGTCAAGATGAACGGGCTGATGTACGGCGAAGGAACGCTGGAAATCTTGCCGGATGGGTTCGGGTTCCTCCGCAGTCCCGATTATCACTATCTATCGTGTCCCGATGATATTTACGTCTCACCCAGCCAAATCCGCCGGTTTGGACTGCGCACGGGCTCCACGGTTTCCGGACAGATTCGGCCTCCCAAGGAGAACGAACGCTATTTCGCGCTATTGCGCGTCGAAGCCATCAATTATCAAGATCCCAACTTGATGTCGCAGTGCGTTCAGTTCGACGACCTTACACCGTTGCATCCGAATTCGCGCGTGGTGATGGAACACGACCCGGCCGAAATTTCGACGCGTGTGGTCGACATGGTGACCCCCATCGGATTCGGCCAGCGAGGGTTGATCGTGAGCCCGCCGCGAGCCGGCAAGACGATCCTGATGCAGAACATGGCCCGCGCGGTCATCAGCAATTTTCCGGACACCGCCTATGTGATCATGCTGTTGATTGATGAACGGCCGGAAGAAGTGACCGACATGGAACGGGAAGTGAAGGGTCCCAATTGTGAAGTCATCAGTTCGACCTTCGACGAACCGTCGTCGCGGCATGTTCAAGTTGCCCAGATGGTGCTGGAAAAAGCGAAGCGATTGGTCGAATACAAGACCGACGTGATCATTTTTCTCGATTCCATTACGCGTCTGGCGCGGGCCTGGAATTCCGAATGTCCACAGTCGGGTAAGATCCTGTCCGGTGGGTTGGATGCCAACGCGCTGCAAAAGCCCAAGGCTTTTTTTGGTTCGGCCCGCAAAATCGAAGAAGGCGGTTCGCTGACGATCTTGGCCACGGCCTTGATCGATACCGGCAGCAAGATGGATGAAGTGATTTTTGAAGAGTTCAAGGGAACGGGTAATTTGGAGATCGTGCTGGACCGCAAGATTGTTGACCGTCGAGTGTGGCCGGCCATTGACATCAATCGCAGCGGCACCCGCCGGGAAGAGATGTTGATGGACCCCGAAGAGTATCGCCGCGTGTGCGTGATGCGACGCGTGATGAGCGACATGAACGCCCCGGATGCGATGGAGTTGCTTGCCACGAGGCTGAGCAAGACCAAGACCAACGCCGAGTTTTTGATGAGCATGAATATGTCGTAGGGCGGCACCGCGGAGCCAAGCACGAAATCCGAATGTCGCGCAATTGAAAAGCCAAAGCTATTTCTGATTCATCCATAAAGGGGAGAGCCTAAGTTGCCCACGGAATTGAGCGGAGATCCGTCGACCGCTCCCACCGCCCGATTCGCGATCGTCGTGTCGCGATACAACGAGTCCATTACGCGAAAACTGGCCACGGGGGCCATGGAGACGCTTGCCGCGCGCGGCGTGGACGACGGGTCGATAAGTGTGGTTTGGGTTCCGGGAGCTTGGGAAATTCCGCTGGTTGCCGCGCGGCTAGCCCGTTCGGACCAGTACGCCGCCGTACTCTGCCTGGGAGCGGTCATTAAGGGGGAAACCACCCACGACGAACATATCAACCGCCAGGTCAGTGTCACTCTGGGGCAGTTGGCCGTGGAAACGGGCGTGCCCGTCATGTTCGGCGTTTTGACCTGTAATTCGCTGGAGCAGGCAATTAACCGATCCGGTGGAAGCGTGGGAAACAAGGGTGTGGAATGCGCGGAAGCCGCCCTAGAAATGGTCGACCTTCTTTCCAAACTGCCTCGCCATCTATAATAAAAGAGGTGGCGGTAGAATTTCGAAGCGCGAACGGAACGCGATCCCCAAAATGGGCCGCGCTCGTCCGCTCGCGCCGAGATGGCTTTGTAATGATCACGGTAAATAATCCGCAACGGTAATTCATAAAAATGTCTCGTCGAAGTCGAGCCCGTGAAGTTGTCCTGCAGTTGCTCTATCAGGACGATCTGAATCCCAGCCGGCAGCTATCCACCGACAACGACTTCCTGGCGGGCCGCCTGGGCCAGAACGAAGAACTGGTCAGTTTCGCCAATACGTTATTGATGGGCGTTCGGCGAAATCGCGCTGAACTCGATGTCATGCTTAGCGAGCGGGCCGACAATTGGAGCCTCGATCGGATGGCCGCGACTGACCGCAACGTCTTACGTCTGGGCGCTTTCGAGATACTGTACGCCGAAACGCCGCCGCGTGTTGCCATCAACGAGGCGGTCGAACTGGCCAAGCGGTTTGGGTCAAAACAGTCGGCGCAGTTTGTCAACGGCGTGCTGGACCGATTTCTGCATGATCCGTCCGAAGAATAAGGTTCGCGGCTCAGGGCTCCCAAGGACGTTACGTCCCCAATTGTGGTGCAGCCGTCTCGGCTGCAAAGGGCAGGCGGGACGCCCGCACCACAAGTCATTCCCTTGGAGTTTCCGCCGCACCTCCAAGCCGCCAAGACAAACCCAGGCGTCTTCGATAAAATGACGCCTTCCTCAACGATTTGTTTTTTCCCTCCTGCGCAACGGTGGTATCGCGATGGGTTTCTTCGACCGCGTCAAAAAGGCTCTTTCCAATACGGTCAAGGTTCTCAATACCGACATCCGGGACCTGGTCGGCAAGGAAGGCCGGGTCGTGGACGACGAGTTCATGTCGGAGTTGTTCGCGATCCTGATCAAAACCGATATGGGCGCGGCGTCGGCGAATGAGATCTGCGACGAAATCAAAACAAAGTATCGCGCTCGCAAGCTGTTGATGGAAGATCTGATCGCCAGTGCCAGCGAGACGATCCAGCAACTGATGCAGCAGCCCGAAACTCCGATCGTCTTCGCCGAGAGCGGCCCCACGGTGATCATGGTTTGCGGAGTGAATGGATCGGGGAAAACCACCTCCATCGCCAAGCTGGCGACGTCGTTAAAGAACGAGGGCAAGTCGGTGGTCGTCGGGGCAGGGGACACGTTCCGGGCCGCGGCGGTCCAGCAGTTGACGATTTGGGCGGATCGCATTGGCATCGACATTGTCACCGGCAAGGACAAGGCCGACCCGGCCAGCGTCGCCTATCAAACCGCCGAACGAGCCGTGCAAAACCAAGTCGATGTGGCGATCATCGATACCGCGGGGCGGCTGCAAACCCAGTCCAACCTAATGCAAGAGCTAACTCGAATTCGCCGAGTGATGGGAAAAGTGATTCCCGACGCGCCACACGAAGTAATTCTCGTGCTAGACGCCACGGCGGGGCAGAACGGCATCAGCCAGGCGCGCGGATTCTCGGAAGCGGCGGGCTGCACGGGAATCTTTCTGGCCAAGCTGGACGGCACGGCCAAGGGCGGCGTGGCGATTCCCATTCGCAAGGAATTCGACTTGCCCGTCAAATACATCGGCCTCGGAGAAAGAGCCGATGACGTCGAACTGTTCAACGTCGATTGGTACGTCAAAGCCTTGTTCGACGAGGGGACCGGCTAGTATTCCATCGCAGCTTAGTTTTCGGGTGGCTGGGGTCGAGCGCAGCGAGCCCCCAGAATTCGCGCTGGGGGCTCACGTTGTTCGACCCCATTCGCACGAAAACTAAGTCCTGACAAAATACTAGTGGCCCCGAACCTCAATCCGATTGCCGTTCGAAGACTCCCAAATCGGCCGTTTCTCCGTGCCACTCCGGTGCCCACGCGGCTTCCACGGCACGCAGTGATTCGATCGTTTCATCCTTGTTGATTAGAAACGTGACGTGCCACCCTTCGAGCATCGGATTCGAGAAATTGGCCTGAAACGTATTGTCTTGCCAGTGCCGCAACGGCCCGATGTGCCGGGGCCCGAATCGCAGCTCAAGACCTTGCTCCTTTTGTTGAATCGTGATGCGGCCGTACATCTCACTTTCGTAAACGCCCGCGTATTGGGCAAGCTTCAACGAGGCCCGCGTGTCCAAGCGGCGGCGAGCTTCGTGAGCGGTCTTGGCGTCGCTCAACATCTTTTTCCAACCGGTGGCGTAATCGTTCTTGACGATGCTGCTCCAATCCTTCGCCGGTCTGCCCAAAAAAGCGTCGAGGATGCGGTGGTGCAGCGCGAAGTTGATGCCGGTTTGATGGGCGTTCGCCAGAATAACGAAACCAATTTTTTCTTCGGGCAAGAGCGCGACCCAGGCGACAAATCCGTTGCCCGTGCCGCTGTGCCAGACGAGCTTCCGTCCGTGGTAGTCCTCCACAAACCAGCCCATGCCGCAGGAACGGAAGTTTTGCTTCGGGTACGTGGTGCCTTTCCCATACGCCGGAATGACGATGTGTGGCGTGTGCATCTCGTCGAGCGTGCCGCTTTGCAGCACTTGCCGTTCCCCGAATCGCCCACTCGCCAGATGCAAGCGAATCCAGTTCGTCATGTCGCCCACGTTCGACCACATCGTGCCGGCTGGCGCGACCGATTCGTTATAAGTGCGTTCCAATTCGATGGCTTGAAGCTTCCTTTCGAGTTCCGCGTGTGGCCAGGCAATTTTCGACTCAGTCGGAAAAGAAGTGGTCGTCGCGAGCATTTCCGCCGGTTGCAGAATTCGCGCCTTGATAAACTCGCCCCACGTCTTGCCGGACGCCCGCTCCACCACTTTTCCGGCGACCAGATACGTCAGATTGTTGTAGCTGAAGCGGCTGCGAAAGCTGTGCTTCGGCAGCAGGAATCGCATCCGGCGGATGATGTCGTCCGGCGTAAACTCGTTTTTGCTCCACAGCTTGTTGCCTAACTCCAGTCCGGTCCGATGGGCCAGCAGATCGCGCAGCGTCACTTCGCGGGTCATAAACGGATCGAACAATTCGAACTCGGGAAGGTGCTTTTGCACGGGGTCGTCCCAGTCCAGTTTTTTCTCATCGACCAACACGCCGACGGCCGTGGCAGTAAAGCTCTTCGTGCAGGAACAGATCGGGAACAAGGTATCCGCCGTTACCGGCTTCCGCTCGCCCAGCTTCCGCACACCAAACCCCCGCGCATGAACGACCCGTCCGTCCTTGACGACGGCAATCGCCAGCCCTGGAACCTGCCACTGGTTCATGGTCTTCGTAACGTACTCATCCAAACCAGCGAGCGCGCCAAGACCGTCCGCCGCAACCGTTGGTTCGCCGGCGAACAGCCGAGCCGCAATCGAAACAGCCACCGCGAATGTGAAGAGTACGCGCTTCATGGATTGGATTCTTGTCATGTGTCTTCGTAAATCGGCCGAGCCGCGACCACTACTTCCAGGCGAACATAAAGATGAATGCAGTTCTTGAGCCAATCGGCGCTTTCAAATCGACGGGCCCTTCTTTGACATCCCTGCTAAAGACAGCCCAAGTCCAAATCTCTTTATCTGCCGAAGTCGTCACAAAGCTTCCCTTGGTCGCCTTCCAACCCGAGTCGTTCATCTGCTTGACCAGGTCGTTGGGGACGCGTACTTCTCTGTTTCGCCCAGTTTGAATGGCGACAAACACCTGGCAGTCTTTCTTCGCGACGAGCTGTTTGGCGGGCAACCACTTTTCGACTTCGTTGCTATTTCGAATAATCAGCGTTCCGCTACGAATTCCTCGCGGCAGTTTGAGTATGTGATACCTGCGATCCGTCAAGAAGGGCGTTTTAACTCGAAGGAGGTTCAATTGAACCTTGGAATTCGCCGCGGGTTTGACGACGAGTCGCTTCTCCAGCGCTTTTCGTGCTCGCGTCGTTTGTGCCAACAATGGAGAACTTGACACAGCGGTCGCAACGATGAAAAAAGAAAACAAGAAGCCCGATCGTGACGACGCAATCCACATTTCATTTTCCCATCAACGAAATTCCACGGGCTGTCAAAACGAATGGCCTAGCAGGTATCGAGGTTGTCGCGCTCGAGGTCACCGATTTTTTCGACGCGGCGCGCGTGACGGCCTCCTTCAAACTCGGTCTTCATCCACAATTCACTTAGTTGCTGCATTTCCTCGTTGCCAAGCCCGCTGCCTGGGAGACACAAGATATTCAGATTGTTGTGTTGTCGGCTAAGAGTGACGGTCGTTTCGTCGTGGCAGTTGGCGGCTCGCACGTTGGGAAACTTATTAGCGGCGATCGCCATGCCGATTCCGGTTCCGCAGATCAGCACGCCCCGGTCCGCTTCACCCGTGGAGACCTTGCGGCCCACGATCTTGGCGATATCGGGATAGTCGACGCTTGCTTCGCCGTGGCTGCCTTCGTCGGTCACTTGGTATCCCAAGCCGGCCAAGAATTCTACCAACGCATTCTTGGACTCAACGCCTCGATGATCACTACCGACGGATACTCGCATTTTCGGATCCCCTGCTAGGCGGCGCCCAAATCGAAATCATCCACCCAGTGGGCAAGTTGGGCATCGATTTGTTCCGCACAACGCTGGTACAGTTCCGACGGCCCGCCGATCGGGTCGGAGACGTCGGCGTTGTCGCGGCACAGCATCCACAATCGCGGCGCGACATCGGGCCATTGAGTCACGATCGCTTCTCGATGGCCGCGAGTCATCGTCAAAATGACGTCGGCGTAACGGACCAGTCGGTCCGTCAGCGGTTGGCTCTCGTGCTTGGACAGATCCAAGCCGCGTTGCTTCATGACCTGAACCGCTTCGGGCGTCGAACAGCCGCCCGTCATGGCGGCGATACCCGCCGATTGAACAATGATGCCTCGATCTTCCAGGTCGTCGGCTTCGCAGCCCATTTTTTTGGCAATGCGGTCTCGCATCAAGACTTCGGCCATGGGACTGCGGCAGGTGTTCCCCGTACAGACAAACAACGCCATGAAGCCCGACATTCGCTTCAGGATGTCTTCGGAAAAAACGCCCGCTCGCAAAACGCGAAGCTGGCTTCCCTGAACCTGCACGACGGACGACGGCTGCCCAAACTTACAGCGGCCATCGTCAACCACTAAGTCAATCTTGTCTCCCAGGCTCTCCACGACCTCGGTTCCCGTCGCCGTATCCGTTTGGCCTGAAAGATTCGCGCTGGAAAGCACCAGCGGCCCGGCCGAGAGTCGCAGGACGTCGTGGATCAATTGATGCGCCGGAACGCGTAGTCCAAGCGTTCCTTGCGGGGCGACCACTTGTTGAACACTGGCGGGCAGACGCCGGAAGACACTGTCCGGATGATTTTCGTCCAGCACCAAGGTTAAGGGGCCCGGCCAACAGCGGCGAGCCAGCCGTTGGGCGACCGGGCTGATGTTGGGGACATAATCGAGCGCATCGTCGGCGCTCTTGATGGCCAGCGTTAAGGGATGATTGGCAGCTCGGCCTTTGATCTCGACAAGCCGTGATACCGCATCTTCATTCAGGGCGCTGGCGGCGATTCCGTAAACCGTCTCGGTGGGAAAGGCAACGATTTTGCCTTCGGCGATCGCTTGGACGGCTAGGTGAACGACATCGCGCGTGTCTTCGGCGGTAGCCAAATCGATGACAACTGGGGGCATTGGAAAGCCTGGACGCGCATCATAAGTGTTGAGCTAAAACCTTACTATACAGGGCGTTAGAATTGACGGTCAAGGGGCCGAGGTGAGGCAGGCCGCGAGGCCGTCAAAACCCAAACAGGCCAATTTTTAAGAAGTAGAGCAATCCAAAGGTGAGGACGCCCGCGATCGCCAGGGCGACCACGCGCATTTGCTGTACGTCCTTGACCCCGCTCCAGGCCATCGCGGACCGTCCGAGCGGATCGCGCAAGTAAAAAGCAGTCGGCATGCAAGCCAGCCGCACCGTGTGAATCAGGAGCACGAATGGCAAGGGGACAGTCAACGTGCCAAACAAGGCAAAGAGTACTCCTACACCTGTCTCGGGAAGGCCGCTGGTAAAAATGTGCACCACCAAAAAGACCACCGCAATAAAACAGTAGAGCACCGCTAGGCCAAGGTTGATCATTCCGTAAATCGAACTGCTCGACGATTCCTTTTGTCCGCCGGCCCTGCCCAGTTCGCTCAAGATGTTGGACATGCAATTGTTCATCAGAATGCGGAGTTCGCCGCCCGCCATCTTCCGGCGATTGATTCCCGTCACCGAGTTTGCCATCTGGTTCGCCGCGACACCTAACACTCCGCCGGCAAAGAAACCGCCTTCGTCCTGCAAATATTCCCGGTCCATGCTGTCGGAGGTCGAAAAACGAAAAGCCGCGCCGTTCAACTGGCCGTTGATATCGAAGCTGATTCCTGGCGTTGTCGTGCCTTCACCGATGGCCGTCACCGTGACGTGCAGTGACGCACTGTGGAAAACGTCCGGCGAATGGCCCAAGTACTGCTGAATCTCGTTCTGGATGTTCGCCAGTGTTGCCGGGTCAAAGCGATTCACGGGGGACTGGACCACGACTTGATGCCGTCCCGCGTGTGCCGTGGGTTGCGAGACGCCGGTACTTCCGGCAACGCCGCTGGCGATGGGCGAGTTTTGAAATGTCGCCGCTGACGGCGAGGGAGCGAGCGGCGCGGCGCTGCGTTCCATCGCGCCAAGATCCTCACTCAGCCAATCCTCTGCGGCCGACTCGAAGAGCGGGACGGATTCAGGCTGCTCGGCCAATGTAAATGCTCGTCCGCAGCCAGCACACTTGGCCCGCTTGCCGATGGCCGCGCGGGGAACCTGATATCGTTTTCCACACGAACATGCCGTCGTGAATTTTTCCGTCATGAGTTGCCCACATGTGCCAGAATTGCCCGTTCTTGTTTGGTCCGACGGATCACACCCCGCCAGCTATTGTGCCCTACATTGTATCAGCACCGCTGATGGAATTCATCATGAACCCGCATTATGTTCGACTTGAGTCAATAATGGGACTGGCTCCGAGTCGTTTGACTTGTGAAGCTGTTCAGGTGGAGGCGACTCGGTGCCTGTCCCATCATTGACGGCGCACCCAATAGGCCGTTCGCAAAATGGGACAGGCACCGAGATTTCACCGCCAACTCCGCTGCCAAAAGGGAACTTGCTCGGAGCCAGTCCCATATTGCGAACTACACGTGAATCATTCGGAATGATTATCGGGGCTGCCCGACTTGGTTCCGTGCCCGCCTTCTCTTAGATTTGTCATTTGTAATCTCAGTTTTACCATTCTCGATCCGCGATCTAGACGGAACCGTTCCATGAGCGATCTGCTTCCAATATTTCGGCGTGCATTTGATCACGGAGACCGGTTGGCGATTGTCGATTCGACCGGCCGGCATACCTATCAAACGCTGCTAGATGCCTCGGCCGCTTTTGCTGCCCGATTGCTAGACGGTTCCGGCGACTTGGCCGAGCAACGAATTGCCTTCTTAGTGCCACCCGGTTTTTCGCATGTTGCCGCGCAGTGGGGAATTTGGCGGGCCGGCGGCGTGGCCGTTCCGCTCTGCTTGTCACATCCCGCTCGTGAGTTGGCTTATGTACTCGACGATACGCAGGCGACCACAATCGTGGCTCGGCAAGACCTAACGGATCGTATTAGCGGCTTAGCACAAGAACGCGGCTTGCGGTTGCTGGCGCTCGACGAAATGACAGACGGCGCGGCGGCCGGTCTTCCAGCGCTCGAATCCAGTCGGCGGGCCACGATCCTCTACACCAGCGGGACGACCAGCAAGCCGAAGGGCGTCGTGGCGACGCATGCCAACGTGCAAGCTCAAGTCGAGGCTCTTGTCGAGGCATGGGAGTGGTCTTCCGGCGACCACATCTTGCACGTGCTGCCCTTGCACCATGTCCACGGCATCATCAACGTGCTGACCTGTGCACTGTGGTCGGGAGCGGCCTGCGAAATGCTACCGAAGTTCGATCCTGCCGAGGTTTGGCAGACGTTCGCTCGCGGCGACCTGACTCTTTTCATGGCCGTTCCCACGATCTATTCCAAATTGATCGCGCATTGGGAGCAGGCTTCGACTCGGCAGCAGCAAGCATGGACCGCCAGTTGCCAGTCGATGCGGCTGATGGTCTCCGGATCTGCGGCGCTGCCGGTGTCGACGCTGGAAAAGTGGCGATCGATCAGCGGCCACACACTGCTGGAACGCTACGGAATGACGGAGATCGGCATGGCGCTCTCGAATCCACTGCACGGCGAGCGGATTCCGGGCCATGTCGGAACTCCGTTGCCTGGCGTCGAAGTGCGCCGGCTAGATGAACAGGGGCAGCCAGCAGCGCCCGATACGGCAGCGGAGCTGGAGGTTCGCGGTCCGGCGGTTTTTTCGGAATACTGGAACAAGCCGGACGCCACCCAAGCAGGATTCCGCGACGGCTGGTTTCGCACCGGCGACGTGATGGTCGTCGAGGAGGGTGCCTATCGCATCTTGGGCCGCAATAGTGTCGACATCATCAAGACGGGCGGATACAAAGTGTCTGCTTTAGAGGTGGAAGAGATCTTACGACAGCACCCGGATATTCAAGAGTGCGCCGTGGTCGGAGTGGAAGACGACGAATGGGGACAGCGCGTGGCGGCTTGTGTCGTGCTTCGAGAAGACGGCGAATTGACTCTCGACGCGCTGCGTGCTTGGAGCAAGGAGCAAATGGCTCCTTATAAAACGCCGACGTTGATGTTGCCGGTCGACGGTCTTCCGCGCAACACGATGGGCAAAGTGCAAAAGCCGGCCATCGTGAATCTGTTTCGCGCCGCGGATAGTTCGGCGGAAGAGGCGGCCAATTCAGAAGGTTCCGCATGACTTGGCTGGCGGCTCACTGGATTCACCTGACGTTCGTGGCAATCTACCTCGGCATTTTGGTCTACCATGCCAGTGTGGCTCGCCGCCGCGTGCATGGGCTCGACGACTATCTTATCGCGGGGCGTCGCATGGGAGGCGGAATGCTGGCGTTGTCGTACTACGCCACCTTCATGAGTACCAACACGTTCATTGGGGCCGCGGGTAAGAGTTGGGATGTGGGCCTCATCTGGTGCGCGGGCGGGGTCATTCTGGCCGGATTGTGCTGCGTGTCGTGGCTGTTCGTCGCGCCGCGACTGGCGCCACTGACCAGGAAATACGGCTCATTGACCGTGGCCGATTTTTTGGGATTTCATTACAACTCGTCGGCGCTGCGGCGTCTGGCGGGGGCGATCATTTGTTTTGCATCGATCGCCTATTTGGTGGCCATTTATCGCGGAGCCTCTTTGGCGCTGGAGAATCTGCTGGAGATTGAGTACGTGTGGGCGGCGGTGTTGATTTGCATCGTGGTGACGGCTTATACACTCGCGGGCGGATTTGAATCGGTTGTCATGACCGATTCGTTGCAGGGCTTGTTGATGGTCGTCGGCGCGGTCGGCATGGCGGCGGCCGTGCTGTGGTTGGGAGGCGGGCTGGGTAACATTTTGGAAAGCCTCCATCGGCAAGACCCGGCCTGGACATCGTGGCAAGGCAAATTGCCCTTGGCCGCCATCTTGGCGCTCAACCTGTCGGTAGGGCTCAAACATTTGGTCGAACCACGCCAGCTAACGCGATTCTACGGCCTAAAAGACGACGTCGCGTTACGGCGTGGCGCGATCATCGCGCCGCTGCTCGTGATCCTGACTTATGTCTGCCTGTTGCCTCTAGGAGCCATGGCGCACGTGCTGATTCCGGCCGATGCAATTGAATCGTCGGATCAAGTGGTGCCTCACTTATTGGCGTCGGGGCGTTTGTTTGGCCCCGTGCTCAGTGTGCTGTTCCTGCTCGTGTTGTTATCGGCCGCCATGTCGTCCATCGATTCCGTGCTGTTGGTGGCCGCTTCGGCGATCGACCACGACTGGCTCGCCGTTGACCACAAAGTTGGCGGCGCCGTTCGTCGCATACGAGTTTGGGTCGTCGTGGTGTCGCTGATCAGCATGGGAATTGCCATTAGTCCGTTGGCACGCGACATCATGCAGGCCACGGCATTCTCCGGGGCGTTGTACGGGGCCTGTTTCCTGCCGGCCTTGGTTTTGGGGCTGTATTGGCGCGCGACGGCCCGGGCGGCATTGGTAAGCGTATCTTTGGGCGCGGCCAGCGTGATCGGTTGGTCCATCGCCCGCCAATGGGAATGGACGAAAATACACGAAGTCTATGTCGGATTGACGTTGGGTTTGGGCAGCTATGTACTGATCGGATTGCTGACTAAACGGGAATCGCCTCCATTGCAGAAGTAGGCCAGCAGCCTTTTTTCAAGTCGCTACTGCATTCGCTCGGCAAACCGTGGGCAATTTCCTTGCCAACAGCGTAGAATCTAGCGAGGAAGTGCCTCAGACTAATACCAGCTATCGCTCGGGCTTGAAAACCCGCTCCCGTTGGTCGCTAAGCTTGACTCAAGTGCAACAACTTACCTACATCAAATAACCTAGAATGTCCCACACTGGTCAAAGGAAACGCGGATGAGATGCTGGCGGGTTTTGCTGTTGTTACTACCGCTGACGTTGTCGGGTTGCATCGATGGTGGACCCTCCAGCGGACGTTTCGATATGACGTGGGGCCGTCGCGGGATTTCCGAGGGACGTTTGCAGAAGCCGCGGGCCATCGCGATCGATGATAAGGACCAGCTTTACATTGTCGACATGACCGCCCGGATCCAGGTCTTTTCGCCCGATGGCGAGTTTATTCGACAATGGCGGACTCCCGAGCATGATCACGGCAATCCTTGCGGCATGTCGTTCGGTCAAGATGGAAATTTGCTAGTCGCCGATACACACTATTTTCGGATGTTGGTTTACACGCCGGAAGGAAAGCTGCTTGAAGAGAAGACCATTGGCGGAACGGCCGGACATCGTCCGGGCGAATTTGGCTTTGTCACCGACGCCGTGCAGGACTCGCGGCAAAACTACTACATCGCCGAATATGGCGATTACGCGCGGATTCAAAAATTCTCGCCCGAGGGCGAATTTGTCTACGAATGGGGAAGCCATGGCGAAAACCCCGAGCAGTTTAATCGTCCGCAGGGTCTTGCCGTGGACAGCAAGGATCAGTTGTGGGTGGCCGATGCCTGCAATCACCGAATTCAGGTGTTTGACGTGACGGGCGACGAACCCAAGCTCGTCAAAATTTGGGGCAGCCACGGCAAGGAGCTAGGACAACTGCGCTATCCTTACGGAATCGTGCTCGACGGCAAGGGCCATCTATACGTGGCCGAGTACGGAAATCATCGCGTGCAGAAGTTCACGTTGGATGGGGAATCCCTGGGGGCCTTCGGAGCCGCCGGCAAAAAAGAAGGCCAATTCTACCAGCCCTGGTCGCTAGCGATGGATACGCAAGGCAGAATTCACATCCTGGACACCTACAATCATCGCGTCCAGCGGATTCGGCTCTGACGAGGCAGGGCCTCGAACCAATTACGAGCTACCGCTCGGCTGTGATAACCCGCTCCCATTGGTCGCTAAACTTGACTCAAGATTACCGAGTTTTCACCCATAAGTAGTCTGAAGGATCTCCCGAAAGTCCGGCTCCTGTTCCCAAACCTCCGCCTCGAACAATATGGTGGGAAGATAAGGGCCCAACGGTTAGAATCTGAGGGGATGCCGGTTCAGGCAGGATTCGATTCACTTTAAGCAAAGGCGCACACCATGTTTGGATGGGAAATTGGATTCGATCGTCCATGGTACCTTTTGCTGCTCCTGCTGTTGCCCGTGTTGTGGATATGCAGCTACCACAGTTTGTCGGGTCTGGGCAATCTTCGGCGGCTGTTGGCGTTGGGACTGCGCACCATGGTGTTGGTGTTGATCGTCGTCGCCTTGGCCGAGATTCAATTGCTGCGGGTTAGTGAGAAGCTGACCGTCATTTATTTGCTGGATCAATCCCAGAGCATCCCGGCCCCCAAACGGCAGCGAATGCTGGAGTACGTGAGCGAAGAAGTCAAGAAGCATCGGAATCGCGATCGCGAGGATCGGGCCGGCGTGATCGTTTTCGCCGCCGATGCCAAGATCGAAATTCCCCCCTTTGACGACAACGTGCCAGAGATTGGCTCGCGCGAAAGTACGTTCAATCTACGCACCGACGCCACGAACTTGGAAGTGGCTTTAAAGCGTGCTCAAGCGGCCTTTCCGGAAGATTCGGCGAAGCGCGTCGTAATCGTCACCGACGGAAATGAAAACTCTGGCAACGCGCGGGCCATGGCCAAGAAGTTGGCGGGCGATGGCGTGGGGATCGACGTTGTTCCGATCATGCTCGAGTCGCGAGCGGAAGTGGCCGTCGAAAAAGTCGTGTTGCCCGCCGATGTCCGCAAGGGACAGACTTTTGAAACACGCGTCGTGGTCAACAGTGACGCCGAGCCCACGGCCGACAACCCGAAGGGACTGGTCACCGGCAAACTGCGTCTCACGCAATACATGCGCGGCAGCGAGTCGTTGATTGATGAAAGCGACGTCACGTTGGAGCCCGGGAAAAACGTATTCGGCTTTCGCCACGAAATCGACGAGCCGGCCATGTTCACCTACAAAGCCATTTTCACTCCCTCGGACGAGTCGCAAGATACGACGCAGCTTAACAACGAAGCCACCGCCTACACGCACGTTCGCGGCGAGGGCCATGTTCTCTTCATTGAAGACTGGGAGAATCGCGGCGAGTTTCAGTTTTTGATCGATAGCCTGCGTAGCCAAAACCTCGAAGTCACGGTGAAGACCAGTGACCAGGCATTTTCAAGTCCGGTCGAATTGTTGGAGTACGACACGGTCGTGTTGGCCAATGTCCCGCGCAGCAGCGGCACCGTGGATCGGCTCAGCAATTTCGATGACTCCCAAATTCGCATGTTGGTTAAGAACACGGAACAGTTCGGCTGCGGCATTGTCATGATCGGCGGCGAACGAAGTTTCGGGGCGGGCGGCTGGGCCAATACCGAATTGGAAAAGGCGATGCCGGTCGACTTTAACATCAAGAACGACAAGGTGTCCGCTATTGGGGCGCTGGTGCTGATGATGCACGCTTCGGAAATGGCACAGGGCAATCACTGGCAAAAGGTCGTCGCGCGCGAATCGATCAAGGCCCTGGGGCCGATGGACTACTGCGGACTGGTCCACTGGGACAACAACGCCGGCAAGGACGATTGGTTGTGGGCCAAGCCGAAAGGGCTGGTTCGAGTTACGAATCGTCGCAAGACGATGCTGTCGAAACTAGACCGCATGGCACCCGGCGACATGCCTGAATTTGAACCGTCGATGAAAAAGGCGATGGCCGCGTTCGGACGCGTCAACGCCTCGGTCAAACACATGATTGTCATTAGCGACGGCGATCCTTCGCCACCCACCGCCCGCACGATCCGAGCCTATATAGATGCGGACGTGCATGTCACGACGGTGGCCGTGGGTGCCCATGGTGCCGTCGGCCATCGCACGTTGCAGCAGATTGCTCGTCAGACGGGAGGAAAATACTACAAAGTCAATAATCCCAAGGCGCTACCCAAGATCTACCAACGCGAAGTTCGCACGATCACCCGCAAGTTGATCTATGAACCGGATGGTGGCTTGATGCCGGTCATTACCTACCCGCATGAAATCCTGGGCAACTTGCAGCAGTCCGATCTTCAGCCGTTGCGCGGCTATGTTTACACCACATTGAAAGAAAACGCGCTGGTCGAACAGGCGCTCATTTCCAACAAGCCGGACGATGGCGGGAAGAACTCGACCCTGCTGGCGACTTGGAATTATGGCCTCGGTAGAACCGTCGTCTTTACTTCCGATGCCGGATCCAAGTGGGCCGATGGTTGGACTTCGGCCGAATATTACGACAAGTTCTTTGGCGACATGATCCGCTGGTCGATGCGGCCCATCAAGAACGAGGCGAATTTTACCGTGGCCTCGCAAGTCCGCGACGGAAAGGTCCGCGTGGTTATTGATGCCCTCGACAAGGACGACGAATACCTCGACTTTCTCAATATGAGCGCCCAAGCTCTGGGCCCCGATTTGGAACCGATCGACGTACAAATTCGACAAGAGTCTTCGGGCCGCTATATCGGCACGTTCGACAGCGACAAGCCGGGCAGCTATCTATTCGTGGTTTCGCCGGGCGGCGAACATGCGCCGATTCGTGGTGGGGTCAACGTCCCTTATTCCTCCGAGTTTCGTGATCGCGATGCCAACGAGGGTTTTCTTACGTCGTTGGCCAGTTATCAACCGGACGGCGGAGAAAAAGGAATTCTGATCAAGGGCGACATGACCGAGGACGGAGTGAAGACTCTGTTGGAAGCCGACACCTTTCGCCACAATCTGAAGAAGGCGATCAGCAGCCAGGACGTCTGGCCTCTGATCGTCCTCGTTTGTGGAATGCTGTTTTTCGCGGATGTGTTTGTAAGACGCGTGGCAATCGGATTCGACTGGATCGACCCCATGATGGCCTGGGTCGCGGTGAACGTTCTTGGCCGTGGTCGAGAAGAAGTGCCCGACGAACGCATGTCGCGGCTGCAAAGTCAAAAACAAGCGATCAGCAACCGCATCGACGAGCGCCGAGCGGCCACTCGATTCGAGCCGCAACAAGAGACCGAGGCCGGTACCGCCGCGCCAAGTCTCAACGAAGTACTCGACGAAGTCCAAGGCACGAGTTCACCGGCAGCTCAACAGCGTGCCGCCGCGCCGCCGCCCACAAGCGCCGCGGCCGAAGAAGATACCTACACGGAACGGTTGCTGAAGGCGAAGAGGAAAGCACTCAATGATCGAGACGAAAATTGACGGGGCAGTGCGCGGTTCAGTCCAATTCTCTCGGATTCCCAACGAATAGTACGAACAAGGTGTACGCCATCGTCGTATCGACATCTCTTGTTTTAACCTCCCCCAGTTGGCACTTCGGATTTCGAGATTCGGATTTCGAATTTAATATACTAAGGAGCATCCATGAGCATCGGTGAATCCATGCAAAAGCAGGCCGAGGAGTTTCGCGGCCGCTATAATTCAGTCAAAGAACAAATCAGCCGGGTGATCGTCGGGCACGACGACGTGGTGCATGGCGTGCTGACTTGCTTGATGGTGGGTGGCCATTGCTTGCTGGAAGGCGTACCCGGACTCGGCAAGACGCTGCTGGTGCGGACCCTAGCCCAAACACTTCACTTGGATTTCAATCGCATTCAATTCACTCCCGACTTGATGCCGTCGGATATTTTGGGCACCAACATGGTCATGGAGACACCGGAAGGCAAGCGTGTCTTTGAATTTCAGGAGGGGCCCATCTTTACCCAAATCTGCTTGGCGGACGAAGTCAATCGTGCCACGCCGAAAACCCAGTCGGCCATGTTGGAAACGATGCAGGAAGGCACGGTGACGATTGGCGGCACCAGGTATGAACTAAAAAAACCGTTCTTCGTCATGGCCACTCAAAATCCCATCGAACAAGAGGGAACCTACCCGTTGCCCGAAGCGCAACTGGATCGCTTCTTCTTCAAACTCGTCGTCGGTTATTCCGGTCGCGAGGAACTGTCGACCATTATTGAACGGACCACGAAAGGGATCACCATCGAACCGGAACAAGTGATGGACGGCGCGGAGATTATCAAGTGGCAGCAGTTGATTCGAGAAGTCATTCTCGCCAAGCACGTGCAGGACTACATTGTCCGTCTTACACTAGCCACGCATCCCGAAACGCCCACCGCCTTGCCTATCACCAATCAGTATTTACGCTGGGGCAGCAGTCCGCGCGGCGCGCAATCAGTAGCCCTGGCCGCCAAGGTCCGAGCGTTGTTGGAAGGCCGCTACAACGTCAGCTTCGAAGACGTCCGCCGCGTTTACCTGCCCGCGATGCGGCATCGCGTGATCCTTAACTTTGAAGCCCAAGCCGAGGGAATCGAGCCCGATCACATACTATTGGAAATCCTGGAAAAAATGTCCGAAAAGTCGGACGACGTTCCGATCGCCGCCGCCGTGGTTGGATAGCTCTTTCGCAAATGGCCTTTGGTTTAAACATGCCCGCACAGACAACCACCAACGTACTGCTCCCTCCCGATCTGCTCGCGCAACTCGAGCGATTGGAACTCGTCACGCGTAAGATGTTTCGCGGCCGCATGAAGGGCGAGCGTCGCACCCGCCGGAAGGGGCAAAGCGTTGAATTCGCCGACTTTCGAAATTATGTCCCCGGCGATGATCTGCGGTTCATCGACTGGAATCTTTACGCCCGGCTCGATAAGCTGTTCTTGAAGTTGTTTTTGGAAGAAGAAGATCTGCACTTTTTCGCGCTGGTGGACGCCAGCGCGTCGATGAGCTTCGGCGACCCGACCAAGCTGCAGTACGCCAAGCAGCTCGCGGCTTCGCTCGGCTTCGTCGGGCTGTGCCGCGCCGACCGCGTCAAGGTGGAATCGTTGGGCGGTTCGCGCACGCACCCCGGCCCGGTGCTTCGTGGCAGGCACAACCTGTGGCGGATGCTGGAATATCTCGAATCCATCCAGCCGGGCGAAAACGTTTCCCTGGAACAGGCCGTCAAGGACTTCTGTCTGCGAAGCTCCGGCAAGGGGATTCTTGTCCTAATTACCGACCTGATGGATAAGGCTGGTTACGAATCCGCACTCCGTCTGCTCGTCGCGCAACAAATGGACGTCTACGTGATTCACGTTCTCTGCCAAGAAGAATTGGAACCGGACGTACAGGGCGACCTGAGATTGGTCGACTGCGAAGATCAAGACTTCGCCGAGATCACCGTCAGCCGGCCGTTGCTGGAACGCTACAAGCGGACCTTGGCCGGCTTCATCGACGGAGCCCGCGAATTTTGTACTCGGCGCGGAATCTCTTATGTGATGGCCAGCACCGAAACGCCGGTCGACCGGCTGGTTGGAAACTACCTGCGGCGACGAGGTTTGGTGCGATGATCCCCGTTCACTTTTTCACGGGACCTTGGGCTCCGTTTTTGAACGCGGCGGCGTGGACGGCCTTGTTGGGAATTCCTCCGCTGATTGTATTGCTCTACTTTTTGAAACTACGGCGGATGCCGCTGGAAGTTCCCAGCACCTATTTGTGGCACCGGACGATCGAGGACCTGCACGTCAATTCGCTGTGGCAGCGGCTGCGAAAGAGCTTGCTGTTGTTTTTGCAGTTGCTTGTGTTGCTGCTGTTCTTGATCGCCTGCCTGCGTCCCGGCTGGCGCGGGGTGAAGTTGGAAGGCGAGCGGTTTATTTTCGTCATCGACAACTCGGCCAGCATGTTGGCGACCGACGTCGCCCCGACGCGATTGGATCTGGCCAAGAAGCGGGCCGGCGAAATGATCGATCAAATGAAGTCGGGCGAAGTAGGAATGATCATCAGTTTTTCCGACGGCTCGCACATCGTTCAATCGTATACCGACAATCGGTCGCTGCTACGGCGAAAGTTGAAGTCCATCCAACCGACCAACCATACCAGTAACTTAAGGGAAGTGCTGATCGCCGCCGACGGCCTGGCGAACCCGGGCCGCATGAGCGCCGATGTGACTGATATCCAAGTGGCCGATCCGCTGCCCGCGACGTTGTACATTTTTAGCGATGGCGGTTTCCCGGTGGTGTCCGATTTTTCGCTCGGCAATCTGGACGCGAAGTATGTTCCCGTGGGAGAATTGGAGCCGGCGAACAATGTTGCGATCACGGCTTTTTCTTCCAACCGCAATCCGGAGAAACCCGATCAGCAGCAGGCGTTCGCCCGTTTGGAAAGCTTTAGTCCGGAAGAAAAAATCGTCGACGTGGCCCTGTATCTAAACGACGAATTGAAGGACGCCGACAAGGTCAAGGTTTCCGCCGCCCAATTCAAGACGCGCGACGTTGACGGCTACGAAGTG
The DNA here is from genome assembly GCA_029259935.1 of Planctomycetota bacterium. The sequence goes on from JAJDEH010000089.1 coordinate 27,493, forward strand.
CAATTCTTTGAACAGCCCGGCAGCGCGGGCGTCGTGTTTGAACTGAGCGAATCGGAACTGGGCGAGTTGGGCGAAGGCCGGTTGCGGTTGGAAATCTCGGTGGATGACGATCTGAAAATCGACAACGTCGCCCACGCGGCGATCAATCGCCCGCGGCAGCCGCGCGTGCTGCTGATCACGCCTGGCAACGACGCCCTAAAACTGGCGCTAATGACCTACGAAGAGATCGAATTGTTCGAAGTCGAACCGGACCAACTGGAGAACAAGGAGGACTACTTGGATCCGGCCTCGGCCGGCGTCTACGACCTGATCATTTACGATCAATGCGCGCCGAAGCAGATGCCGCAGTCGAACACTCTGTTCATCGGCAGCCGGCCCCCGTTGAAGAACTGGAAGTTTGGCGAAGTGACTGGGCCGCCGGTGATCATCGATACCGATCGTGCGCACCCCATGATGCAGTTGATCGAAACGCGTAACGTCTGGATCATCGACGCCTTTGCCGTAACACCTTCGCCGGGCGGAAAGTCACTCATCGATTCCAGTATCGGTGCGTTGCTGGCGATTGGTCCACGCGAAGGATTCGAGGACGCGGTGCTGGGATTTGAAATCGTGGGCCGCGACGAAGACGGCGATTTGGCGGCCAACACCGACTGGCCGCGCCGCCTGAGCTTTCCGATTTTTGTGCAAAACGCCGTGCAATATTTGGGCGGATCGCGCGGCGCGTTCGCCGCTCCGAACGTCAAGCCGGGCGAGGCGGTCACTTTGCGGGCAACCGTTTCGGAAATCGAAATCGAATCTCCCGATCGCGCCAAATCGAAAGTAACGAAAGAAGGTCAAAACGAATTCGTCTACAGCGACACGGAGAAGTGCGGCATCTATCTCGTGCGGGAAGGCGACGACAAAGAAGTAACTCGCCGCTTCGCGGTCAATCTGTTCGACGGCCGCGAGAGCAACACCAACGTCGAACGAGTCGTGCCGATCGGCGATACCCCCGTCAAAGGCGAGGCATCCTGGACGCCGGCCCGCACCGAACTCTGGAAGTGGCTGCTCATCCTCGGCTTGGCGGTTGTCATCTTCGAGTGGTACATCTACAACCGCCGGGTTTATCTGTGATCGGTTTGCCGAGGTGTGACGTCGAACCGGATTGTGGAATTGCCGTTTCAAATCACTTTCCGCTTTTAGCTCCAGCCAGCCCGTGAATGAACGCCAGCAAGTCGGCGGCTTCTTGGGCGGTTAGGTCGCTGAGGATTCGTTCGGGCATTAGCGATTTGGGGTTCTTGCGTATTTCCTCAATCTGGTCGAGGGGGATCTCGATTTTCTTCATTTCAGCCGTCTTGATCACGATTCGTTTCTTGTTCCTTTCGATAATCATGCCGGTATGGACCTTGCCGGTGATCGTGATAATGGTGTAGGTCGCCACCGGCTCTTCGATCTTCAGCGATGGTTGCAAAACGTGTTGCAGCAGTTCGGATCGCCGCTGATATTTCTTGCTGACATCCATCAAGGTTGGACCCAGCGATTTAGCGGGATCGTCGATCGCATGGCACGACCGGCAGCGGGACGTGTCGCTGAAGAAAATCAATTGGCCGCGGCCGGCGTCGCCTTTCACGCTGAGGATCGTTTCGGGATCGATGCGCGGGCCCAGCCTCTTCTTACGCTCGGATTCGGGAATGAACGTCTCAAACAGTCCTTGAATGTCGCTGGTGGGAACGTCGCGGCCGATGGCGAGCGCCGCTTGAAACTTGTCGCGCGACAACTGGCCGCCGTGCATCTGCTGGACTAGTGCCAGCGCCCCTTCCGTCGATCCTGTCAACCGGCGGATCGCGGCGGCCGTACTCTTCTCATCCGCTCCTTTGCTGCGCAGTGTGTGCAATGCCTTGGCTTCCGGGGAACCGTTTTTCGTGGGACCGGACGCGAGGCCGGTCTGATCGCTGGGTAAGGAACGAATCCAGTCGGCGATTAACGCGACGCCCTCGCCGTCGATGGCGTGCGATCCGATGTACGGCATGCGCGAGTAACCCAGCTTCGACATGCGGTACATCAGCACCGACCGAAACGGATCGCCCGCCACGATGATCTTAGCATTCCGCATGCCGAACGTGCCGATGCCCGTTCCTTTGTTCGTATTCAACTTGTCGAACGGCATCTCGCGGCGAAGATAAAACGAGACAATCGCATTACCGCGCGGATGATGGCACATGCTGCAATTGGCGTGCAGGTACGACCGAGCACGATCGTCGAGGTCGTGCGCGGCGTCGCTCGGATCGACGAGCCGCGAGTCGGCGGAAATGGCAGGCCGGTCGGCGATGACTCGTTGCTTGGCGAGCGCGACGAGTTGCCTAATGGGATCGCTGGAAAGGTCTAGCTGATTGGGCGTAAACCCAAGCACGAACCCCGATCCCGCGTTGTGGCATAGCCGGCATTCGTTCAGCGCGCTCACATGCCAAGTGCGCTCGGCAACGCCATCCTTGGCGCTTTCATCAGCAACTTGCAAGGGCCGCTGCGCGCCGGCCGTGTCGGCCAATTGCGCGTCCTCGCCAGCCTCGTCCCAGAGATAACTGTAGGGGTTCCATACGCCATGTTCGAAATGCAGAATCTGTGTTTCGAGCCGCAGCCCGGCGTCTTTCTTTTGCGGCAGGGTCAAGTGTTTGACAAGCACCGTGCCTTCTGGAAACGTCGAAGAGGTGCCGCCCGCCGACAGGTCGACCACGCGCTTGCCGGGAATGGCGATCCATCGCTGGGCCTCGGCGCCATCCATCCAGCGGTTGACCTGAACCTGATAAGGCACGACTCCCGCCGCCGGCTGCATGGTCTTCAGCGAATCGAACAAACCGGTCTGGCTCAGCCGGCGAGGAAAATCGGCCGACGTGTCCTTCAGCCCTGACGGTTTTAGTTCATAAATCTGGCCCGTGAAATCGTAGTCCAAAACATACAATTCACCACCGCTGCCTTCGGTGAAGTCGACAATTCGCAGATCGGTATCGACCAGCGTACGATGTTCGTATCCGCTCTTGCCGTCGGTTTGAATGCTCCAAATGGTGCCGGTGATGTAGTCGCCATAGACGAACGACCCTTGCAAGTCAGACAGCTTATCGCCGCGATAGACCGGTCCGCCGATGACGGAGTTGGCTTCCGAATGAGCGTGATCCTTGAGCGATGGAATAATGGGCGTGGGGCCGCGCGGGACTTCGGATCGCAGCACCGCGCGTCCTTCCATGATTGGCCAGCCGCAGTTGCCGCCCCGCTCGATGCGGTGAATCATCTCCCACGACTCCCAGCCGTTATCGGCGGCGAACAGTTGGCCGGTCTTGGAGTCGATGCCAAACTTCCACGGGTTCCGCAAGCCGTAGGCCCATATCTCCGGCCGCGCGTTTTTCAAATCGACGAACGGGTTGTCGGCGGGAACGACGTAGTTCTGATCGGCTGACTTTCGATCGACGCCGATTCGCAAGATTGCGCCCAGCAGATCGGAAACATCCTGTCCAGTCGTCCGTCCGTCGGGCGGATTTGGACCAGAACCGTCGCCCGTGGAAATGTAAAGATAGCCGTCGTTACCGAACGCCAAGCAGCCCGCATTGTGTCCGCCCGAAGGCCAAGTGATGACAACACGTTCGCTATCGGCCACGACTTTCGGCGGCGAGCTGTTCGTCAACGTGAACCGCGACACGCGCGTGTGGCCGCCTTGGCCGGGATGCACGTAGCAGGCGAACAGGAAACGGTTCGATTTGAACTTTGGATGCAGCGTTGCATGAAAGAGGGAAATGTTGCCGTCGGATAAGTCATCAGGCAACAGCTTCTTTAGGTCCACGACGAGTTCAGCCGCTGTCACATCCGCACTCTTGGAAAATGTAAAAATCTTGCCGCCGATTTCCGTAACGAGAAATCGTTTGCCGCCGGGCATCTCTTCGATGCTGGACGGTTTTGTAAAGTGGATACCGGGAAAGGCAGGAGTGATGCGATAAGGGGCGGGCGGCACCGGAGTTCCCGTGATTTTAGAAGTCGTCCAAGCGGGGCGGGGTTTAAGATCTTGTTGCTGCGCCCGAGCCCCGGTGATGGAAACGATGGCTGCTAGTGCCAAAGCCAATGTGGCCGTGCGCGTTGCCTGACTGCTGATCATGTTGCTGTCTCCGCCGATCGCCGATGGTGGGTTGAGGTTCAATGTGCTTTTCTTCAAACGGATGCCGCGCCGCTTCGCGATAACATTTTGCTTCGCGGTACGTAGCCAGTCGATGTTATACACTCGCAGCGACGCTCGCCAGAGCGTGGTCCGTTTCCAGTTCTCCCCCTTACCAAGGGGG
>JAJDEH010000090.1 GCA_029259935.1 Planctomycetota bacterium
GGCAGTAGCGCGAGTGAAAGTAGTCCGTTTCAAAAGGAGGTCCACCTCCCCGCGGCCGAAACTGGGCTTTCAGAAAACTCTTATGGTGGCCCACGGATCGCCCAAGCAAATGCAGGCGGAAAACTTGAGAGTGACACGGACCAAGCCGTTGGCACGGATGGCCCCGTGGCGAATATCGAACGCAATATCATCTATACGGCCAACGTCGACATGGTTGTCGACGAAATTGCCGAAGTCAAAAAGAAAATTCGATCGCTGCTCGAACAACATGGCGGATATCAATCGAATTACAGCGAACAGAAGGTTTATCGCAACCAATTGAAGGCCAAGTGGGTTCTGCGAGTTCCGTCGGCGAAGTTTCACGCGTTTCTAGATGAGATCGATACCCTCGGACAAACCGACAGCCTGCAGCAGAATTCCCAGGACGTCACGGAAGAGTTCGTCGATCTCGGTCGCCGATTGGAAAACAAGAAACGGCTCGAAGAACGGATCCTAAAACTACTCGATGAAAAGACCGGCGAGATCAAAGAGGTGCTGGAGGTCGAGACGCAGTTGTCGCGCGTGCGCGAAGATATCGAGCGGATGGAAGGGCGGCTGAATTACTTGAAGGAAGTGACCGCCATGACCACGATCACGCTGACTGCTCAGGAGAAAGACGACTACGTTCCCGAGGAAGTCGCCGGCTTTGGCACTCGAATCAACAACACGTTTTCCAACTCGATCGAAGGCGTCACTGGTTTCTTTCAGGGCCTTGTGCTCGCCGCGACCGCGGTCGCTCCCTGGCTGGTCGTGTTTGGAGTTCCGCTGGCGGCGGTCGTGATGATCTGGCGCAGGCGTCGCCGAGCCGCCAGAACGCGCACCAACGCGTAAGGCTGTCGAGAACGGATCACAAAGCCGCCTCGAATAGTCGCAAGGCAAACACGCCTCCGGCTATCAGCCAGAACAACAGTCCCGCAACGATGCCGACTAGCAGCCGACCGCGGGACCCTTTGAATTTGGCCGCCAGTTCACCGTGGGGCGAAAAGCTATTGGGACTACGAAGCTCGGCGAATTGGGCATTTAGCGCGTACCAGCAGTAAAGTCGATACAAGTACCAAGGCAACATCACCAGCCAAATTGGAGCGCAAAGGCACCACGCCAGCAAGATTACCAAGAATACCATTTGCGCGTCCGACACGACGGCCTTCACTCGGCGGACACCCGCTTCCGTAAGATCGAATACAGGCGGTTCATTAGGCGACCGCTCAGTGACGACGGGTGACGCGTAGGGGTTGGAGTCCGTTGTTGCCGTGGGATTTGGTTCGGCCACCGTCGCCAAAAAACGATCGGACTCCAAATGATAGCCGCACGCCACGCACAAAACGGCACCGGCGGCGAGCGCGTTGCCACAGGAGGGACAGCTTTCGTGGGAATCCGGATTTTGCCCGCTGGGCGTGTTCATCACACAATTCAGAATGAGATAGGTTAGATTAGAATGACATAGAATGACCGATGAGACGAGCGAAGTTTAAGCGGGAAAGGCATCACGCACTCCGTGCTCGGCACAATGAAGGCAGGTGTTATGGACCGAAGGCAATTCATTCAGTCGGCGGGAACCGTGACCGCCGCCAGTCTGGTAACGGCGGCACACCTTCACGGCGACGAGACCAGCAACGACCAATCCCCCGCGGCCGCTCGCTCGCGCACCACGGGAAGTTGGTTCGACCCAACTCGCACCTGGCATTTCTTCGACCTGTGGCACTTCGACCATCTCGACCAATTGAAACTGCGGCAGGGCCGAGCACAGTGGCAGCCCGAGGCGACTTTCGTCGATCCGCCGATCGGCAACTTGTCCGCCTGGCCAACGGTCTTTCGCGACGAGGCAAGTGGCCGCTGGCGGATGCTCTACTCGGCCGGCTGGAAACCGCATCAGTTGATGATTGCCGAGAGCGACGATGGCCGGCGCTGGCGGCCGCTGCCTCAACCGGACATCCAACCCGAGGGCGGCAAGATTGCCCCGCATCATTTGTTCACACTGCCAGACGGCAGTGGCGGCGGCGTGTACCTCGATCCCGTGGCTGCGGACGGCTTTCCGTTCAAGGTCTTTGTTCATCGGCAGGGGAAACCGGCTTACGAGCGAGCCATCGCCGATCCCAAGCACCGCTGGCACGAACTGGCCCGCCGCGCCGGTCCTCAGAAATATATCAACGACGAATTTACACTCGTTTCGCGGGACGGAATTCACTGGGAGTCCCGGCTGGACTTGGCTTGGTCGCTGCCCGACTGGCATCCCGAGCCGCCGATCTTCGGCTTCTTTAACCGCTTCACCCAACAACACGCGATGACCGTGCGGCCCGGCTGGGGCGATCGCCGACAGTGCCTGCAAACGACCGGCGACTTCAAGAATTGGTCCGGGCCGCGCTTGCTGCTTCAGCCTGATTTGCTGGACGAGGAGTTGATTGAGTTATACGGCATGCCCACCTTTCCCTACGGAGATGGCTACGTCGGTCTGCTGTGGGTTTTTCACTGCGAGTCGACCGAGCCGACGCGGGGCTTCAATCGATTCACCGGACCACTCGATTGCCAACTTGTCTTTAGCCACGACGGCATCCGGTTTGACCGTGGCTTGCGCGAGGCGTTTATCGCGGCTGGCAAACCGGGTGAAGCGATCGGTGGCGCGATCGAACCTTCCTGCCTGGTGGAGACCGACGACGAGATCCGCATCTATTCATCGGCGTCGAAAGTTCACCACGGCAGAAGCCGCGATGCCAAGCGGCAGGGCGTCGAGGATGTCGCGTCGATCACGCTGCACACCCTTAGAAAGGACGGTTTGACCTTCCTGGAAACCGCCGGCGACCAGGGCCGCTTCATTAGCAAACCGCTCGTGCTGCTCTCGCCCGAGCTGAACATCAACGGCTCGTCGCCCCGGGGAGAGGTTCGTTTTCAACTGACCGACATGGAGAGCCGGCCGGTCGCGGGGTTTACGTTTGAAGATTCGGTTGCGCTCATGGCGGACGATTCGATGCGATTCACGGTTCGCTGGAACAAGGGCCGCCTTGAAGACATCGTCGGCAAGATTGTCCGACTGGAAGTGCAAATGCGGCACGCACGGCTGTTCGCCATCCGCGGCCACTTTCATTTTATCGATGCGCAAGACCGCTCGCTGATCCAGGACGGCCAGCCGATCGCCGTCTAAGGAACGACATTCTTGCGTCGCCTCTCAGACAACTCGGCTCACTTCAACAACAGCAACAACATCACGCTCGGCGTCTTCGCCACAATGCCGTGCTTTAAATCGGCGGGCATGTGAATCCAACTTCCAGGTACGGCATCGTGGCTGTCGTCACCCAGCGTGATGGTCGCCTCGCCTTGAACGAAGTGAAGGATTGCTGGCATCGACGCGGTGTGCTCCGAAAGTTCTTGGCCCGCCCCAAAGCCGAAGACCACCGCCTTCACGTCGTCGTCGTTGAACAGCGTACGAGTGAGAATCCCGTCGTCGGGCGGCTCGACCTCTTTGGCGAGATCGACAATGAACGTGTGTTGCGCGGTCACGGCACGGCTCCAGTTTTTCTCTATTCTCGGATACGCGGGGCAGAACGCAATACTCCCATCACCTGAAAGACGCGCTGATACCTGGTAAGATTGACAAGAAATCGACTAAGCAGTGCTTGGAAAGAACCAACAATGAAACAACGGCTTTGGCCTTTCGTCATTCTGGCTTGGGTGTCGGCGGTTGCCGCTGGAGAAGACAGCGTCACCACACGAGAAGAACTTGCGCGAGCGGCTCGGAGTGCCAGCCCCGGCACCACCGTGCTGATCGCCCCGGGCAAGTATCGCGGTGGTTTGAACTTCAATCAGCTACATGGAGAAAAAGGCAAAGCAATCGTGTTTGCGGCCTCGGATCCCAAACGGCCGCCCGTTTTCCAGGGCGGGACATCCGGCTTCCATCTGACCGACGTGAGCTATGTAGAACTCCACAATCTTGTGCTGACCGAGGCGACCGGAAACGGACTCAATATCGACGATGGCGGTTCCGACGACAGTCCCAGCCACCACCTCGTCTTGCGCGGCCTGACGATTCGCGACATCGGCCCCAATGGCAATCGCGACGGCATCAAACTGTCGGGCGTGGACGAGTTTCGCGTGGAGTCTTGCACCGTCGAACGTTGGGGTAACAGCGGCTCGGCCATCGACATGGTGGGCTGTCACCAGGGCGTCGTCGTCGGATGCACATTTCGCCACGCCGATGCGCCTTCGGGCAGCGGAGTGCAAACCAAAGGGGGCAGCAAGGACATTGTCATTCAAAGATGCCGCTTTGAAAACGCCGGCGGACGGGCGGTGAATCTTGGTGGCAGCACCGGCCTCGGCTATTTCCGTCCCCAACCGAGCCGCTACGAAGCCAAGGACATTGTTGTGGAGGACTGCACGTTCATTGGGTCGATGGCTCCCGTTTCATTCGTGGGGATCGACGGAGCGGTCGTTCGTTACAACACCATCTTTCGCCCAACGCGTTGGGTAGCGAGGATTCTCCAAGAGACTCGTGGCCCTGAGTTCGTGCCGTGCCGCAACGGACAATTCACGAACAACATCATCGTCTTTCGCTCGGACGAGTTGAGAACGGCGGTGAACGTCGGCGCGGGCACGACACCCACGACGTTCAAGTTCGCCAAGAACCACTGGTACTGTTTAGACAATGCTCATAGAAGTAGCCGGCTGACGCTTCCCGTAAAGGAAGTGAATGGGGATTACGGACAAGACCCACAATTCATGAATGCGGGCGAGGGCGATTTTCGATTGAAGAAAACGAGTCCCGTCCGCCAGGCCGGAGTTCGGGCGAATTGATTGCAGGTGACGACACGTCGCGATCTGGCCGAGTTACGCGCGGACCGCTTCCAGCACGCAGAACAGTGACGTGGTCTCGACAATGCGGTTCAGCCTCAGCCCGGCTGCCTGAAACAGTTCAGCGAACTCGGCTTCGGTCCGTTCGCGTCCGCCGTGGGTGGCATGCAGCATCTCCAGATCCATCAACATCGCCATCGAGCGGCTGTTGTCGTCGGTAATGACCGCTTCGACCAACAGCACCTTTCCGTCGCCCTGCATCGCCGCACGCATCTGTTGCAAAATCTTCAGCGCATGCTCGTCATCCCAGTCGTGGATGATGTTCTTGGCGATGTAAGCGTCGCCTGGCGGGATCGATTCAAAGAAATCCACGCCGAGGAGTTCGCAACGGTCGGATAGCCCGGCTGTTTCGATCGCGGTTTTCGCGCCTTCCACGACATGAGGCAGGTCACAAACTACGCCTCGCAATTCCGGGTGACGTTGCAATATGCGCGTCAACAGGTAACCGTGCCCGCCGCCGACATCGACCAGCTTTTCGATACCGCCGAAGTCATAGGCCGCGACTACAGCTTCGGACGCGGCGGCCGACATGCCAGTCATCGCGCCATTGAAGGCTTCGGAAAACGCCGGGTCGATCTGGCAGTAATCGAAGAAGCCCATGCCATGGACATGTTCAAATGCCGGTTCGCCCGTCGTAACGCTGTGTGGAAACGCGCCCCAGCCACGCCAGTGCGGATCGGCACCTTGGAACAGCGCCATGGATCTCATCGACCGAGGGTGGTCGGTTTGCAGCAATTCGCCGACTTCGTTGAGTCCGAACCTTCCCGGCTCGACTTCATCAAACAGGCCCAGCGCCGTCAGCGCTCGCAGAAGCCGATAGACCGACGGTCCGTGAGCCCCGACGGCGCTGGCGATTTCATCACTGCTCTGCGGGCCATCACCAAGCTGGTCGGCAAGTCCTAGCTTCGCCGCCGTATGCACGGCAGCCGCCACCCAATGGCCCGTAATGAATTGCATCAGCCGCGCATTCGGCGGTTGTGGTTCGTTTTGCTGAGTCATGATGAATCTCCAAATTGGTTCGCCGTGCTGCGGCGCGGAATCGTCTCGGCTATGATAGTGTTCCCACACGCGTTCCGACGAGGGGTTGAGAGAAACGTACGACTGGCACGCTGGGCTTTCCATTTCTTCCGCGGCCCGCCATTGCGTTGCCAGGGGCCGAAATGACGAAAACAAATGATGTCTAAACGAAGAGTCATTATCCTAGGCGGCTACGGAACTTTCGGTCGTCATATTACGGAGATTTTGTCCTCCGTTCCGAATGCCGCCGTGACGATCGCCGGACGCAACTCCGTCAAGGGCACGGCTTTTGCCACATCGCTGGGCGTCGACTATTGCCAATGCGACACAAGCAGCCCGGTATCTCTGAAGAATGCCGTGGAAGGTGCCTGGTTGGTCGTCAACGCGTCGGGTCCTTTCATGGCTGGCGAATATTCGATACCTCAAGCGTGCATCGCCGCCGGAAGCCATTACATCGATTTGGCGGATGGCCGTGACTATGTGGCGGAGATTGTTCAACTGGACGAATCCGCGCGTGCGCAAAACGTGCTTGTCTGTGCCGGGGCGAGTACAACTCCGGCGATTACTTCCGCGCTGGTTGCCGATTTGCTCCTTCAGTCTGGTCCGATCCGATCCATCAAGGTTGCCCTGAATGCGGGCAACAAAAACCCAGCGGGAGTTTCCACGATTGCCACGATCTTGAGTTACGTGGGACTGCCGGTTCAAGTCTGGCAAGAGGGCGGCTGGCGGTCGATGCGGGGCTGGAGCGCCGGTGAGTTCGTCGACTTTCCGCCACCGGT
>JAJDEH010000010.1 GCA_029259935.1 Planctomycetota bacterium
GCTCTGCCAGTGCAGGTAACGAGAACAAGGTCCAACTGCACTGGCAGAGCCAGTGGCACCCGAAATCTTAGCCGTCACAAAGCACTAGTGAGCGGCGACTCGAACTGGCGGTCTCGGACCAGGTTGGCTTGTCATGCCGCCGATATCGCCGGCAGGCGGCTGGCGGCAAGCTATCCTTGTAATGGCGACGGCCCGTTGTGCCGGTTGTAACGATTGGTTTCGACCTGGTCCGTTTACAGCAGGCGCGGGGCGACCAATGGCAGGGTGAGGAAGTGTGCGGGGCGATGATGTCTGCTGACACAAACGAAGCTTTGATCGAACCATCTCGAGCAGAAGAGACGGCTTCTGGCTCACCGGGGGTACCGGGAAGACCTGGACGTTGGCCGGCGCTGGTTGTGGCGACGGGGATCGTGATGGCGACGTATTGGTTTTCGCCCAACTTTTCCAGCCAGCAACCGTTTGGCGAGAATCCGTTCGCGGGCGATTTCTTGCAGGAATGGGTCGGGGGCTACATCGTTCGAGTGGGCGATTGGCAGCGGTTCTATGATGTTTCCTATGCCAAAGCGCTGGAGCACAATCGGGATTTAGTTGGCTTCTCGTGGGATCGCGCCAGTTATCTGCCGATCGTCTACCCGCCGTTTTACTATCTGCTCATGTCACCGCTATCGCTATTGCCGTTCAAGACGGCGACGTGGGTGTGGGTTGCCCTGATGGTGGGCTGTTTCGCCGCCACGGTTTTCCTAGCCGGCCGCTGGCTCGAAACGATAAAGCCTTCCGCAACGACGAACCCATCCGCGACGGAGACGGCATCGTGGATGCAGCATATTGTGTGGGCGATTCCGGTGAGTGTGATGTTTGGCCCGCTGCTGGAGAATCTGACCACTTGCCAAAAAGGCACGGTGTGCCTCTTGATTGTCACCGCTACCTTCTACTTGTTGCAACGACAGAGGCCGTTGTCGGCCGGACTGATTTTCGGCTTGCTGGCGTTTAAACCGCAACTGGTTCTGGTGATCGCCATCGCCATGTGCTGGAAGCGGCAATGGAGATTTGTTTGCGGGGGCGCGATAACCGGATTGACCTTGGTCGGCCTGTCGTTTGCGATGGGAACCGATGTTTGCGGCCAATATGTTAAGTTTGCCACGGGCACGGCCGACTACATCTCGACCGGCGGATACGACCTGCACAAATCGCATTGTTGGTATGGTTTCTTCACGCTGTTGACCGACGGCAGCGCGGCAGGTGTCGCGCGCACTCTGACTCTGCTGGCGAGTGGAGCGACCATCGGCATGACGGCGTGGCTGCTGCGCGGCGAGCTGCGGCCGGAGCGCCCTGAGTTTGCTCGGCAGTATTCCGGCCTCATCGTGGCCACGGTACTGTTAAGCCCGCACCTGTTCACCTACGACTTGACGATTCTGCTGTTGCCGATGTTCTTGTTGACCAGCCTGATCGGCTGTGGACGGCTACCGGCGAAGCTGTCAGCTCAACTAGCCTGGCTGCTGTTGGGGCTCTATTGGGTCGCCGGCTGCTCGCCCCTGTTGGCCCGTCTTACCGGCCTTCAGTTGACACCGCTGCTTATGTTTGCCGTACTCTTTGTGTTGGCGAAAGCCCGCGTCACGAGACCGCTGGCGGGCGAATTGCGGCAAGCGCGACCGGGGGCAATTGAAGAGCGATCAGCTCAATCGGCAATGTCACCATAACCAGACCAGCCGTTCAATTCGGCAGAGTGATCCTAACCGGTGGCCTTTCGGCAAGAGTTATCGTTAATGCTGGCATTCCATGGTAGTTCTGGGTGACAGTATTACGATAACTACTGTGCGAGGCGGGAATAGGGAAGTTTCTCGCCAGCACAAGTGGATAATTTGGTGGGCTTGTGTCGTGGGGGCATAAGTCTACCCAAGGGTGTCATAGGCTCGGGACGGAGCGAACAGGTCTGACTGACTGACGAACAGCGAGGTCGTTGCTTCCCTCGTGGCCGCTGGGTGCCAGTTCGCATGTTGGTAACAACGACCTGGTCGTTCCGTTCCGGCCGACCCCCTTTTTCTTATGCCTTGCGGGTGCCAAGCCGCCACCTTATGTCGCCACATCCACCAGCGGTTCACCGAGTACCTCGTATCGCGGTGAAATGCCTAGACCAGGTGCGAGCGACGCAGCCATGCGGCCGTTGTCGCGCTGCGGCGCGCCTTCCGCCGTGCTGACCGTGACATAACTGTTGAAGTCGGTTGACGTGAACAGCAATTCGGTCGGTGTGCTGTGAGCCAGATGTGAGATTGCCGCCGTGGTGATGTCGCCGCCCCAACTGTCTTCGATCGTCATGGCGATTCCCAAAGAAGCGCACAAGTCGCGCGCTTGGCGGGCCTTGGTCAGTCCGCCGAATTTGCTGATCTTGATGTTCACCACGTCCATGGCCTTGTCGGCGTGGCCCTGCATGAGAACACCCATTCCGTCGATCGACTCGTCCATCACGAATGGATGGTCCGTGCGACGGCGAATCGACAAGCACTCGTCATACGACAGGCAAGGCTGTTCGATGTAGACGTCGATGTCGCGGACGGCGCGAACCACGCGCGCGGCTTCGTGCATCAGCCAACCCGTGTTGGCGTCGGCGATGAGTTTGTCGCCCGGTTCCAGCACCTTGGCGACTTCACGAATGCGCGCGATGTCCGTGTCCGGATCGCCGCCGACTTTCAGTTGGAACCGCCGATAACCTTCCGACCGGTAGCCCGCCACGTTGCCCGCCATTTCATCCGGCGATTGCTGTGATATCGCTCGATAAAGCACAAAATCGTCGCCGTATCGGCCACCCAACAAGAGGCAAACCGGTTGGCCGCTGGCTTGTCCCAAGATGTCCCAGCATGCGATGTCGATCGCCGATTTGACATAGGGATGCCCCTTCAATGCCGCGTCCATGTGGCGGTTCAGCTTGCCCAATTGACGCGGGTCGTGGCCGATCAAGTGCGGGGCCAATTCGCCGACGCCGGCCCGCGCGCCGGCACCGTAAGCCGGCAGATAAAACGGACCCAGCGGGCACACTTCGCCGTGGCCGATGATGCCGCTATCCGTTTCGACGCGGACAATCGTGCTGTCAAACACCGTGACGGACTTGCCGCCCGACCATTTATAGCTGCCTTCGCGTAAAGGTAGCTCCACCTTGTAAGCGGCGATCCGTGTGATTTTCATAAGTCGTTCAAAGGTTCCTGGGCGCGTGGCGAGCGGGCTGGACGCCTCACTTGGTCTTGTAGGTCTTTTCATGTCCGTGCGCTGGAATGCTCACGGTGTACGAACCGCCGTCGGGCGCGACGGACAGTTTGATAAAGTGCCCTTGGCACTCTTTTTCATGGTTGGCGATAAACTCATCCGGCACGTTGTTCTTTTCACCGTCGGGCCGGAGGTTCTTGTGAACCTGATAGATCGCGGCGAGCGACTTGGTGGCGGCCAGGTCGGCAAACACATCGGGAGTGCAGCCTTTGGTGACGCCATTGTTCATGATGGCCACGCGCGGCTTGAGCGTCTGTAACACAACGGGATTGTTACTGCTGTCCAAGCCGTGATGGGTCACCTGATAGACATCCACTTCGCCGACGAGATTAAATGGATGAACCAACTTGAGTTCTTGATTCCAGGTTAGGTCGCCGCCGTCATAGAACTGAAAGGCTCCAAAACCGAGCAACATCACGAGGCTGTTCGCGTTGTCGCTGCCGTCGCGGTCTTTTGCTCGGTGGTGCTTCAGGACTTCACGATTTTCGATCGCTTCGACTTCTTCCGGCTTGATGAAAAGTTTGCGCGCCGCAAGGCACAGAAAGTGCGGATGGAATTCGGCGCCGTCACGCTGTTTGAGAGCGAGTCGATCACCGGGATTGATGACGTGCCGTTTCTTGCACTTGAATTCAAAATAGGCCTTGCCGGGATTGTCGGGCATCCCGTCGAAGATGCCGTTGTCGTAAACGTTGACGATCGGAAGCATGGTGGCAAGCGTGTTGGCCCCGCCATAATGGTCGCGGTGATAATGGGTGACCAGCAAGTGATCGATCCGCCGCAACCCGGCCTCCTTGGTAACGGCCTGCACGATTCGATCCGCGTCGCGGCGGCCGGGATTGCCGGTGTCGATCAAAACGGATTCGCCTGCGGGAGTCACAATCAGCGTAGCGGCACCCCCTTCCACATCGACCCAATAGATATCTAAACGGCCATCGCTCTTACCGGCTTCGGCGTTGTGAAGAAACAGGCCGCTAATGGCAAGAAAAGTGAGCAGACAACGAGTGATAGCCATGGGGTTCCTTTAGAAAAACCGGTGCGAGGTTAGCGAGCATGCGCCCTTCATGATCTAAGGATAGTCCAACGGTTTGCAACGGGATAGGATTGCTAGGCGGCGATGCCGTCGCGACCGTAGTGCGACAGCCAGCATGGCAATCCCTTAACCGAGCCGCAACCCCGTAGCTGGAAGGGCAGCCGCGAACGCGGCGCAAGCATGTAGCCGCATTCGCGGCTACTTGTGCGATTTTCCGACGAGCGACCTGCCCGCGAAAAAAGACGTGAAGGATCGCAACCGCAGTTGATTACTTAGCAGTACCATAGTCTCGACGGTGTGGACGCAAGGGCCGACCAGCGCGATCACGATCCCGTTGATATCCCTGGAATCCTGAGACAGAATTCTATGTCGGCGAGACGAAAGCGAAAACCATCATTTCGATGTGTGGCTGGGCGAATAGCCTCGCTATCACGGTGCAGCAGTTCCCGGTGAGGCAGGAATTGGCTGGATAATGGGGAGAGTCGGCGATTGCTTTCGTAAAGTTGTGCGGTGTACAGGCGTTCGCTTGTGAGTGGCTTTGGGGTATTATTCGGAGACTGTTGCAAGGATGTTTTGACCCTCTGTTGATGGCGAAAGGAATCGCCGTGTTTGTTTTACCTCCGCCTGCTGCTAGGAAGGTCCGCAAGGGTTTGTCCGCCGATGCGCTGTACGATTTGGTCGGAAATGCCTTCGCGCAACTCCCGGACCACCGGCATGAGAAAGCGACGATCCGGCTGGCGGATGCGGCGTTGTCCGCCTTCGCCCTGTTCTCGCTGAAGGACCCTTCGTTGCTCGCGTTCGATAGTCGCCGCAACGACCAGAACATGAAGACGCTCTTCGGCATTGGCCAGATCCCCAGTGACACGCGGATGCGCGAGATTCTCGACCCGCTAGCGCCCGATCTGCTGCGGCCTGCGTTCAACGCCGTGTTTCGCCAATTGCAACGCGGCAAGGCCCTCGAACCGTACGTCTTTCACGACGGCTGTTACTTGCTAGCACTGGATGGCACGGGGTATTTCTCGTCGAACAAGGTGCATTGCGACGCGTGCCTGCGGAAGAAGAACCAACGGACCGGCGAGGTGACTTACCAGCATCAGATGCTGGGGGCGGCGATCGTGCATCCGGATTACAAGGAAGTGATTCCACTGGCTCCCGAAGCGATTCAAAAGCAGGACGGCAGCAGCAAGAACGACTGCGAGCGTAATGCGGCCAAGCGGCTGCTGCGGAAAATCCGCCAGGAACATCCGCGGCTGAAGCTGCTGGTGGTCGAGGACGGCTTAGCCAGCAACGCTCCGCACATCCGCGATTTGATGGAGTTGCGGATGCACTTCCTGCTGGGCGTCAAGCCGGGCGATCACGAGTTTCTTTTCGAGCAAGTGGCCGAGGCCTTCGAACAAGACCGCGTGACGACGGTCTCCTGGAAAGAGGGCGACGTGACCCGCGAAGTGGCTTTCACCCACAAGCTTTCGCTGAACGAATCCAACCAGGATCTGCTGGTCAACTTTTTGCACTACGCCGAGTACGGCGGCGACGGACACCGCCGCAAGTATTTTACCTGGGTCACGGACTTGAAGATCACGCGCGGCAATGCTCGCCACTTGGTGCGCGGCGGCCGGGCCCGCTGGAAGATCGAGAACGAAACCTTCAACACGCTGAAGAATCAAGGCTACCAGTTCGAGCACAACTTCGGGCACGGCCAGCAGAATCTGTCGGTGGTGTTCGCGATGCTGATGATGCTGGCTTTCTTGGTGGACCAAACCCAGCAACTTTGTTGCCCCTTGTTTCGCGCGGTTTGGAAAAAGCTGAAGACCAAGCGCGCGTTGTGGGACAACCTGCGATCCCACTTTCGCCATTTCAAGTTCACCTCGATGCAGCATCTCTACGAAGTCATACTGCACGACTTGGCCAAGGAACTTCCCGCACCGC
>JAJDEH010000091.1 GCA_029259935.1 Planctomycetota bacterium
ACTGGGCGGCCACCAAAACCGCAAACACGATCACCCACCTGGCTGGCAAGTCATCTGGGAAGGATGGAAGGAACTTTTACCCATGGTCCTGGGATACGACGTTGCAAAATCAAAATACAAAAAATGTGGCTAAACCTAAGCCCTAGCCCCTCTATGGCTGGCGCGCGTCTGGGTTAGGATAAATGCAGCGGCGTCCGGTGCGTCCGTCTCGATGGCAAATCAACATCCCGCGAAGGAGGTGTCTTGATGACCTCATTCGACCCTTATGAGCGATTCTTGGGTATTCAATCGGCGGCGCGGCCTTTGGACTATTACACGCTGTTGGGGCTGGACCGCTTTGAGAATGATCCAAATGTGATTCGCGCAGCCGCACAGCGCCAGATCCAACTCGCCAACGGCTATCTGAACGGTCCCGAGGCCAAGCATGCGATTGCATTGCTGGAAGAGATTGCCTTGGCTTTGGACTGCTTGCTCGACACCGAAGCGAAAGCTCAATACGACGAGTCCTTAAGACACGCCGGCGGCAAACCGGATTTTGAATTGGAACCGGACGAAGATGAATTCGATTTGTCGGCCACTGATGACGGCATCGAACTTGAACTGTCGATGGATTCAGGCCTCGACGATCTCGGCGAAATTGACAGCGGCATCTCCCTCGAACTCAGCGGAAGCGACAGCGGCATCTCCCTCGAAGATTCTTCCGCGACCTTGGGCGGATCGGACACTGATCTCCCCGGAGACGAGTTGGATGAAGATGTATTCGAATTTGGTGGATCGTTCGAAAGCGTCGAGGATGACGACTTCCGTCTGACGCCCAGGGGGTATTTCGAAGACGATTCAAGTGGCGAACAGGTCATTGCCCTTGACGATTCCGATGACGCTTTCGGGATGGATTCCGGGGAGGTTTTCGAATCCGCGGATATGGATATGTTGGAGTCTGGGGAACCCGCGGACACGTTCGCGATGCCAGCGCCCGCACCCATGGCGATGCCGTCGACAGTCGTCCCGTCCGTTACCGAGGATCGCGTTCATTTTTCGGCCTACGCGCCGCCCGTGGTTGAGGAAAGTTCTCGGTTCCTCCTTGAGGTATGGGCCTTCCTGGACGCCCAGCGCCAGGAAATGGAACGGCGAGCGAGCCGTGATGGCAAGGCCGAGGAAAAAGGTGGACGCGGACCTCATCGAATCCGGCGCGGCACGGTCTTGGAAATTTGTGTCCACCTCGACGGATTCGAGATTGAAAAGACAACGGATTCGATTCAGTGGGAAGGCGAGATCGCTAACGCCACGTTTCGGGTCGAAGTGCCCGCGCAATGTTCCCTTGGAGTGCATCACGGATTTGCACGCATCTTCTATTCGGGGCAGGAAATCGCGGAACTGTCGTTTGAAATCGAAGTTGGCGCCGAGCAACAAGGCAAGGCAAGGATTGCAGCCAGGGAAGAACGGATCCGCACGGTGTTTGCTTCGTACTGCAGCAAGGATGAATCCGCGGTGCTGCAGTGGGTGCGAGGCGCGAAAGACGTCGGCATCGACGTGTTCATGGATGTGCTGTCGCTTCGGACCGATGCAGATTGGAAAGAAAAAATCGCCGACGCGATCGAAGTCAGTGACCGCTTTTGCTTGTTTTGGTCCAAGCCCGCCAGTAAATCGAAGTGGGTGGAGTGGGAGTGGCGGCATGCCTTGGAGACTCGCGGCTGCCGCTTCATACAACCCGTTCCGCTAGTGAGTCCCAGGAAGGTCCCGCCACCACCGGACCTGGCGTCGTGCGCGCACTTCGAGGACATTGTTCGCATCGTTCAGGAGTATCGGAACCTCACCAGACGTCGCCCCTGGAAGACCTATGCAGGTGCCGTCGCCGCATGCGCACTGATCGTCGCCGTGGTCTGGGTCGCCTCCGGGTGGTTTTTTCCGGAGGATGGCACGCTCGATCAGCCGAAACATGTCGCTGGCGACACGGAAGGCAGCGAGGCTTCTAAAAGAGATCCGGACAACAAGATCGCGCCCGTGGTCAATGATCGCCCGGCGGAACCACCCCATGAACCGGAACGAGATGGGTCCGTCGTCGACAACTCGACGGGAGCCAATGATCTCGAGATGAAGGAGAACAAGAACCAATCGGCCCCTACGCCGTCCGGCGAACGAAAAGCGCGAACGTGGGTAGATTCCACGGGCACTTTCAAAGTCGATGCCTACTTCGTGAGTCGCATTGACGGAATCGTCAAGCTGAAGCGAGTGGACAGCGGCAACATCATCGAAGTTCCGTTTTCCAGCTTTAGCAGTGCGGATCAACAGTGGCTTGCCAGCCATGACGAGGACTAACTTCGTCTTATTCGGCTCCACGATACGGTGCTTCACGATAAGTTCTCGTGCCTTGACCTAGAGACTCACGCGGACCTAGAGACTCACAAGAATTCAAAGACACAAGAGATACGCCACCAAGTCGTCTTTCTCCTGCTTGGTCAGCTTCAACTGTAATACCAAGTCGAAAAACTCAACGGTGTCGTGCAGCGTCGGCAGCCGTCCGTCGTGAAGATAGGGTGGCGAGTCCTTAATGGCACGCAGCGGAAACGTCTTGATCGGACCTTCCGGTCGACCGACGTAAAAGCGTTCGACTTGCAGGTCATGCATATAGTCATCGACAAACGCCGGACCGTAATGGCACTTCGCGCACTGTGCTTTGCCATGGAACAGTTTTTCTCCACGGAGTTCCTCTTTGCTTGCCTTTTCGGCAATGAGCCGCATCAGCGGATCTAGCTTGGGTGCCGGTGGATAGTCGAGAATGGCGTTAAAATCGGCCATCCGATTGGTTACTTCGCGCTTGACCGCGCGGGGACCAATCGCCTGCTGCATGCCGGGGTCGCCGTCAAAGTATTCCTCGACTTCGGAAAAGTGATCCATGCTGCGAATCGACCGCTTCGAGGAAAGTTGCATCAGGTTGTAATTGCCCCGCATCGTGGGAGTATCCACGCGCAGACGGGCCATATTGGGCCGAGCATCGGGTCCCAATTCAAAGGCCCCATTGGTATGTCCGTTGACGTGGCAATCAAAACAGGCGACGCCTTGCGACGGCTTCTTCGTGATGCGATGGTCCGTGTGATTGAACCAAGTCGTGGGCGAGGGCCGCAGCAACTCTTTGAGCCCCTCCATTTGCTCGGGGCTGATCAGACCGTCAAACATCTCAAAGAAGTTGTCCAACGTAACTTCGCGGCCGCCGGTGACGTCGCCCAATTCCTTATGGGTCGTCAGATACATCGGCGGCGGAAATTGAGGCAAGTAGGCCTCGGGAATGTCCATGGCGACGTCGATCCGGTCATGCTCGGGATGAGCCTCAATCCAGGCAGTGGGAAAGACCATATGAGCGGTTGACTGCAGCGGATGAGCCAGCGGTTTGTAGGGGAATAGATCTCGCTCTTTGATTTCGGCGGGCGACAGGCTGGCAAGGTCCTCATACGACTTAACACTCGATGGCAAACGAGCCACGGGACCCAGCATGATCGGCTTGCCGCCAGACATGAATTTGTCGGGAATTGGCGTTTCGGAGAAATCGTAGCGTCGATTCATGTAACTATGCACGTCACGCATCAACACAGGCTTTTGTTTGCGATGAAACGCCAACCACTGCTCGAATCTCATCGGCAGGCTGGGCGAACCAAACGACGAAGCGCCGCGCCCATAGTAGCGCCAGAGGTCAAACGGGGTTCTCATGCCCTTTTGGATCGTAGGGTAAATCAAAAGCTCGTCGGTTCCGATCCCGGTTGAGGCGGCCGGGCCATAATCCGCTCGTTCGATTCCGTTTCCAACGGACGTCCGAGAGACACCGCCCGCGGTCCGCACAGGGGCAAGCCTGTCGGCATCACGGGCGGCGGCCGCTCGGTTCAGGTTGGGCACTTGGCTCAGATCGGTTCCGCGATATTTCTCATAGGTGGCGTATACGCCGAACGCGAAGCCCAGGAGTCCCAGCGCCAAGACAAATTTCACAAAGTATGGTTTCATCAGTTACCTCATGTGCGAACCAAGGTCGACCGTCGGAGCGTGAAAAGACGGCCAACGGAAGGCCAAACGGACGGTAGCAAAACGGTCCAGCCCGCCGCCACGAACACGATATTCTTGAGGATGTACTGTCCCTCAAGGGTCGGTGCCAACGGAGCAACCTTGAACGTTAGTTCTGGTAGAAACACCAACGGCAAAAAGGTGCCCACCATATGGACCACGAAGAGGGCCAGGACACCCCGCATCCAAACGTTGAACAACAAGCCCAGGCCAATCGCGCATTCCAGCACCGCCAACCACCAAATCGCCGTGCGTGCATCGATCCAATGATGAGTTAGTCTCATCACGGTTTCACCGGCGAGCAACTCGGCGGGGCTCAGGTCGGGAAAGAACTTCAGTAGCCCAAAGTGGAAGTAGACCAACCCCAGTGCGATGCGGAGCAAATGAGGGGACCGCGCGGTGGGTGTGCTTTCGCTGCTCATAAAGGGCGGAACTCTCGTGCTATGGTTCGGCCTTGATTGCCGGCCGGGATGCGAGCGCAATAAAAAAGCCCCCGTCGCGCGGATATTTACCGCGACGGGGGCCTGTTCATAACCCAAGGTTTGTGAACCGCCGTGCTGAAGCACAACAGAACACCACCTCAATGTAGTTTTGGGCGCAGGCAAAGTCAACAGATGGAGTATTCTGAAAAGAGCAGCATCAAGAGACGAATCGAGAACATGAGAATCTGATGGCGATGTGGTTCAGCGAAAACACGCTCCCGAAACGAGAAATCGCAGTCAAGAGCGGGCTCATTTTCTCCGTCTTGATGACTGCTTCGATCGGTATCGCGGTCGGCCTGTACCTCAACGAGCGGCGAGAACAAACAACGCTGCTGCAAAGTTCGGAGCGGCAATATGTTGATGCTTTGGGCGAGATTGTCGTCGCCAATCTCAAAGCGGTCGCTTCCGACCTGATGATCCTGGCCGAAGGAAGAACGTTGGCCGCCGTACTGTCGGAGGACGATGAGCAGGCGCGAGCCAACTTGGCCGAGGAGTTTCGGCTCGTTGCCGGCCAAACAGGGCTTTACGATCAGATTCGCTATCTCAGCGACGACGGTCAGGAGGTGGTGCGGGTCAACCTGCGCGACGGTCGGGCCGAAGTTGTGCCTCAATCACAGTTGCAGTCAAAAAAAGACCGCTACTATTTCCAACAAACTTTGGAGTTGGATCGTAATGAGGTTTATCTCTCGCCATTCGATTTGAACGTCGAAAACGGCCAGATCGAACAGCCGCCCAAACCGACAATCCGCTTTGGTACGCCCGTGTTCGACGCCGCCGGTCGCAAGCGGGGAGTGGTAATTGTCAATTATTTGGGCCAGCGGCTCCTGGAGTTGCTCGACAGTTCGGCCGCCCGCCAGCCTGGACAAATCATGCTGTTGAACGACCAAGGATTTTGGCTGAAATCGCCGCAGCCTGAAAAACAGTGGGCTTTCATGTACGAAAACCGATCTGACCGATCTTTCGCCGTGGAGTTTCCCGATGTCTGGCGAGAGCTTTCCGCGGTCGATCACGGGCAGGTCCGCACTTCGGCGGGTACGTTCACGTTGGCAACGGTGCATCCCGTTCGGCGGTTGCACGACGGTGCAGCTCATCTTTCCGCCCAGCACGGATATCATTGGAAACTCGTTTCGCACGTACCTCCGGAACAACTTGCCGCCCGCTCGGACCGTGTCTTGTACGGCATCTTGAGCCTGCTGGCGGGAGTGGCCGGACTGTTGGCGGCTGTTTCCTGGCTACTGGCACGTTCTCTCGTTCATCAGCGTGAAACTCGGAAAAAGCTGATTCAGCACGAGCGGCTCGCCGCCATCGGCACGGCGATGACGGCCCTAGCCCACGAAAGCCGCAACGCCTTGCAACGCAGTCAAGCCGGCCTAGAGATGCTCGCTCGTCGTTTACCATCGGACGACGATTCACACGAGTTGCTCGATGAACTGCAAGAGGCTCAATATTATTTGCGCGACATTTACGAGCAAGTTCGAGACTGGGCCGCCCCGCTACAACCTCAAGTGGAACAAGTCGAAATTCCCGAGCTGGCCCGTACGGTTTGGGAGCAACTTGCCCGCGTTCACCGCGAACGCGACGACCGCCTCGAAATCGATGCGACCGACACGAAAGCTGTGTGCGAGGTTGACCGGCGCATGATTGGGCAGGTGCTGCGAAATCTGTTTGAGAATTCGCTTGCGGCCGCGGCACCGGCGTATGTCCGTGTTCACTGTCAGTCAAACGTAACGGGCGACGCCACGCTCATTACAATTTCAGACAACGGCCCGGGCCTCACGGACGAACAATACGAGCGTCTGTTCGAGCCATTTTTTTCCACGCAAATGCGTGGTACGGGGTTGGGCATGGCGATCTGCCGCCGGCTTGTCGAAGCCCACGGAGGCAGCATTCGCGCGCGCGAGCCCAGCGACTCGCGACCATCAACGGGAACTGAAATCGTCATCGAATTGCCAAAGGGAACCGAATGACCGATCGCTGGAAAATCGCCGTGGCCGACGACGAGGCGTTCATCCGCCGCTACTTTCAGGAGGTGTTGCCCGATTTAGGGCATGAAGTTGTGGCCGCGGCCGCCAATGGAGCAGAGTTGATTGCCGCCTGCCATCAAGAACAACCCGACTTGATCATCACCGACATTCGCATGCCCGAGGTTGACGGAATCGAAGCGGCGCTTCGGATTCTCGCCGAGCGGCCCACGCCGGTCATTTTGGTCTCGGCGTTTCATGATGACGACCTTGTCCAGCGAGCCGCCGAATCACATGCGATGGCCTACCTTGTCAAGCCAATTGAACGCCCCGATCTCGAAGCAGCGATTCCCATGGCGTGGCACCGCTTTCAGCAAATTCGTCAACTTGAAGCCGAATCTGCACAACTGCGGCAGTCACTGGCAGATCGCAAGCTGATCGAACAGGCCAAGGGACTGTTAATGAAGGATTTCAGCTTTGATGAAGCCCAGGCCCTAAAGGCCATGCAAAAAATGGCCTGCGACAAGAACAAGAAACTGATCGAAGTAGCCCGGATGGTCCTCGCGATGAGTTCAACGAGTTAAGCGTTCTTGGATCTCGCCAGCCCTGGGACGGTTCTCCGAAGCCGTCCAATCCACGGCGACGGGGCGAGTCTCGCGGTTCCTGGCCATTTGCAAGCATTGGCCCTAGGTTCCGGCTCGATTAGACTGTAGTTCAGCCGAATGGCCCTCGATTGCCGCTTTTTTGGGATTGCGACTCCATGGGATATCGCTGCTGCTTGGGACTGTTTTTGATTCTTTTGGCGATCCTGCCACTTGCCGCCGACGAGGTCGATTTCGATCGCGATGTGCGTGCGATTCTTTCCGACAAGTGCTTCCAATGCCATGGGCCAGACGAATCCACGCGACAGGCCGACTTGCGTCTTGATACCAAAGCCGGCGCGCTGGCGGATCGCGAAGGCAGCGTGGCGTTTGCCCCGGGCGACACGGAAAAAAGCGAAGCGCTCCGACGAATATTCAGCGACGACCCGGACGAGCGAATGCCACCGTCGGATGCAAAACTTATTCTTTCCGCCAAAGACAAAAAAACGTTGCGGCAGTGGGTTGCCGAAGGTGCCAAGTGGACCGAACATTGGTCGTTCGTACCACCGGCCAAACCCGAGCCGCCGTCAAGTGCATCAAAATGGCCCCGCAATGCGATCGACTATTTCGTACTGCAAAAGATGATTCAAGCGGGACTTAGCCCGTCGGTCGAGGCGAGCCGCACGTCGTTGATTCGCCGAGTGACGCTCGATCTAACCGGGCTTCCGCCGACGCCGGAAGAAGTCGACGCATTCTTACACGACAAAACAGACGGCGCGTATGAAACAGTTGTCGACCGGCTGCTGCGTTCGAACCGCTATGGCGAACGGATGGCCTGGGAGTGGCTCGACGCGGCCCGCTATGCCGATACGGACGGCTTTCAGGGCGACCCCACGCGAACGATGTGGCCTTGGCGCGAGTGGCTGATTCATGCCCTGAACAAAAACATGCCCTTCGATCAGTTCACGATCGAGATGCTGGCCGGCGATCTGCTGCCGGGGGCGAGCGAGTCGCAAATCATTGCCACCGGTTTTAATCGCAACCACATGTACAACGGCGAAGGAGGCCGCATCGCCGAAGAAACGCGAGTGGAGAATGTGTTCGATCGCACCGAGACGACTTCCACGGTCTGGCTGGGACTGACGATGACATGCTGCCGGTGTCACGACCATAAGTTCGATCCCATTCGGCAACAAGAATATTACGAACTGTTTGCGTTTTTCAACAACACTTCGGAGAGCGGTTCGCGGGGCGGAGGACGAGCCCCGCCCGTGCTGAACTATCTGCCATCGGAGACGAAGAGCCGGCTCGCCGAGCTAGACCAACAACTGGCCGGACTCCAGCAGCAGATGAACCAGCCAATGCCCGAACTGGATAAGGCTCAAGTCGCCTGGGAGGCGGAAACAGCGGCCAAATTGAAGGAGCAAGCCAGCAGCGCCGGAGCCATCACGATGAGCCCTTGGCAAGTACTCGGCCCGCTGCCACTGCCGACCGGAAGCGCCGAGCCCTTGTTCAAGCACGAATTTGGCCCCGAGAAGAAGATCGATCTCCAGCAGAAATTCGCCGCGGGAAAAATTGGTTGGCGCGAAGAGAAATCGTTCGCCGATGGCAAAGTCCACGACCTGCCAACCACGGTCGGAGCGACCTATCTCTACCGCGCGCTTGAAGCGCCCGGTCCGCGCACCGTGGACTTGTCTCTTGGATCGGACGACGGAATTCGCTTGTGGCTTAACGGCAAAGAGCTGCTTGCGAGCAACGTCAATCGGGCGGCCGCGGCGGATCAGGAATCGGCGCGGCTCGAGTTGCCGGCGGGCAAGAGCCAACTGCTAATCAAGATCGTCAACACGGGCGGCATCGGTGGGTTCTACTTTCAAAAGAAGTCGGAATCGATCGGCGGCTTGCCACCCGAGATCGCCAAGCTTTTGCTCCTCCAGTCTGACAAACGTAACGAAAAACAACGAATCGCGCTGCGAGACCATTTCCGCTCAACTCACTCGGCCAGTTGGAAGAAGCTCAAGACTGAGTTAGCCGCGCTGAAGGCGAATCGGGAAAAACTGGCCAAGTCAAGCGTGCCCGTCATGATCATGGATAGCCTGCCGGATGGAAAGCGTCGCAATACCACCATGCTGACCCGCGGCGGGTATGATAAACCGGGCGAAGAAGTTAATGAAGGAACTCCCGCCTTCTTGCCGCCGCTTCCAGAACAAGCGCGGCCCGACCGGCTCGCCCTCGCAAGATGGCTTGTTGATCCGAGCAACCCGCTGACGGCGCGCGTCACCGTGAACCGATATTGGCAAACCTTTTTCGGTCGCGGGATTGTCGCCTCGACCGAGGATTTTGGCAGCCAAGGTTCCCGGCCCACGCATCCCCAACTGCTCGATTGGCTGGCCGTTCAGTTTGTCGAAAGCGGCTGGAATGTCAAAGCACTCCACAAGCTGATTGTCATGAGTGCGACCTATCGACAATCCGCGGTAGTGTCGGCTCAAGGAAAGGAGCGGGACGCTGAAAATGTTTGGCTATCGCGTGCTCCTCGCTATCGACTGCCCTCGTGGATGCTGCGCGATCAGGCACTGGCGATGAGCGGTCTGCTGGTGGAGCAAATCGGCGGTCCGTCCGTACGGCCGTATCAACCCGAAGGCATCTGGGCGGAAGCGACGTTTAACAAAATCCGCTACCAGCAAGACAGCGGCGACAAATTGTATCGCCGCAGCTTGTATACATTTTGGCGGCGCATCGTCGGCCCAACGATGTTTTTTGATAGCGGCAAGCGGCAGACCTGTGAAGTGAAGCCGACCAGAACCAACACGCCGCTGCACGCCCTGACCACCATGAATGAAACGACGTTTGTCGAAGCGGCGCGTGCGTTCGCGCAGCGAGCCATGAGCATGAAGTCGAAGTCGGCGGAAGAACGTATTGGTTGGGCATTCCGCGTCGCCACCGCCAGGCAGCCAAAACCGCAAGAGTTACAGTTGCTCGTGCGGCGCTTCAACGTGTCGAAAGAACATTTCTCGCAGGATCGGAAGGCAGCGACGGATTTGCTGAGTGTCGGTGCGTCCGCTCGAAACGAAAAGCTCGATCTCGCCGACCACGCGGCCTACACGGTCGTTTGTTCCTTGTTGCTGAATTTGGATGAAACTTTGTCCAGGGAGTAAATGCGTGGCAGAGCCGGCAACCCAGGCACGTTCACGAAAGAAAACCATGCAGCCAAACACGAACCACATCGCATCCCGATACGCATTGCAAGAAACACGCCGACAGTTCTTTGGCCGCACGGCGCTCGGCGTGGGAGCCGCCGCACTCGGTTCGTTATTGGCGGCCGACAGCACCGCGGCGAATAAGCCCGCGCGTCCCGGCTTGGATTCGCTGCCGCATTTCGCTCCGAAGGCGCGGCGCGTCATCTATTTGTTGCAAAACGGCGCGCCTTCGCACGTCGATCTGTTCGACTACAAGCCGATGCTCAAAAAGATGCACGGGCAACAGATTCCAGACGAAGTTGCCGCCGGCAAGCGTTTTAGCACGATGACGGGCGGTCAAAAAGAACGCCCTTGCCTGTCGGCAATTACGGAATTCAAACAGCATGGAAACAGCGGCGCGACGGTCTGCAGTTTCCTTCCCCGCACCGCCGCCATCGCCGACAAACTGTGTTTCATTAAGTCGTTGCACACCACGCAAGTCAATCACGCGCCGGCGATCACTTTTTTCATGACCGGCGACGAACGGCCCGGCAGGCCCAGCATGGGCGCTTGGCTCAGTTATGGCCTGGGCAGCGAAACGGAGGAATTGCCCGCCTTCGTCGCCATGACATCACGCGACAAAGAAGCGTCCTGCGGCCAGATTTTCTACGACTACTATTGGGGCAGCGGGTTTCTGCCCACGATTCATCAGGGTGTCAAGTTTCGCGGCAGCGGGGATCCCGTTTTGTATCTTTCCGATCCGCCCGGCTTAAACCGCGAGACACGCCGCGGAATGCTGGACGACTTGGCCGTGCTCAACGGCAGCCGCTTCGAGGAAGTCGGCGATCCGGAAATTGCCACCCGCATGGCGCAGTATGAAATGGCCTATCGCATGCAGTCCTCGGTTCCCGAACTGACCGACTTCTCCACGGAAACCAAAGAGACGCTGGACATGTACGGCCCGGACGTGATGCGCAAGGGCTCGTTCGCTTACAACTGTTTGATGGCCCGGCGGTTGGCCGAGCGAGGCACCCGATTCATTCAGCTCATGCACGCCGGCTGGGATCAGCACCGCAATCTCAACACGCAACTGAAGATCCAATGTACCGACATCGACGCGCCATCGGCCGCGTTGGTCGAGGATCTTGACCGTCGCGGATTGTTGGAAGACACGCTGGTGATTTGGGGCGGCGAGTTCGGACGAACGCCATTTCTGCAAGGTAAGATCAGCGAAACGAAGTCTTGGGGCCGCGACCATCATCCGTACGCCTTCACCATTTGGATGGCGGGTGGCGGCATCAAGCCGGGAATGACCTACGGCGCTTCCGACGAATTTGGTTTCAGTGTGGCGGAAAACGCGGTCGGAGTCCACGATTTTCAAGCGACAATTCTCCACCTGCTGGGCATCGATCACGAACGCCTGACGTTCCGCTTTCAAGGCCGCAGATTCCGCTTGACCGACGTGCATGGAGAAGTCGTTCAGCCCATCTTGGCATAGGCATTGGCACGGAAAGCAATAGCATGACGATTCTCACCTCATCCAGAAGGCGAGCCCAGTGCCACGGACTGGTTGCATTGGTGCTGTTCTTGTTAACGAACCAAATCGGCAGTGCCGAGGTTCGCCGCTGGAGCAGCGAGAACGGCACGTTTAATGTGCGGGCCGAATTGCTGGGCGCGAACGATACGGCAGTCACGCTCAAGAAGACGGATGGCAAGGTCGTCACCGTTCCGTTGGAAAAGTTGAGCAAAGCGGACCGAGACTACGTTCGAGGTTGGCAACTCGATCGAAAGCAGGGCCAGTCCGCGAAACCGATTCCTGGTATCGTGCCTGATGTGTTGGATCAACCTGTCGACCTGCTTGCGAAAATCAAACCGACACGAGATGTCAAAACGGGCACGTGGAAGCAAGACGGCGAAGCACTGGTCTCATCGACTCAAAGAAGAACCACGCTCGAAATACCGCACAAGATTCAAGGCCAGTACCAACTGAAAATGGTCGTCGAGCGTGAACCGGCCTCTGGCGCGCTGAACATCGGAATCGTGGTCGGCGGCCGTCATCAAGCGATCGTGATTTTTGACTACGGCCGAGAAATGCGGTCTGGATTGGCCTGGGTCGACGAGAAGAACGAGCCGGCCAATCCGACCTACTACCGGAAACAGGTACTCAAAAAGAGCCAGCCCGCCGAGGTCGTTCTTACAGTTCATGCCGGTCATCTGCGCGTTACCTGCGACGGCAGGACCGTTGTCGATTGGTGCGGAAATCCCAGGCGGCTCACACTTCATCCCAATTGGAAAGTGCCCAAGGATCAGATCTTTCTGTCCACCTGGTCGGGAGCGTATCGCGTTTCCAAACTGGAATATCGATCCATTCGCGAATCAGAGCTATCGGATTTCGAGCCGCGCGGCACGCCGGACACGGTGGAGTCGGTGGCGCTGATCGAGCATCCGCTTGGTCATGGCAGTGGATTTCTTGCCGCGCCCAACCTGTTGGTGACCAATCATCATGTCATCGAGGGCGCGTCGGCAACCGATTTGAAGGTCTTCTTTCCAGAGGCTCGCGAACCCATCGCGGTGAACAGCGTTCTGTATGAAGATGCCGACCGGGACATCGCGGTTCTTTCCGTCAAGACAGCCCGCGTTCCGCTGGCCGTGGCCTACGACGGCCACTTCCCCAAGGATCAACAGGTCCGCTTGATCGGCAATCCATCCGTGGGAGGCGGCGTGACATTGAGAAACGCCGTCGTCAAAGGAAACGTAAAAGCAACGGTCCGCATTGATGAAATGGACTTTCTACAAATCGATGCCACGATCAATCCTGGTTCCAGCGGCGGGCCGATTGTCAACGAGCTAGGGCAAGTTGTCGGGGTGATCGCCATGAAGGCCACGGACGAAGGAGAAAAACTGATTCGAGAAGGTCTGGCACGGCTCGACGATTCATTCAAGAAGAATTCAAAACAGCGGAACCAAGAAGGAGTCGCTTTCGGCATCCCGTCACTTGATCTAGCGAAGGCACTGGACAAGGCTCGTGGCTTGTCGCCGCAACAGGCGGCACACAATACGCAATTGCACCAAAATCGCGTTGTCTTGACTCGGCTGGCGACTCTGGCCGGAATCAGAATGCTCCAGGCCCTCGTCAATGTCTCGGATGCACTGCGGCGCGACGCTTCCAGCAACGGCCAGTCCGCGGACTCCGTGCCGCTCATCCCACCGCGCGAAGCAAGAGCCATGCGGGCGGCACTCGAAAGCGACAGAACCACGAAGATGATCGCGTTATTGCAAAAGGACATGGAGGAACATCTGAAGACGATCAGCGCCAGCCCTCATTTGTCACCAAGGTCAAAGCGAAATCTTAACTCGCTTCACCAACGCGTCAGGGAAGTCGAGAAGTTCGCTAACCGTTCTGGTTCCGACTACCGGCGGTTCAGTGCGTCCATAACGAGATTTCAAAAGGATCTCAGCGGCTTGATCAAGCAAATCAAGGAAGAACAGTAGCGTGACAATCGTCGCGTTGCTCCAGAACCGTCTTCTCAATCAGAACCAACAGTTTCGCGGATCAGTTCGCACAGGCTGAGCATCTGCTCGACGCTCAGTTGTTCCGCGCGGGCGTCCATGGCCAATTCCATTTGCGTTAAGATCCTGTCGGTCGTGGGCTTGTCCAGCCGTCCTTTAAACGCGCTCAGCACTTCGCTGCGCAAAAACTTGCGGCGGTGAAAGAACATCGATCGCACGAAGGTATGGAAAAATGCGAGGTCCGGAATGAGGGCTCGCCTTTCCGGACGGCTGACGATGTGAATGATTGCGGAATAAACTTTCGGACGCGGCCAAAACACACTGGGCGGCATCACGCGAATGACTTCCGCGTCGCACAGGCTCTGCACCCAAATGCTCAGCGCGCCGTAATCCTTGGTCCAAGGCACGGCGACGATGCGGTCGGCCAGTTCGTTTTGAATCGTGATCGTCATCGAATCGGGAACGATGTCCGTCAGCAGCAGATTCGAGATCAGCGGCGTTGCGATGTTGTATGGCAGATTCGCGACCAGCTTGAAACGCCGCCGAGGATCTTCGGCCAGTTTTTCACGTACCGTGTCGAGTACATTGGCGTGAAGGTTGTTTTTGTTCCGCAGAACATCTTGCCGCAGCATGGTGACGTTGTCGAAGTCGTACAACTCTTCGCGGGCCATTTGAAAAAGGTGCTCGTCGATCTCGACCGTCACGACGGCGGCCGCCCGCGGTGCCATGAGGGACGTCAGCGATCCGGTTCCCGTACCAACCTCAAGCACTACATCGTTCGGCTGCAGGTCGGCGGAATCGATCAGCAGTTCGACCAGATTCAAGTCGACCAAGAAATTCTGACCGTGGCGCGAATCGGGCTGCAGCCCAATCTCTTGGAAGCGACGAGTCAAATAAGAAACCGTGTGACGAGCCATTCAGCACATTCTGGAAGATGGTTATTGAAAACGCAGTTGTAGTTGCTTTTCGATCATTTTGGCGAGCATGTCGGTTTCCAAATTGACGGGATCGCCCGGCTTGAGCCCACCTAGCGTGGTGACCTCCAAGGTGTGCGGAATCAACGCCACGCTGAATCGTTCTTCTTCCACGTCGACCAGCGTCAAACTGACACCGTCGACGGCAACCGATCCTTTGGAAACCATCTGCGGACCGAGCGCCTTAGGCATGCGGAAGTAGAAAGTCGACCAATCTCCTTCGTCCATACGTTGATCCAAGCTGCCCACGGCGTCGATGTGCCCGGTGACGAAGTGCCCTCCCAGTCGGTCGTTCACTCGCAGCGACTGCTCCAAGTTGACCGGGCTTCCTTCGACAAGCTGGCCCAGGTTCGTGCGGCTGAGCGTCTCGCTTCCGGCATCGAAATGCACGGTATCGGCATCCATTTCGACGACGGTCAGGCAACACCCGTTGGTCGCGATACTCTCGCCAATTCGAGCATTTTTGGCGATCTCCGGATCGCGTATTACGAGCCGAATCCCGGGCGGTCGCGGCTCGATCTTGGCCACGGTTCCTAAAGCTTCGACGATTCCGCTGAACATGTTCCCCTACGGGTTAAGCTGCGCGGGTAGCACCTAGTCACAAAATCTTGAATCAGGCAAAATGGCTCTGCAAACCTAAATATTACACGGCAACAGAAACCGCCGCTATCGGTGGACTGTCAAATCAAATATCTCCACAAAGAGTCATTTACAAGAAAGCGATGATCCCATGAGCCTAATTACCAGTGTTCACGCCCGTCAGATTTTGGACAGCCGAGGCAATCCAACGGTCGAGGTCGACGTGGCCTTGTCCGACGGTTCGGTGGGTTCGGCGGCGGTTCCCAGTGGAGCGAGTACGGGCGCGCACGAAGCCTGGGAGCTTCGCGACGGCGACAAGAACGTCTATATGGGCAAGGGCGTGATGACGGCGGTTGACAATATCAACACCATCCTGGCCGAATCCCTGATCGGTCTGGACGGCTTGAATCAACTGGCCATCGACCAGCGCATGTTGGACGTCGACGGCACCGAGAACAAGAAGAAGCTGGGTGCCAACGCGATTCTGGGCGTTTCCTTGGCCGTCGCCCAAGCCGCGGCCAGTTTCACCGAACAGCCGCTGTTCCGCTATTTGGGTGGCGTGGGCGCGAACCTGCTTCCCGCGCCGATGATGAACATTGTCAACGGCGGCGAACATGCCGACAACTCGGTCGACGTCCAAGAGTTCATGGTCATGCCGCTGGGGTTTGAGCGATTCAGCGATGCCCTGCGCTGTGGCGTCGAGATCTTTCATCACCTGAAAAAAGTGCTCAAAGACAAGGGACTCAACACGGCCGTCGGCGACGAAGGCGGCTTTGCTCCCGACCTGGGCAGTAATGGCGAGGCGCTCGAATTGATCATGGCCGCGATCAAGAACGCCGGTTATAAGGCGGGCGAACAGGTCCACATCGCGCTGGATGTCGCGGCCACCGAACTTTACGACTCGAAGAAGGGCACCTACAAGATCGACGGCAAGGAAATCGATTCGGGCGGCATGGTCGACTTCTTGGCCGATTGGGCCGACCGCTTTCCAATCTGCTCGATTGAAGACGGTTGCAGCGAAGACGACTGGGACGGCTGGAAGCAGTTGACCGATCGGCTGGGAGACCGCGTACAGCTTGTCGGCGACGACCTGTTCGTCACCAACACGCAGCGCTTGCAGCGCGGCATCGACGAAGGGATCGCCAACAGCATCCTGATCAAAGTCAATCAGATCGGCACGCTGTCGGAAACGATCGCCGCGATTCACTTGGCAACGCGCAACGGCTATTCCAGCGTCACCAGCCACCGCAGCGGCGAGACCGAGGACGCAATAATCGCCGACTTGGCCGTCGCCTTGAACACCGGCCAAATCAAAACCGGTTCGGCGTCGCGCAGCGACCGCATGGCCAAGTACAACCAACTGCTACGAATCGAAGAGCAACTTGGAAACGAGGCCCAATACGGCGGACCGTTATTTCCCAAGAGCTAAGGAAGCAAAGTCGCTGATCGCTCCGCGATCATGGCGTCTTTTTATCCTCGTCATACCAGCTTTGACCCTATTCACCGTCGAGGTACGCGCGTCGTTCGCGTTCGCATTGTGCGCGGAGTGAACAACGGACTCGGAATGTGGTCGTACAAAGACCGGCCTGTTGCCGCCGGACAAGTGCAGCCAATTCAACATAGGGAGTCCGGCCGGGTGCAATCAAATTGTGGGTGGCACCCTCGTTCGTCCGCCCTGTTCAACGCTACCGGGAATTTTACTCGCTCTCGCGGAACGCTTTCAAAAAACGCTTGAAGTCACTACGTCTCCGAAGCGAATTGAGATCTGAGTCGTATTCACAGAGATCTAGGTCGTGGAACCCCACTGCTAATGCATCGTGGAGACAGTTGACCGCTCGCTGGGGATGGCCGCATAGGGCAGACGCGCACGCCTCATCATAAAAAAGACTACCAAGAATCTCTTTATCGTCGTCGTCGAGTTCGCTCATGCGCGAACATAATCGCCGGGCGGACTCCCCCGCTCCAGAGCATACCGCTAGCGCGCCTTCGTTATCATCTCGCGACAGCATTTCGTCCACTACCCGACCGGCGACCTCAACGTGAAGGCACAATCCATCTTTCAACTCCTTGTCGAGTTCGAGCGCGCCTTCAGTCTGCGTTAGTGCGGCCTGCCAGTCTCCCATGAAATAGGTGTTTCGCGCTTCACGAACGAGCCGTTGCGCATCGCTCTCGCCTGCAACGGGTTTCGGCGGATCAATCTTGAGCATCTTACGAATGTCCGCCTCGCCAATACAACCTTCGTTTCGGGCGACGATCGTCCCGTCTTTGAAAATCAACAAGGTAGGGTATGCTCGAATGTTGTATCGCCCGGACAATTCATGGTTGGCTTCAGCATCAATTTTGGCGATCTTGACGTTTTCGCCCTTCGCGATAAACTCCATCAGAATTGCGGACTGGGATCGACAGGGACGGCACCAATCCGCATAGAAGTCGACAACAACGGGAACATCCGCTTCTAAAACCTCTTGCTGGTAGTTGGTGTCCGTTACGTCGACGATCATCTTTGCCAAATGTTGTTCTTGACGTAGCTCGGCACGGATGACCAAGTAAACGAGGAGAGCCATCGAGCCGATCACCAGCAGAAAAATCAGGCCAAGACCACCAAGAATCGGTATCAATACACGCCACGCCGACTTGGTGCCGCTAGGTTCAGCCAGTTGGAGTTCGATAACTGGTTGGTACTCTTGATCCATGCACTCTCTACCTCGAACAACTCAACTGAATCATTGGGGTTCGCCAACAATTCTCGAACAACGTGCGTCGGGCCGTCATCCTACCACGATAACAACAATTTCGCACACTCGTTGTGACGCGATGTTCGGCGCACCTTCTCTGCCTTCGTCGTAACTCGGCTACCACTGGAAACTGATGTCGGGTGAAGTTTTTAACACAAGTTGTCCTGGATGTTGTAAAATAACGGGATGAGAGATCACCGCGCGGCGATGTGCGGTGCCGAGGGGCGTGCGCTCTGGGGCTATTGAAATGTTTGCAGTTGTGCAAGCGTTTAATCGGGCGTCTGGGAGGCTCTGCCGAGGGCGGCGAATCGACTAATTCGTTGGAGCGTTTGTATTTACGGAGGGAGCTTGATGAGTGAACACGAAAGTTTTGGTAGCGGGGCGTATGTTACACCGCTTGAAGTGCGCCGCTTTGGAATGGGCCTGATTGACGGAGACCAATGGCGGCGGCCGATCAGGTAGAATGAAGCTCAAAAATCGGAGCGTATTTGTAACCATGTTTGTCGATTCCACATCTACCGGGCTGATTGAAGGAGTGAAACGGCAGGATCCACTCGCTTGGCAGCGGTTGGTACAACTCTATAGTGGTCTGGTTTATTCTTGGTGTCGCAAGTTTGGAGTTTCACGGACAGACGCGGCGGACGTATTTCAAGAAGTCTTTCGATCGGTTCACTCGCACATCGCGAACTTTCGGCGTGACTTGCCGGGACAGGCCTTTCGCGGTTGGCTGTGGACCATTACCCAGAACAAGATTCGCGATCACTTCCGCCGCCAAGTCGGCCGCCCTCAAGCCGCGGGCGGGACCGACGCGATGCTGCGCCTGTTCAACTTCGCTGATGATGCCTCGTCGATGCTTGGCGAGAATTCACGGTCACAACATCCAAGTTCGTCCTTCCTGGCCGGAATGGAAATGGTCCAAGCCGAATTTGAAGATCGTACCTGGCAAGCTTTTTGGCGAACCACCGTGGATGATGTGCCCACCTCGGTGGTCGCCAGTGAATTGGGGATGAGTATCAATGCAGTCCGACTGGCAAAGTCACGAGTACTCCGCCGACTACGTGAGCAGCTTGACGCTCTTTGACCCACGCTAACTCGTTTTACCGCCGTGGTTTTCGCACAATTTGAAAAGTGCTGACATGCGCGAATCGTTGTTAGATTAGTGACTTACCATTGCGCCCATCCGTGACCAGCCTAGGAGTGCAAACGTGCCCATCGTCCTTTGCCCCGAAACGAAGCAACTTCACGATTTCGTCACGGGGCGTTTGCCCGTGGCATCGCTGGAATCGATCGCCGAGCATTTGGAAACATGCGGTGACTGTGATCGATCCGTGGCCACGATGGAAAACGAATCGGACTCGTTTCTCGAGGAGTTGAAGTGTCCGGCGAGCGACGAATCATTCGTCAACGAGCCGGAGTTTCGCCACGTCCGGCAACGAGTTCAGATGTTTGAGCGCGCAGCGGATGACGCGCCAAGTTCGACGATATCGAATCACCAAATGCTCGGTCAGTACATGCTCATCGAGAGATTGGGCACCGGCGGCATGGGCACGGTCTACAAGGCGTTGCATACCAAGTTGGAGAAGTTCGTCGCCGTCAAGATTCTCCGTACCAAACGCATGCTTGATGATCATGCGGTCGCGCGATTCGAGCGAGAGATGAAGGCGATTGGCAAGCTCAAACATGAAAACATCGTGCAGGCGAGCGATGCCGGCGAAGTGGACGGTAAACAGTTTTTGGTGATGGAATATCTCGAAGGCGCGGAGTTTTCGGAGCTGATCGGACGTCACGGGCAATTGCGCGTGGCGGACGCCTGCGAACTGGTGCGACAAGCCGCGATTGGTTTGCAACATGCTCACGAGCATGGACTGGTTCACCGCGATGTAAAACCATCCAATCTGATGCTTTCAGCGGAGGGTTGCGTGAAGATCCTCGATCTGGGCTTGGCGGGCTATGCGGGCGAACAAAAACTTCTTGCCATGGATGCCGATGACGCGAGCGAAACAGAATGTGGTGACGATCTAACACGCGCCGGCCACATTATGGGCACCGCCGAGTACATGGCACCCGAGCAAGCGGCCAATTCTCATGATGTGGATATTCGCGCGGATATATATGGCCTCGGCTGTACCCTCTATGCCTTGCTGGCGGGGTCGCCCCCGTTTCGTCGCGAGGATTATCCTTCGCCCAGAAAGATCATCGCGGCACATCAACAATTGGCGCGGCCCATGGTCGAAGAACTGCGCGGTGACGTGCCCAAGGGGCTGGCTCACGTCGCCAGTCGAATGTTGGCGACCAATCCCGACGACCGATTCGACACACCGTTGGAAGTTGCCGACGCGCTGGCTCGATTTACGTCGGACTCGAATCTCTCGGCTCTGCTGGCGACGGATGATCGCCCGAGTGTTCCGCATGATGATCAATTTTCACCGGGCCAAGAGAAATGCGAGTTGGACGCGAAGCGGAAACCGACGGCAAACTTCGGAACAATAGGAGCCCTAGTCATGATCGCCGCATTCGGTCTTGGTCTGCTTGGCTTGTTTCTATTTCCGTCCTCCAACCCGCCTGACATCTCCGGCGAATGGACGGGCGAAGATTGGGGCCAAGTCGAACTCGAAAAGAAGCGGCCCGGCAGGTACGAAGGAACGTACACCGACACTTTTGGCGAAGAAAAGGGGCAACTGCAACTCGTATGGTCCCAATCCGAAGGCCGTTTTAAGGGCACTTGGCGGGAAGGCAAGGACCGATTCGGCAAGATCTCGTTGCGGCCTGTCGACAAAGAGATCCGCGGCGCGTGGACCACTAGCAAGAAGTCGGGCATCAATCCCGGTACGCCCAGTCTCGCCGATCTGTTGTGGGTTCGTGGCGATCCGCTTGCCGGCAACGTTGCGCTCAGCAGTCGAGGGGCGACCGTGGAAGGGCCAGCCAGTCACCCGCACAGGCTGCTTGATGGAAAGACCACCGGTTATCACGGGACCGGCGGATGGGCTCGCAGCCTAACTCCCGCCACATGGACCGTTACCTTGCCCCGGGAATATCCCTTGCGACAAATCCGATTGCTGCTATACGACCGGGATTCGCGAGCGTTCCGCTACACCATTGAAACTTCCACCGATGGGAAAAAATATGAGACCGTCGCCGACCACGGTAACGAATGGTCGCGAAGCTGGCAGGTTCATTCTTTTCCCGAACGGCGGGTACGTTACATTCGCGTCCAATGCCTGGACAGCACCTACAACGACCGGCCGCGAGAAGACGGTTTTTTCGCGGTCGAATTGGAAGCGTATTGCCGTCCGCCTAAAGCACGGCCGTCGTTCCCCGGTGGCCCGATAAACGGCAGTATCGGCGGCCAGGGAAAACGCTCGCACATGCTCGAATTCTCCGGTCGGCAGGCACACTTGGTCATCCCCAAGTTGCGTTACGACGGCAGTCATCCGATCACGATTGAAGCAACCGTGATGTCGCTGTACCGCGGGTCGATCATTGGAGATTTTAATGGCTCGGGACTGGGGCTTGATGTTGCCGAAGGATACTGCTCGTTTCACGTCAACGACGGTCGAGCCACCGACAATGGCTACGTGCGTGTCAAGTCAAGCACATCGGTAGGACGCAACAAACTCGTCCACATTGCCGGCGTCTTGGATGGAAGTAAACTCCGTCTGTTTGTCGACGGCAAGCTGCAAGGCAGCGCGACGATTGGCAAGTTCAACCAATCGAAGTTTCCATTCATGATTGGGGCGAATCCGGGCGGGCAGGGCGAGCCTACCCAGTTCCTCAATGGCTTCATCGACGAGGTGCGAGTTTCCCGAACTGCCCGCTATGACGAGGACTTCACGGCTCCAAGTAGACTCAAGGCCGACCAGCACACACTGGTTCTTTACCGATTCGATGAAGGCGAAGGGGATGTTGCCCGTGATGAATCCGGCAACGCTCTTCACGCCAAAATCCACGGCGCAAAATGGGTCGCGGCAAAAGCGGCCTCAGGAATCGTTGATTCCGAAACGATCCAACGTCTGCGTGCCATCGGCGTCAAGATCACGGAGAAGAACGGCGTGGCCACCGACTTTGCCTTCGGAAACTCGCCGAAGATCAACGACGACGATCTGGCGGCTTTTGAATCGCTCGGTTCACTGGAGACCGTCACGCTGATCAGTTGCACGAACGTCAGCGACGTCGGGTTCGCGCATTTACGGCATTTGCCTCGACTCCAGCAATTGATTCTTTCACCCAGCAACATCACCGACGCGGGACTGGCCAGCGTGAAAGGCATGGAAGACTTGTGGATGTTGAGCCTTAACAGCACGCGTGTCACCGATGCCGGTTTGCGGCATTTGATAGACAACCGCAAGATCACGGTGCTCTACCTGAACAATACTAAAATCACCGACGCAGGCCTGGCATATTTGGAACAGATGAAGGACATGTTCTGGATGGATCTGGAGGGGACCGGGACGACGGACGTTGGACTGGCCCGGTTGGGGCACATGTCGAAGATGAGAATGCTGAGTTTGGGTGGAACCGGAGTGACGGATGCCGGGCTGCCGCGACGACAGCGCTTTCCCGAATTGGAACTGTTGGGCTTGAACAGAACCAACGTGACGGATGCCGGCATGGTCCATCTGGCCGAGTTGTCATCGCTGAAGCGACTCATTCTCAGCGACACTCGGGTGACCGCGGCCGGACTGGCTCATTTGGCCAAGTTAAAGAATCTCAAGGAACTGCAACTGCTCAACACTCAAATCACGCCGGCCGCCGTCGAGGAACTTCGCAAGCTGCTGCCAAAAGATTGCGAGATTCAACACAGCTTCGTCTTGCCGGCCGGTGCGCTGCCGATCGAGATTGTCGATCCCCAGCCTGCCGCGCCACAACCGCCGTCGAAGATCGATAACTATGAAAACGCGTCGTGCGCCGTGTATTCACCCGACGGGTTGGCGATCGTTTCGGGCGGCTACGACGGAATGATTCGCGTCTGGGACCTGGTGAAAGGAACGGAGCGGGTCAAGATTCCTGCACATCGTCGAGTCGTGCGCCAGGTTGCCGTCTCGCCGGACGGAACGAAGTTCGCTTCGTTCGGCTCCGAATATAAGACGATCAAGCTTTGGCAGGCGGACGGCCGGCACTTCAAAACATTGCCTGGTCACAAAAATAATGTGACACAAATTGCATTTTCGCCTGATGGGTCGACGTTGGTCTCCGCCGGCAAGGATGGCTTGATCCGTCTTTGGGAAGTCGCTTCAGGAAGCAGCGAACGGGTGATGACCGCCAACTCGGCGCAACTGCACTGCGTCGTGTTTTCGCCCGACGGCAAGACGATCGCCAGCGGCGGCGAAAAAACAATTCAGTTGTGGGATGCCGACTCTGGCAAATTGATCCGTGACATCTTGGGCCACACGGATTTAATTCGCTCGCTCGTTTTTTCACCGGATGGCACCTTGCTGGCGTCAGCCGGCGACGACAAGACGATTCGCATCTGGAACGTTGCGGACTCGCGACAGATCAGGATGCTCAATGGTCATTCCAAATCGATCGCGTCACTCGATTTCTCACCCACCGGCAAGCTGCTCGCTTCGGCCAGCGGGGATTATTCGATCAAAGTCTGGGAATTGAAGAACGGCACTCTGGTCAAATCAATCGACGGATACTGGCCGAACGTG
This sequence comes from Planctomycetota bacterium, assembly GCA_029259935.1. Next base: position 23,694 of record JAJDEH010000091.1, read on the forward strand.
CCGACCGTGGCATTTTCGCCCGACGGAGCGGAGATCATTTCGGCGGGATTTGAAAAACTGATCTTGCGCCACCGGACCGAGGATTTTTCGTTCTACGGGCAAGGCGCGGACCTGATGAACTGGGTCTCGAAGCTCGAAACCGGCACCAAGAATGTCGAAATTGAGACGGATGAACGGGGACTCGTCACGTCCGTCCACATGGGCGGTGGCATGATGACCGACGAAGGGCTCAGCCATTTGGAAAATCTAACGGATGTCGAGAAACTGAAACTGACCTATACCTATGGCTGTAGCGCTGAAGGGCTGCGGTACGTCAAGGATCTGACCAACGTCAAAGTTCTCAATCTGTGGGGCAATTCCAACTTCAGCGACGGGGTCGGCTATCTGAGCGGCATGACCAAGATGGAAAACCTGACGTTGCACAAGATTCGCGTCACCGACGAGAACATGAAGTTTCTCAAGGACATGAAGTCGTGCAAGGTTTTCCAAATGACGTTGAATGCGACCGTGACGGATGCGGGAATTGCACATCTGGCGGGCCTAACCGAGCTGGAGTCAATCTACATGACGTGCCCGCAATTGACCGACGATTGTTTGAAGTATTTCCACGATATGCACAAATTGAATTCGCTGTTGATCAGTTCGCCCCATGTGACAAATTCGGGATTCAGACGACTCAGCAAGGCGTTGCCCAATTTGAAGACCGTAAACAACGAGCCAGTGGAAAAACTGTTCGAGACAGTTTCAGAACAGAACAGCGGACAGTGAAGCAAAACGGGCTAATTTCGCGGACCAATCCCACCGTGTAACGAACGCACGTTATCTATGGTGAGAGCAATCGCATATGCCATTATTAACCGTAAGCCGTGAGGCCGCATCGACGGGCGCATTCATGGCCGTAATCAACGAGGAGTCATGCCGATGCATCGTTGCTTGTTAGCATTGAGCATTGCAGCGCTGGCGGTTCTACCGTTACAGGCATACGCGGGCGAAGCGCTTTCACGGATCAAGCACATACGAAGTATCGAACCAGGCGACGGCATCATTCGATCCGTCGCTTTCTCTCCCGACGGCAAAATGGTGGCGGCCTGTGGCGATCGCTTGGTGCAACTCTTCGATCTCAATACAGGAAAGCACTTGAAGCGATTCGAGGGCCACACCAAGGCAGTCCTGAGCGTCGCCTTTTCACCCGACGGCAAGCTGATTGCTTCTTCCAGCAAGGACACAACCGTCCGGCTGTGGCCCATCGAGCCAGGCAATTCAGTTAGAGTGCTTCGCCTGAGGAAAGGATTCTCTGACCCTATCAATTGTGTCGTATTCGTGCCGGATGGAAAAACCCTCGTCACTTGTTCGCCCAACTCCATCAGTCAGAATCAAGTTCAGTTAGTGGACGTGGAGCAGGGATGGTGGACCTACCGAGCGAGAATGGACAATCCGCGAGAGCCGCTTGATTTGGCCGTCTCGCCAGACGGTAAACTCATTGCCGTCGCCGAGAAGCCCGGGATTGTCGCTCTGTGGGAAGTCGTCCCGTTCGGCATCCGGACACGTTTTACGAAGGACCGAACTCGCCGCCGGCCTAATGAATTTCGCATGCACCACGACGATGAGAAAGCGGTGTCGTCGGTCGTCTTCTCATCCGACAGCCGGAAGCTGCTCTCCAGCGGCTGCGACAACACGATTCGCTTGTGGGAAGCCGAGACCGGCCGGCAGTTGCTGAAAATCACCGGTTCCCGCGACGTGCAGGGTTTCGCGGGGGCGGTCTTTTCGCGGGACCATGGCAGCATCATTTCAGTTTCGAAGGATGAAACGATTCAAATGTGGGATGCCGCCAACGGCAAGTTGCTGGCTTCGCTGAAAGGCAGTGATGAATCCGCTGGCGGACTGGAGATATCACCAGGCGGGGACATTTTGGCCACGTTTGGCAGCCGAGGAATTATCGAACTTTGGGAAATCACACCCAAACCGAAGAACGGGAAAAATTAAGGAGCCGGCGCGATGTCATCGAAATCGGATCGACGCAAATTTCTCAAGAATTCCGCAGGCACTCTGGTCGCACTTGGGGGCGTTGCAAATCTAGCCGGCCGCGTAGCACAAGCCAAAGAGCCATCCTCGAAACGAGCGGCACCGGAAGTCGAATCGCTGGCGCGACTTCTCGAATCAACGCCTCGCGACAAGATGGCGCCCGTTATTGTCGATCAACTTCGCAAGGGACTTACTCAAGACGACTTTCTCGCGGCGCTATTCTTGACCGCGGCCAGGATCTCAGGCGGACACAATATCCTGGTGCATCATTCCGTCGCTGAAATAAGTTCCAGGGTTGCACGAGACGAACAACTGCTGCCGTTGTTTTGGCACATCGATCTCATCAAATCCAAGGCCGGAGGCACTCCGTATTCCCCACTCAAGGACGCTCAATTGCCAAGGCCCGCGAAGGCAGCGTCGATTTTCCAGGAAGCGGCTCGGAAGTTGGACCAAGATGCCGCCGCCGCCGCCATTATTGCTATCGCCCGAAGCGAAGGCCCCAAGATGGCATTTCGTCAATTGTGGTCTCAAGCGGCTGGATCAAGGTTGTTTGGTTCGATTGGCCACGCCGCCATCAAGGTGGCGAACTCATGGCGCAGCATGGACCGGGTCGGCTGGCAATCCGCCGAAACAGTTCTCGATAACAGCGCGCGTCAGAGTTCGTCAAAGAAGAGTCAGCGAAAAGGCAATTTGCATTTGGTGAACGCGCGGCGGGCTGCCCAGTATGAGAAGCTTCCCGGCGATTGGATGAATCATCACAGCGATGCGGGTGCCGTGGTCGAACTGAATTCCATGTTCCGCGAAGGAAACGCTGCGGAGGCCTGCGAGTTGATTCACGAACAACTTCGTTCGGGAAAGGTTTCTCCGGGATCGATTTGGGATGCGGTTTTCCTGACCACGAACGAAATCTCGGCCAGATTCAAATGGGGTGGTCTGCTAGCGACCGGACGGGCCAGGCATTCGATCACCGCGGCCAATGCAATGCACTTCATGTATCGCACTTGGACCGATCCGGAGACTCGGTTGTTTACCCTACTGCAGGCGATTGCCATGACGTGTGAATTCCTTGCGATCCCGCGCGGTGCCGGGAATCTCAACGACTTCAAGATCACCGCGATTGCGAAAACCGACAGTCCTGATTCGGTCGAGGACGCGGTCGAAGAGATCTTTTCGCTGCTGCCACCGCGCCGGGTTCAACATCAGTTCCGTGACCGGTCGGGCCCGGACAAGGCTTTGGAACTCACGTATGCGATGGCACAAAAACACCCCGACCAGGCGTTTCTTGAGACGGCACGTCGACTGTTATGTTTGAAATGCAGTATCGACGCTCACAATCTCAAGTTTCCCGTGGCCGCGTTGGAGAACTATCGATACTTGAGCCCCAAATGGCGTCCGAATTTCCTCGCCGCCTCGGTCTTCATTCTCCATGGAACGCAAATGGAGGATAATCCCGCCGTGCAACACGCCCGCGAGGCACTGCGGTCTCTGTAACCGGTTCTCTCCCTTGTCACGGGAAGCACCGTCGAGGGGAATACTGCTCGAACCTAAGAAGTTTCGCCGGTGGCCGGTGGTTCGAAGTCGAACTCTTTCCAGGTCATGGCGCGACCGAGCGGTTCCACGCGGAGGACCGTTTCGCCGTCCTGATAAATTCGCACGGTACCATTCGATTCGCTTACGACCACCGCGATCGACTTGGTGTTCTTGCTGATCGCCGCGCCGGCCCAATGCCGGGCCCCTAATCCTCGAGTCATGGTGATTTCCACCGGCGCGGTATCGATAATCCGGCAAGATGCCTCGACGGTGCCGTCGGCCGCGATGACAAACGCCCCGTCCAACTGAGCAATCTCCTTGATTCCTTCGCGAACTCGCTTGTCGCCCAAATTGCGTTCTTTGCGACTGTAGCCCTTGAACGGATCGTAGACGGCCGGATGGCTTTGATCGAGTACTTTGCGATGATCGCCGACGACCAACATGGTGCCCACCGGCTTGCCTTCACGGCCTTCTCGACCGATGGCAACGGCCAAATCGACCACCGTCTTCAGAGTATCGAGCGGAACTTGTGTTTCAAGTTTTTGCAAATCGCGGGCGGTCAGACGTCCCAAGTGTTCTGGCAAGCGAATGAAACTGATCGAGTCGATCTTGCCGGCCTCAAAGCCGCTGTAGACCGCGACGACACTGGCTCCTGGAGCGAGGATTTCGTCAGCAACGCTCTCCAGCAAGGACTGGGTAAGTCGCTCATAGACGGGTGAAACGGCCATATCCAAGACGACCGTCGAAATCTCGTGTGCCTTGGCTCCTTCAAGTTGCTCGGCGGTATCGGCGAAGACGATCACCTTTTGGCGCCCCGCCTTCTTTCGCAACGCCCCCCAGTCCGTGGGACCATCGACCGCCACCAGCAATGCGTCGGCTTCCGCCGATTTCGACATTTTCACGGCAAGGTCGAAGACCGACGCAAACTGTTTTGTAAACTTCTGGGGCTTCATGGCGAGAAGGGGCCACGGAAAACGAGCTGGATTAGTTCGAGACGCAACTTACGTGGGCATCGTAAGAATTTTGACGAATTAGAGCAAGCGGGAGTGGCGATGAACGATTCGAGGCCCGGTCCAAAATTCATTCGGCTTCCGCTTTCGGAGATGGTTCGGCAATGGCCCGCGATTCGGCCTCGTCATGCTTATTGAAGACGCGTCGATTGAAAAGAACCAGCGCGCGCAAGGCGTGGCCGCGCGGTCCCACTTCCCACTTGTGACGACGGTCGTCGGTCATAAGCTTCGTTAGAAACTTGACCGAGCGAATCATTTTTTTATCGACTAGTCGTTCCTCGGGCATGGAGAACACGAGCCACTCCAGCATGTGCCCCGTCGTTTGCAACTTGCGGTCGCGGTCGTTTCGGTTTTCGCGCCCGGCGAACCAATTCGTGCTAAAACTGCCATCTCGGTTCTGCAGACTCAACGTATAGTCGACATAGTCGGTCACTCGGCGCTGGGCCTGCTGCCATGTTCCGGTAATTTCCTTCTCGTGTTTCCGTCGACGGTTGACCGCGTAACTGAAGCTCATCAAGCGGTGAGTTCCCCCGCACGCCGCGCCGTTGATTTGCTGACGCAGTTCTTCTTTTAGAAGACGCTGGACGCTCCACGTCTCGTTTCGGTCGTTCTTCCAGGTCGTGTCGGAATCGACATAGTGCGAGAGTCCGATCAACTGAAACGTGAGTTCCGATCCAGTTCGGCAAGATTGTTTTTCGTGCTCGATTAGGTCTTCAACCGAAAAACCGCGGCCGCTGATCCGGAGCGGAAAGTCGCGTTTCACTTTGGATTGAGCCAGCATGGCCAGGAACTGCCCCGAATGCCCTTCCACGCCCGGTCCCTGATTCGCGCCGATGCCTGACTTGGTGACCAACAGCAGCCGTTGGCCACGACAGGCTCCGTTCCAACAGAGCCAACCAATCGCGTTCACTGGCCGCGCATTGGCGCGGATTTCGGCGTCAACCCCAAAGGGGAGCATGGCGTGCATGATTCCCCACGGGCTGCGCGTCGCGGCATTCTCAAGTTGGTTCTGATAGTAGGCGAGGCAGCCGCGCACTTGCTGCCGCAACTCGACCATTTCAGGACTCAGCGTAATGGCGGTGGCGGCGCGTTCCGCGGGCTCGACCTCAATAGCGTTGGAGACCGGCGGTCGCATGTCGACGAGGACAGGGTCGCCTCGCTGAGCTTCGTTCAGTTGCAGCGTTAGCGGCATGCCCAAGTCCATGGGAGCTGTTTCCGCGGCCGGCTGCTCGGCATCTGTAGCGAGCGCTTTGGTAATCGAGGGACGTGCGGGCGACACATCTTTTATCCGACGCAACTGCGGCTGTTGGTGCTCGTCACTTCGGAACATTAGCACCGTTCGCTGAAATGAATTTAGCGGAGGTGCCGGTTCCGCGACGGAAAGGTAGTTACAACAAACGAAAGCCGCTAGCAGCATAATCAGAGGTGCGCGTGAGATGGCCATGAACATTTGAAGCAACAAATCCAGGGGCAGTGGAAAATGAGACGAGTATGAGGGGCCTATTAGGATTGAATCGGAAATAGACCGCATGCAAGTTCATGCTGAGACGGTCAGTTTGAGTCGCGCGGCATGATGCGTTCGTGACAAAGAACCGAGTTTTACAGATACGCAGAAGAGGCAAGAAGGCGACAGGTGCTTCGCTAGCGTTGGACGACGACATCGATGCGCTATGAAGCCGGCGTCCCGCGCGGATATACCGCGACCAAATTCGCGATCCCGTTCTTCGGATACTCGATTGACGGGGACCGCGTATTGGAAGGCGTCTCATTCCGGAGCTTGAATGGAGCCGCTTGGGATGCGTCGCCATTTCCGTGGAAATGTCAAACCATGGATCAGATTTCTGGTCTGCGGGGCACAACAACGTTGGACGGACGGCAGATTTGAGGAACTCAGAATTGGCCGGCGCGCACTCGGAAGGTACAATTAATCCACAGGGACGCCACACTACTTGGAACAGAACTTCATGTCGTCAAGTGCCGCGGGACGGCCAACTCGCGCCCACCAGCCGCTCGAACCGGCCGAGGTGTTACCGCCCAAACGGGGTCTGCCCGCTTGGCTGATGTCGGCCACGTTTCATTTCACGGTGCTGATCGTACTCTCGGTGCTAGTACGGGTGGTGCCTCGTGGAGCGGCCGATGAGGCCGATCGAACTGGCGGAATCGTGCTGGTTCGCGGTGCCGACGCCCAGCGTGAGTATTTCTCCGAAGATGAACAGCAGTCGACCGGGGGACGATCGGCATCGGCGACGGGAGCGCAAACGGCCAGCCCGTTGCCGTCGTTGAACGACATTCAAATCGATCTGGCCGGTGCATTGCCTTCCAGCGATGATTTTGGCGCGGTGGGCGATTCGTTAGGCGACTCGCTGCCTGGCGCGGATGGGCTGCTGACCGGTCCTGAGCCATCAACGTTTACTGGGAACCAAACGCAAACCGGCGTCTTTGGCGTGCAGGGCGTGGGGTCAAAGTTTGTTTATGTTTTCGACCGCTCGCGCAGCATGTCCGGTTATGGCGGCCGCCCGCTGGCCGCTGCCAAGGGCGAATTGATCGCCAGTCTTGCGTCACTGAAATCGACCCATCAGTTTCAAATCGTGTTCTACAATAAGGAGCCGCACGTTTTTAACCCGTGGCCCGATCGCCAGCCGACGATGATATTCGGCAAGGACCGGGATAAAGAATTGGCGACCGAATTCGTCAGCCGAGTCGTCGCGGACGGCGGGACCGAGCACATGAATGCGCTCAAATTGGCGGTCAACATGGGTCCCGATGTGATTTTCTTTTTGACCGATGCCGAGGAGCCGCGTCTGTCGGAAGACGACCTGTCACTGATTCAGCGTTGGAACCGGGCCGCCGCCAGCATCAATACTATCGAATTCGGCTCGGGTCCATTTCGCGGCGGCGATAATTTTCTGGTCAAACTGGCTCGGCAGAATCACGGACGCCACGTCTATGTCGACGTCACCCGTTTACCATTTCGCAAATGAGGCAATCGGCCGTGAAAATGTTGGTGGAGAAAGTCGTTGATCGCTCCGCGATCGAAACACGTTCGTTTTATCCGCGGAGCGAACAACGACTAACGACGTCCTTGGCAGCGATTTTTTTGTTGCTACTGATTCACCGCGCTCCGGCCGACGATGTGGTGATTTATGCCAGCGGCGCGAACAAACGCGAAACACGCACGGTCGGAACGATCTCCGAGTATACCGGTAAGAGCCTGAGTATTTTGTTAATCAGTGGCCGCGAGATCGACATTCCCACCAGTCGAGTTCTCGAAATTCAGTCGCAATGGACGGCCGCGCAAAAAGAGGCCGACGGATTGTTCGCCTCGCGAAAATTCGCGCCAGCCTTCTCCAAATACCAGGCCGCCATGGGGCAGGAAAAGCGGGCGTGGGTGCAGCGACGCATATTGGCCCAACAAGTCCGTTGCCTTACGGCTCTAGGTCAGATTCAGCAAGCCACGGATGCTTTCTCGGCGCTGTACGAAGCCGAGTCTTCAACGCAAGACTTCGATTGCATACCACTGGCATGGACGACGGAGCGCTCGGGCGCGGTCGCCGATCAACGGATCTCCGCCAGTACTCCCGCAATTTTGGTGCTGATTCAAGGCAGTTGGTTGCTCACTACGGGCAATCGTGGTGAAGCGCTCGCGGCCCTCAGCCGCTTGGAAGGGCACTCCGACCCTCGCATCGTCCATCTTGCCGATGCTCAGCGATGGCGAACCGAAATTGTGACCGCCAAGCCGGTGGATATCGATCGATGGGGCAAGCAAATTGGCCGCATGCCCAAATCGATTCGCGGCGGTCCGCTGTTTGTCTATGGCCAAGCATTGGCCCGGCAGAAACGATATCAAGACGCGGCTCTGGCGTTCATGCAAGTGCGCATCCTGTATCCCAACGACTATCGCCTGTCCGCCCATGCTTTGCATCATTCCGCCGGAGCTTTGGAAAAACTGGGCCGCACGAAGGAAGCGCTCGGATTGTATCGAGAGGTGGTTGCGGATTATGCTGAGGTGCCGGTTGCCGCGGAATCGAAAATTCGGATTGCCGCGATCAGCAAAGGGGCTGATTCACCGTAACGTTCCCTGGAGTTCATCTTGTCGTTCCTAAAGTCGTTTCCGTTCATAAAGTTGATCATTGGCACCGCGTTGTTTGGTCTCGCCGTGATGGCGGCCGGCCTGCCGTTTACCGCGCTGGCGCAACCGACGGTCGGCCAGCCGTCCCCGGATCAGGGCCAGCCAGAAGCCGAACCCGCTTCGCAAGGATTTCTCAGTATTCTCTTTTCCGGTGGACCGATTGGCGTGTTGTTGATCGTGCTGCTGCTCGCCCTTTCGGTGACCGCGGCGTATCTCGTCTTCGAGCACATTATGTCGCTGCGTCGCAACGAACTGATGCCGAGAGGACTGGACGAGCAAGTGAAGCAGAGCCTGCTTAGCGGAAAACTTGATGACGCCGAACGGATCTGCCGGGAACGCCCCAGTCTGCTGTCGTTTGTACTTCTGCATGGGCTGGCCGAAATCGACGGTGGCTGGTCGGCGGTGGAAAAAGCGTTGGAAGACGCGATCGCCGAGCAGTCCGCGCGGCTGTTCCGCAAGATTGAATATTTGTCGGTGATTGGAAACATCGCTCCCATGGTCGGGCTGCTGGGGACGGTCTTTGGCATGATCATTGCCTTCCGAGAAGTCGCCGCCACCCAGGCCAGTGCCGGAGCCGCCCAATTGGCCGAAGGAATTTATCAGGCGCTGATCACGACGGTGGGCGGCCTGATCGTGGCCATCCCCTCGCTTGGCGCCTTCGCTATTTTTCGCAACCGCGTCGACGAACTGGTCGCCGAGGCGGCGTATATGGCGCAGCATGTCTTCGCACCGTTGAAGCGGCGTCGAACTCAGCAGCAACCGGCAAAGAGTACTCCACAGCCGAGAACGGCTCCACCCAGCGCGCCCCCCAAAGGCAAGCGGCAATAACGCCGGGGAACACGAGGAGAGATCATGCACGTTCCCACGAACTTGCGCAGCGGTGAACTGGGCTTCAACATGACGCCGATGATCGACGTCGTGTTCTTGCTCATTATTTTCTTTCTTGTTTCAAGCCATCTGGCACGCCAGGAAACCCAAATGGCGTTGCCGCTTCCCGGCGCGGATTCGGGCGAAGCCGCGCCGCAAGACGAGCGGCCGCGAGTGACCATCAACGTGCGGGGAGATGGGACGCTGATGCTGGCCGGCCACCGAGTACAAGCAGAACAGTTGCAACAGCGATTGCGGCAACGGCTCGCCGACAGTGGCGCTAGTCTTGAGGTCCGCATCCGGGGTGATCGCCAAGTGCCGTACGGAAGCGTCGAGCCGGTGATGCTGGCGTGCGCGCGGGCGGGAATTTGGAATGTGACGTACGCGGTTTATCGCAGAGAGGATGTGCGCTGATGCGGCGAACCTCGGTCTACGCCCAGCGAGGCGGAATGGAAATCAAGATGACGCCGATGATCGACGTCGTCTTCCTGCTGCTGGTGTTCTTTGTCTGGACCGCCAGTTTTCAAATCGTCGAGCAGATCTTGCCCAGCAGTCTGTCCGCCGTCAGTGGAACGGAACCATCCAACACGAACACGCCTCCACCCCCGGAACGAGATTTCCCAGATGTTGTGATTCGCATCACTTGGAACGGCGGCAGTCCCCGGTGGCAACTGAACGACGTGACCGTCGACAGTTTGCAACAAGTCAAAGCGCAGCTACAAACGATCGTCGAAATCAAAGCGGACGCCCCGGTGATCCTCCATCCCGATCGCGAAGTGCCACTGGGACACGTTATCGATGTCTATGACGCCTCGAGAGTACTCGGCTTCGAAAAGGTTCAGTTCGCGGCGTCGGAAGAAATCTAATCCCCGTGTCGCTCAGTCCGTCTTACTAGGTGAAGAAATTGCGGGGGCAATTCCACCAAGCGGGCAACCTTCGAATTGAGTCCGTGTAGGCCGCTTGCCATCCTCAACTACCGGTCGTTCCAACCGCACTTACCTGCCGAATCGAACGGGGCGTGAAGTCACGTTTGGCGAAATTGTCCTGAAAATCCGCCGAATTCCGCTGTTCCTGCCGGACCTTAGTGTTAAAATTACACCAAGGGAGGGCGGGAAATGGCCGTCAGTCGCATTTACGAACATTCGCTTGGTCTGCTAACTGATTTGTATCAGTTGACCATGGCGCACGGCTATTGGATGTGCGGAATCGCCGAGCGTGAAGCGGTCTTTCACCTGACTTACCGCCAAAACCCATTTGGTGGCGGATACGCCGTCAGTTGCGGTTTGGAATATGCGATCGACTGGCTCTCCGGTTTGCGCTTTACCGACGGCGACTTGGACTACTTGGCTGGACTGCGCGGCGCGGATGATGGGCGGCTGTTCGATCCGCGGTTTCTCGACTACTTGCAAGCAATGTCAATTTCCTTGGATGTGGACGCGCCGGTCGAAGGAACGGTGGTGTTTCCTCACGAACCGTTGATTCGCGTCCGTGGTCCGCTGCTGCAGGCTCAAATCGTGGAATCCGGCCTGCTGGCCATGATCAATTTTCAGACCTTGGTTGCCACGAAGGCGTCCCGTATTTGTCGAGCGACCGGTGGCGATTCCGTGCTGGAATTTGGACTCCGACGCGCCCAAGGAATTGATGGAGGAATCGCGGCTAGTCGGGCGGCCTACATTGGCGGATGCGCGGCGACTTCCAACGTGTTGGCGGGAAAGCTGTTCGGCATTCCCGTTCGAGGGACGCATGCCCATAGCTGGGTGATGTCCTTTGACGACGAATTGGAAGCTTTTGACCAGTACGCCGAAGCGATGCCCAATAATTGTGTGTTCCTGGTCGACACATTCGATACGATCGAAGGCGTCAAGAAAGCGATCCAAGCTGGTAACAAACTTCGCCAACGTGGGTTTGAGATGATAGGCATCCGTCTCGATTCCGGCCAACTGGCAATGCTGAGCAAGCAGGCAAGGTCCCTACTGGACGCGGCTGGTTTTGCCGATGCCTCCATCGTGGCCAGCAACGATTTGGATGAGTATCAGATCACGGACCTCAAAAACGCGGGGGCCGAGATCGACGTCTGGGGCGTTGGCACACGACTCGTTACGGCCTACGACCAGCCCGCGCTGGGCGGTGTTTACAAACTGGCCGCGATACGCGACGCAAAGAACCGTTGGCACAACAAGATCAAGCTATCCGAACAGACCCTGAAAACGTCGAACCCCGGAATCCAGCAAGTCAGACGTTACCAAAAGGAGCAACGCTTCTTGTGTGATGTAATCTACCACGAACCCACGGGAGTCGGCCCGCGCGCGATCCGGAGTGATTCCAAGGATATCCGCACCGAGGAAATGCAAGATTACAGCGATCTCCTCGTGCCCGTCCTTCGCCAAGGCCGCAGCGTTTACGATACCCCACACATTCACGACATTCGGCGCTATGCGAAGGGTCAACTGGAACAACTGCCGGAAACGTACAAGAGCCATCAGCAGCCGCGCCAATACCCAGTCGGCCTGGACGAATCGCTGTACGACATGAAGCAACGGCTTGTCGAAGAAGCTCGGAGCACCAACCGATGAAACTGATCAAAGTAGCGGCGGCCGTTCTCAATCAAACTCCCTTGGCCTGGGACGATAACAAGACACACATTCTGCAGGCGATCGAAGAGGCCCGCGAGCACGACGTCTCTATTCTCTGCTTGCCCGAACTTTGCATCACCGGCTACGGCTGCGAAGACGCGTTTCAGTCGCCTGGAGTTCAGCAATTGGCACAACGGGTCCTTACCGAGATCGTTCCGGAAACGGCCGGGATGATTCTGTCGGTGGGACTACCGCTGATGCACGGTGGAGCGTTGTTCAATGTGGCTTGCCTGATCGCCAACCGGCAAATAATTGGCTTCGTCGCCAAGCAGCATCTAGCCGGCGAGGGAATTCATTATGAGCCCCGCTGGTTCAAGCCTTGGCCCGGGGATGCCCGCGTCGAAACGGAAATCGGCGGGATGTCCTATCCGCTGGGCGATTACATGTTCGATTGCGGCGGTGTACGATTTGGATTCGAGATCTGTGAAGATGCCTGGGTGGGCGAACGGCCGGGGGCTCATCTTTCCGCGCGCGGTGCCGACATCATCCTCAACCCTAGCGCCAGCCACTTTGCTTTTGGCAAACACGAAATTCGCAAACGCTTCGTTCTGGAAGGGTCGCGTGCCTTCTCGGTGAGCTATATCTATGCGAACTTGCTAGGAAACGAAGCGGGGCGAGCGATTTATGACGGCGATGCCATGATCGCCAGCGCCGGAAAGATGTTGACGGTCGGGCCACGGTTTTCGTTTGCCGATCGCTATTTGACAACCGCGGTCATCGACGTGGACGCGACGCGCATGATTCGTGCTCGGACCGGCAGCTTTCGGCCGGAAATTGAAAATGATCGCGAAGATTGTGTCGCCGCAAGTTTCGATTTTCCGTCGATCCGTCCCGAACCGTGCGAGGTCGTGCCGCCTGCCTGGGAAGGCGGTGGGTATTTGAAGGAAGAGGAATTCACGCGGGCGGTATCCTTGGGATTGTTCGACTATCTGCGAAAGAGCCGATCGCGAGGGATTGTGGTGTCGTTGAGCGGCGGCGCGGATTCGGCGGCCGTGGCAACGCTAACGGGACTGCTTGTCGCTCTGGGAGTAAAAGAATTGGGAATGGATTGTTTTCGCGACAAGCTTTCTTACATTACCGACCTTGCAACGTCGTCGGACAATCGTGTTTTGGTACAGCAACTGCTTACGTGCGTCTACCAAGCGACCAAGAACAGTTCGGAGGTGACTCGGAATGCGGCGCGAGACGTGGCCGACGCGATCGGCGCGGATTTCCTCGAATTCGACGTCAATGCAATCGTGGAGAGCTACATCTCGATAGTCTCCGTCGGCGTGGGCCGCGAATTGACTTGGCAGCGGGATGACATTGCACTGCAAAACATCCAAGCTCGCGCCCGCGCGCCCGGCGTCTGGATGTTGGCCAATCTTCGCCAAGCTTTGTTGCTTTCGACCAGCAACCGCAGCGAAGCGGCCGTCGGCTATGCCACGATGGACGGCGATACAAGCGGCGGGCTGGCTCCGATTGCCGGCATCGATAAGGCGTTCCTGCGCCACTGGTTGCGGTGGATGGAGACAATCGGGCCGGATGGAATCGGGCCTATCCCGCAATTGAAGTCGGTGAACCAGCAGCAGCCGACAGCCGAATTGCGTCCGCCGTCATCTGCGCAGACCGATGAAGACGACCTGATGCCCTACGAAATCCTGGACGCCATCGAACGCGCGGCGATTCGCGACAAGCTAATTCCGGTCGAAGTCTTTCAATGGCTGGAAGCTCATTACGGCAGCGGTTCGACGGCCGGCTATTCACGAGAACAACTGGTCGAATGGGTCGAGCGGTTCTTTCAACTCTGGTGCCGCAACCAATGGAAACGTGAGCGGTACGCGCCGTCGTTTCACCTGGACGATGAAAATCTCGATCCCAAGACGTGGTGCCGATTCCCGATTCTTTCAGGCGGTTTCGAGCGTGAACTGCAAGAGCTGCGGACCTTCGTCCAAGACTCCTAAGGAAGCCGAACGTGTCTCATACCTACGAGTATCCACGCCCCGCGTTGACTGTCGACTGCGTCGTCTTCGGCATGGACGACCAGGGACTGAAGGTCTTATTGATTCAACGGGACGGCGCGCCGTTCGCCGGTCGTTGGGCATTGCCGGGCGGATTCGTCGATATGGACGAGACGATTGACTCGGCCGCCCGCCGTGAATTGGAAGAAGAAACCGGCCTGAAAATTGCCTATGTCGAACAGCTTTACACCTTCGGCGACGTGAACCGCGACCCGCGTGGCCGCGTGGTTTCGGTCGCCTATTATGCCCTGGTGAAGCTCACCGACCAGCAGGCGCGAGCCGCCAGCGATGCTCGGGACGCCAAATGGTTCGCCGTCGAAAAGCTCCCCAAGCTGGCCTTCGATCACGCCAAGATCATGAAAGTCGCTATCGAGCGGCTGCGATCGAAAGTGCGTTACCAGCCGATCGGATTTGAGTTGTTGCCGAGAAAGTTCGCGCTTCGGCAGTTGCAAGATCTTTACGAAAAGATACTCGGCCGAGAACTCGATAAACGCAACTTTCGAAAAAAGATCTTGGCCCTGGACATACTGGTCGAAGTCGGCAAACAAGAACCCGGGGTCGCCCACCGCGCGGCTCGATTGTTTCGCTTTGACAAGCGGAAGTACGACCGCCTGGTAAGACGAGGCGTAAATTTCGAGATCTAACAAGCCTGCTCGTATCCTGGGCCATGACGATGGTCACCGCATTTCGTCGGATCAATCCGGCTCCTCGCTCGCGAGTTCCCTCACTCGCCGGTTGGTGCCCGCCGGCGGTCGGCAATCGACACGGCATCGATACGGCCCAATAAGATCAGGCGCTCGTCCTTCAGAAAGTACTTGACCGTCTTCACGACGCCAATCTCGGGCGGTAGATGTTCTTCCAAGCGAGCAAATTGTTCCTGGGTCGTGATGACGAAGGGTTCCGGATTGTCGGTTAGAAATAGGCCAACAAACGAAGCCGGGTCGTTTTCGTTTAGAGAAAGTTCTCGGATCGGCCGGCGAGCATAATACACCCAAGTTGATTCCAGGCAGCCAAAGGATGCTAGTTGCGGCTGGTCGCTGCGCCGGGCAATCTCATCGAACAGCAAATGGCTTTCTTGATGGCGATCGACGCGCACGGTAATCAAGCCAAAGAAGACCACGGCATTAACCACGGCCGTCGCGGCAAACGAAGAAGCGACCCAGTTCCGCCGTCCGTTCCACAGAAATACGAATCCGAGCGCGGCACCGAGAATCAAGATCAGCCCGATGCCGCCTAGCCATTCGTCGCCAGGCAGCAGGTTGCGGGCAACGATTGGGATGACGGCGAGTTGGGCGATTCCCGCGATCGTCAGCGAGCCAAGTGACAGCCAAAGCCAATAGCCGGCTATTCTCGCGGTCCCGCGAATCCAACGAACCATGAAGCAACCGACGAGAACCGCCAGGGCGGGATAGCAGGGTGTGATGTAGCTCGGAAGTTTCGTTTTCGCCAGCGTGAAGACGCCGACAAAGACACAAACCCAGCAGATTAGAAAAATGGAACCAACGTTCCATGCCTCCCGCCGTCGTAACTGTTGACAAAGGGACACGACAACGGGACCGGTAAACACCGACCAAGGGAAAAATCCGATCAGAATTGTGGTGAAGTAAAACAACGGCCAGCCGTGATGG
The DNA here is from genome assembly GCA_029259935.1 of Planctomycetota bacterium. The sequence continues at coordinate 39,513 of JAJDEH010000091.1, forward strand.
TTTTCCATTGCCAAGGTCGCGCGCCCAAAATGCTCTTTCACGAAGAACGCATGAAGAAATTCGCCGTCCGTGCGCAGGCCGACCCACACAAACCACGGCGCGGCCACGGCAAGGGCAATGGCGAGCGCCGTGAGTGGGCGCATGTACCAACAGGTGTTGAAAAAGTGTCCTGGTGAAAACGGGCTGGTCAAACGTTGCAGGTCGCGTCGCCGCCATACGAACCCGATCATGGCGAGAACGAGAACGGCAATCGCCAGAATTTTGAGTCCACCCAGCGTGGCGGAAGCGTCGAGCAACAGAATTACCGCCAACACGGAAAGAACTTGGAGTGGGCTCCAGCCCGGTACTGGGCCATCGGCTGGCTCGTCCTTGGAACTGGATAACCGCGAGTTCGGCAACCGGACGATGAGCAGAAACATCCCAATGACCGCCGTTGGCAGGACAAGCCCCACGGGTCCTTTGGCGAGAATGCCGAGTCCCATGAAGAAGTACATTAGAGCGACGGTTGCCCATGACCGTGGAAAGTAATGGCCTTCGTTTTTCAGCCGCGGCGCGGCGTTTTCGTCGCTGTCGACCCGGTTCTGCTTGAACGTCCCCAGAATATAAACCAGCAGCGCCATCGTGCTACAAAAGATGAGTACCGAATCGGGAGTGGCAGCGCGGCCGGCGACATCGAACATCAACGCGGTCGCCAAAATGATCGCCGACCACAGCCCCACACGGGCGTTAAACAGGCGACGACCAATGTGGTAGGTGGCTAGCACCGTGCCCAGCGCCAAGGCCGCCGACCAGAATCGAGCCGCGAACTCATTGAAGCCAAACATGCCGTAGGCCGAAATGATCAGCCAATACAGCAGCACGGGCTTCGCGTCGCGCGATTGTCCATTAAACAGGGGAACAACAAGATCCGCCGCCTCCCACATTTCTCTGGCGCAACCTGCGTTTCTAGGTTCATCCCGATCCCAAAGGCGCGCCGTGCCCAGGTTCGTGAACAGGACGACAACCGTGATGGTAACCAGCAACGCGTGGTGCCAAACAAACTGTTTCATCAGTGCAATTCCCTCATTTCCGCCAGCAAAAACGGGCGGCGAGGGAGTCTAGGAAAGGGGACGCGGACCTACAACCTCAGTTTCATGACAGCACGACTCGAACGACACGCCGCCTGTTGCCTAAATGCCCAAGGACGGGCGATCAGTTGCGAAGGTTCGGATTGACTCAAAGCGCCGAACATGCCACCTTGTCGTGCCTCACAATTCTGACAGCACACCCTCCCCCAAGTCATGAGGTGCACGGATGCACATTCTATCGTTGAATATCTGCTGCGTGTTGATCGCGCAGTTGCCAACGGCTGGCCCCACTCCCAACACGCGGCCCGCGACGGAACAACAGCCGCTGCAATTCCAAGCACCCCGGGTTTTTGTTGAGCCGCCGGTGCTTGTGCCCCTCAAGGGCAACACCCGCGCGCTTGCCCCACCGGCACGAATCGCTGATCCGCCCGCCGTGGAAAGGGCCACGCCGACGCTTGCGCAACCAGCCCGCGCGGAATCAAACCTGGCACCCACGTCGGCGATTATTCCAGACAAACCCAGAACCGTTCCCGTCGCCCCGCGGCCGGACGGGCGGGAACAGAGCGCGGTGATTCAAGCCGACGCGGTCGAACCCAACGGGCCTCGATCCACGGCGACCCAAACAAACGCCACGCAGCCACTTTCTTCATCCGCCTCGGATGGCACGTTGTTGGCCAAGGAGATTCTGCTGGACGCCCTGGCGGATACGCGGGCGACTTCACTAAAGGGAACACGCATTCCCATGTTGCGCGTGTTGGAAGGGAATCGCGATCGAGATCAGCAACGGGCGGGGGTCAAAGCTTACTGGCGGGCGGCGTTGTCGGTCGCGGATTTACACCACGCCACCGATGAAGTCGACTTGTTGGCGGGACTGTCCGCGCCGGTGTCGGTGCTGGCGGATTCGCAGTTGCGTGCTGTTCGGTCCGCCGCATTGGCTCGAAAACGCGAAGCACTGCTGGCGGCTGTCGCCTCGCAATACGATCTGGCCGAACAGATCCGCTGGTCAAACGACAACTTGCCCCTACCGAGCGACCGCCCCGTGGTCGGTCGTTATAAAACTCGGTTTGCCGAAATGTTCGTCCGGCGCACGCCTCCCAGCGGAATTCGCCGAATCAACGACATGCTGCCGCATTACCTGCATCTGATTCACGCCCGCGCCAGCGCGGTCGAATCGTCGCGGGAGCTGCTTTACTCATCAGTCGACAGCTATCAATCGGGGCAGTTGGCGTTAAGCGAAGTATTGCGCGCGTTTAGCGGCTTGCGCGATCAACGAATCAGTTTCTTGGCGGCGGTGCGCGATTACAACGCCATGATTTCCGATTATGCGTTAACGGTGGTCGGCCCCTCGGTCTCGCGGCACGATCTCGTTTCTACCCTGGTCGTGAACAAATCACGTGTTGCTTCGACGCCAAGTACGACGCGGCCCAGTTTGATTCGATCGGGCGTTCCGAACGTCCCGTCGGGAGCAGTTTCCAACACTCCACCATCGCTGAGCGGTCCGCCGTCCACGCCCCGATCGGCCATCGCCGACCCAGGCACGACCCGCTCAATTTTGGATCCGCAGCCCACTACCGTGCCTACGGTGCCAAGCGCTCCGTCGGCGGTGAGCCGTCCGCCATTCGTGCCGCGATCGTTTTCCGAGCCACCGCGGGATAGACAACCCAGTAGTATCCAGCCGAGCAACAGTCTTCCCAACAACAGCTTTCCGAACAGCAGTCCGCCGATGAATCGCCAGCCCATCGGCGTTCTGCCAAACGGCGATTTCCCAAACAGCAACCAACCGAGTAACGCCCTTCCGAAGAGCGGCCTGCCAGCCAGCAGCCAGCCCAACGCCGCTCTGCCAAACAGCAATTTCCCAAACGGCAACCAGCCGAGTAACACGTTTCCGAAGCGCAGCCTGCCAGGCAGCAGTCAACCCAACAACGCTCTGCCAAACAGCAATTTCCCTAACAGCAACCAGCCGAGTAACACCCTTCCGAATAGCAGCCTGCCACGGAACGCTCTGCCCAACAGCAGCTTTCCGAACAACCTTCAGCCGCGTAACACGATTCCAAACAGCAGCCCGCCCAACGGCAACTTCCCCAACAGCGGTCAGGCAGGCGGCAACTCGTTCGATTCTAGGTCCGCAATTCCCAACGGACGCCCGTCCGAGTTCCAGCCGAATAGCACGCGGCCGTCGAATCCCGCGAGCAAAGCTGGTTTGCCGCCTGCGGTTGGTTCGGCCAACCGTAATAGCAACATCCCACCGGAGTTTAGCCCCCAAAAGGCTCCGATAACTAAATCACCGCTTTCTCGACCCAAGATTCCGGCCACTTCGATCGGCGACGACTTTAAGGTCCCCGCGCGCAAGGATCCTCTGCCCACCTCGCCGCCGTCGTCGCCCCCCAACCAATTCCGGCTTGACGACAGCAAGAGCTTCACGCCGCCCGCTCCGTCAACGACGAAATCCGGTTCTCCATAGCACGATGCTGGGCAAGGTCCGTTACAACTGCCCGACTCGTTTGTCCGACGGCCCAAGGCGGAATTAAACCATTTACCGATTCGGCTTGAGGACCACCACTCCCAATGGCGGTAGGTTGACCTTGATCGAGTGTGGGCGGGCATGGCAGCCGTCGGACGAAGCTTCCATCACCGGGGGGTTGCCGGCGTTGCTGCCACCGTAGTATTCCGAATCGCTGTTGTAGATCTCGCGATACGAACCGCCTTGCGGAAGACCGATCGGGTAGCCCTCGCGCAACACCGGCGTGAAATTGCAACAGACGACGAGAAAGTCCTGTGGGTCTTTCGCCTTCCGCATGTAGACCAGCACGCTGTCGGTGTGGTTCTGGCAGTCGATCCACTCGAACCCGTGGCCGTCGAAGTCCAGTTCGTGCAAGGCCGGTTCGCGGCGATACATGGCGTTCAAATCAGTGACCGCCTTTTGCACTCCCTGGTGCGTGTCCCATTTCAACAGGTCCCACTGCAATTCCCCGTCGTGGTTCCATTCGTTCCACTGGCCGAAGTCGCTGCCCATGAACAGCAGCTTCTTACCCGGGTGTGTCCACATGTAGGAATACAACAGACGCAAGTTGGCGAACCGCTGCCATTGGTCGCCCGGCATTTGGTCTAGCAGGGCTCCCTTGCCATGCACGATTTCGTCGTGGGAAAGTGGCAGGGCAAAATTCTCGGTGAAGGCATAGATCAAACTGAACGTCAGTTCGTCTTGGTGGAACTTGCGATGAATCGGCTCGAGCTGCATATACCGCAACGTGTCGTTCATCCAGCCCATGTTCCATTTGATGCTGAAGCCCAATCCGCCGGTATACGTCGGGTGGGAAACGCCTCCCCACGCCGTCGATTCCTCGGCGATAGTTAGCACGCCAGGATAGTGGCCGTGCGTGTGTTCGTTGAATTCCTTAAGCAACGAAATTGCTTCCAAGTTTTCACGGCCGCCAAAAACGTTCGGCACCCAGTCGCCTTCTTCGCGGCTGTAATCCAGATACAGCATTGAAGCGACCGCATCCACGCGCAGTCCGTCGATGTGGTATTTGTCGAGCCAGAACATGGCGTTGGCTAACAAGAAGTTACGAACCTCGCTACGGCCATAGTTGAAGATCATCGTGCCCCAGTCGGGATGCTCACCCTGACGCGGATCGGCGTGCTCATAAAGGGCGCTGCCGTCAAAACGCCGTAGGCCATGGGCGTCGCGCGGGAAGTGGGCGGGAACCCAATCCAAGATCACGCCCAGGTCGTGCTGATGACAATAATCGACGAAGTACATGAAGTCTTCCGGGCTGCCGTGGCGGCTGGTCACGGCAAAATGCCCCACTGTCTGATAGCCCCAACTGCCCGAAAACGGATGTTCGCTGATTGGCAGCAGTTCGACATGCGTGTAGCCGAGCCGCTGGCAGTATTCAACCAGCCGATGCGCCAGTTCGCGGTAGTTCAGCCAGCCGTGCGGGCCGTCGCCGCCACGTTGCCAACTTCCCAGGTGCACTTCGTAGATCGAAATGGGGCCGTTAAGCTGGTCGGTGCTAATACGTCGATCGAGCCACTGCGAGTCTTGCCACGAGTATTGATCCAAGTCGGCGACGATGGATGCGGTGGACGGCGGCAGTTCGGCGGCAAAACCATAGGGATCGGCTTTCTCGACCGTGTCGCCGTCATCTTGCCGCACTTGATACTTATACAACTCGCCCACGCCCAGGTTGGGGATGAACAACTCCCAAACACCGCTGGGGATCAGCTTCCTCATGCCGTGCTGGCGGCCATCCCACTGGTTGAAGCCACCGATGACACTGATGCTTTGCGCGTTGGGTGCCCACACGGAAAAATGGACGCCTTGGATCCCATCGACGGTGCGAGGATGAGCGCCCATTTTGCGGTACAGGTTAAGTTCCGTTCCTTCGCCGAAGAGATACAGATCGTGGTCGGTCCACAGGGAATCGAAGCTGTAGGGGTCGTGCATGATACGTGTTTCGCCGTGCTTGTTCTGGGTGCGAATTTGATACTTGGGGCGACTCCGCACATGCGGCGGACAGATCGCTTCGTAAAGCCCCTCGGGATGAATTTGCTGCATTCGCCGTGACTCGCCGTGGGCCTGATCCACGATCCAAGCCTTGTCCGATCCGGGTAAGAAGGCACGGATCGCCACGGCGTCTTGGCCATTATGCCGAACTTCGTGCGGTCCGAGCAAATCGAATGGGCTTGAGCTGCGACCGTGAACCAAAGCTTCCACATTGCAAGTGAAGGTGCTACCCTGCACGTGATTCTCCTTATTTTCTCTAGCGCCCCTGCTGGGCGCGGGCATGATGCGAAGGTTGGATTTTTCTTGACTTGTGGGCAAACAAACCCTTGGGACGCGGCACCGCCGATTCGCGAGGATCTTGTTTGGTCGGTTGGCCCGCGGTTTGCCAAGCTGCTAACAGGTTTCGAAGCGGTTGCAAAATGCGCGGCCCCGTCTGTTTCGTGCCGGGTGCCGGTCGGCTGGGTTCTTCGCTGGACTGCTCTTGATGAGCAGAATCAAAGCGCCAATATCGGCACTCGACCTGATGGAAATCCATAGCACGGTCAATGCGCTGCCACAGATCGCCATTCTTGATGGGGGTCATTTGCCCAAACCGCTCCCACTGCCAATCATTTTCTCGCCAAGCCTGCAAGCCATGCCGCAAGCCGCGAGAGACATAGCGACTGGGCGTAATCAGCGTGACTCGCGACGGTTGGTCGAGCGCTTCGAGACCGCGGACCACGGCCAGCAATTCAAGCCGTTCGCCAGCAACCAGTGGCTCTTGGTCGACGACTTCAAGTTTGCCGGTGCCGTCGACCGACTCGAGAACGAACCGCCATTCGCCCGAGGTTCGGTCGTCGCGCGGGGAATTACGCGATTCCGAAAAGAGGAAATAGTGTGGAGTGATCATCGGATTGGGAGGGAAGGTTGAAGGTCGTGAAGTGTAAAAACGGAGCAACGTGTTACTGTACGTTGTCGCCCCGAGACAGACCTTCCGTTGTCTTTGGCTTCCCTCCTGGAATCATTTTCCTCTATCGATCTTGCTTATCGGTAAACGCGACCTATATTCGCCACCTTATCTAGCTAATTATTGCAGCAAGTGAAGGAGAAAGGTAGAAGGCGGAAGGTGGAAGGGATAACGATCGGCAGGAACCGCACATCCAGAACAAGGGTCGATTCCGATCGACCGACTACCTCAATCATCCGGTCGAAGCAACCTTCCTTCTTCCGCCTTCCGCCTTCATCTTTCCCCCCACCGGCACAGTCAGCGCGGCAGCTTTGAACGAGCGAGGAAGCCGTCAGATTTGTTTCAGATTTCCTAAAGAAACAAGTTTGACAAGGGACATGGGTGACATAGGTTTCATTGTGAGAGGAACGAACAGTCTTTTGGACCTCTCGCCTGATCTGAGTGTTGCCGTTCGCGGCACGCTCTGGTCAGTGTGAGCCTGCTGCCTCACATCCTCGATAAAGGCAAACTGGTCGCAAGGCCGGGACGCAAAACCAAGGGCCGCATCGGACTCGTTCGGTGTGGAAGCCTGGTTGCCGAAAGGATCTTGAGTTCGTTGCTGTCGATTTCGACAGTAACGAGTGAGATGAACCGGAAGGTAAGAGGGCGAGGCAATTAAATATTGTGGGTTTCCCATCCGGCTGCTTGGCAGGCTGGCGTGTTTTGCGTCTCGCCGGATGGACCCCGTAACTTGTCCAGATGCGGTCGCCATTCAGCGGCCACTCAGCCCAATTGGGCGTTTACCTCATCGGAGGATGATATGAAAAGTTTCGCCAAGAAAGTCCAACGTTTTCTCGTTTCCGAAGATGGCCCCACCGCTGTTGAATACGCGGTTATGTTGGCTCTGATTGTTATCGTTTGCTTGACTGCGATTCAAGCCATCGGTACCAACGCCAGCTCGGCCTTCACCGATATCGCGGATGACCTTGACGCTGCACGTACGGGCACCGTTAACTAACTTCGCAGGTTTTCGTCAGGCACTTTGTTTGACGTGAGCTATGTTTGAATCAGGGTCCCCTTGGCACCTCACGGCGAGGAGCCAAGGTGGACCTTTTTGTAGGTAGGTAGAGAAAGCACGTCACGGGCCGCGAAAAAGACCAACACAACGGTCGAGGCCGGGAGATTGAAATCATGTATCCGTTTGTACCTGGCGACGCGGTGATCGGCGCGATGGAAATGGTGTGCTGTTTCTTCACCATCCTGGCGGCTTTTGCCAGCTACTTATTCAGTTTGCGATTCTAACGAGGCAGGGCCTCGAGCCGAATACGAGCTATCGCTCGGCTGGTATAACTCGCGACGAGACAACTGATTCAAACCTCTAACTGACTGAGACAAACACGGGGAGTAAGAACGATGGAATTCTTTGGCACTGAATGGGCCGAGCATGTGGCCGTTTGGGTCGTATGTATTGTTTTAGTGGTGGCCGCCGTAATTGACGGAATTCAGCTTAAGGTTCCCAACTGGTTGACGTTCCCGTTCATCATCAGCGGTTGGATCTACAGCGCCATTGCCTACAGTTGGGGTGGCGATTTGTGGTATGTCGGCTTGGGCTGGAGTTTGCTGGGGACCGTGATCGGCCTGGCACTGCTGCTGCCACCCTATGCTATCGGCGGCATGGGAGCGGGCGACGTCAAGCTGCTGGCCGGCGTCGGGGCCTGGGTCTACTGTGCTACCACCTTTTACGCCTTCTGTGTGTCGGCGGTCGTGGGCGCATTGCTGGCAGTGGGCATGGTCCTTTATCGACGGGCGTGGGGAAAACACTCCATGCAGTTCAAAACCATCCTGAATGAAGTGTTAACGATACGAAATCCCGAGGTTTTGTCCCAAATCGCGGCCGAACGCAAAAGCACCATGCTGCTGTTGCCCTACGGAATTCCGATCGCGATTGGCACGATCCTCTACTTTGCTTGGATGGGAATGCTGCTGTAAGCGCATGTGCAAGCGGAGGCTAGGTAAACAAAACAAGATTTTACGATTAACAAGCGACGCAGCTTTGGGCCAACCTTGCCGGAGCAAACCCGCAAGGTGGACAAAGTCTGACGGTCGTACCGAAAGTAACGACAAGGGATTGTGATAGGGCGGGTGATAATTCTATCGCTCGCGCGGTTAAGGGCAGGCAACGGATTTGCAAGCTCGAACGGTTATGCATTCGTGGCCGTCCGGTAGTAACGGCGGCCACAGATCGAGGCACGTTCCGCGTCCTTTTGGACCGAGTTTTATCCAATCACCCCAATAAGTTGAGGCACTGCAATGAAGGCAAAGTCGATGATCCTGATCATGATCGCACTCGGGTGCGGTCTGGTTGCTTCGATCGGCGTGAGCCAAGTCATGGTGCAAGGAAGCGGCAATGATGCTCCCGTCGAAAAAAAATCCGATGTACTCGTAGCCGTGGGGTTGATCTCGGTCGCGCAACAACTGACGGAAGACAACGTCAAGGTCGAGCAGTGGCCCGAGGAACTCATTCCCGAAGACGCGGTCACCAGTCTCAAGGAGATTGAAGAAAAGTATTCAAAGCAGGCCGTCGTGAAGGGGCAGGTTATCCATTCCTCGATGTTGGCTAACGAAGACGAAGTACGCAAACTGACCATTCAAGACGGTTTTCGCGCGATGTCAATCAAAGTCTCCATGGAGGAATCGTTGTCCGGAATGTTGCAGGCGGGCGACCGAGTTGACATCACGGGGTTCTTCAAACTTGACGAAGAATCGTTTGCCAAGACTTTTCTCCAAGACATCCAAGTCTTCGCGATTAACGACAAGACGGAACGCATCATTGACCCCGAAGGGAAATCGCTGGTCGCGAAAACCGTGACATTAAGCGTAACCCCTCATCAGGTCCAAAAGATCTTGGTGGGTAAGAGGAGCGGCCAGCTTCACTTGTCGCTACGCAGCCATTCGGACACCGGCAATGAGGACAACACAGGACGCGTGTCACTGGATGACCTTATCAACGACGAGAGAGACGACGACAAACGGAGCGGCCGGGGAGATGAAGACCGCGTCCGGGATCCCAAGTCGCTGGATGGCTGGCTGGATGTGATTGCTCAGGCAAAGAACAATCCGCCCGTCGCGGCCGTGGCACCTGTTTCTATGGATGTGATGACCCCCTCGGGAGTCAAACGATACACTTGGTCGGACTCGAAACAGCCGCCGCAAGTGTCGGATATGGGTGGTGGTTTCGCGCCCAACCCATCGATCGCGCCTCAGGTTCCCGCGGTTCCCGTGACTTCGGCTGCCACGCCGCAAGGCGCGAAGCCGACCGACGACCGAGACGAGAACGAGGATGAACCAGACGACGTGGTCGGCGAAGCCTAGGCTTCGCCCTCACGGCGGACGAGACGTTTAACGGATGAAACGGCAACCCGCGCAGCCGTTGGAAGCGCGCCAAACATGGATGCAAGGAATCGCACGGATGTTCCATAAAACATTTTCGACATGGATGACGTTCGCCTGGGCACTGGTCGCGCTGGGCACTTTTCACGGTTCGACCACCCGGGCGCAGGAACAGTTTCCGGTCCCCACGGCGGCACCTGCCCAGTCCGTTCGCTTCCAGGTCAGCGGCGATACGCAGCGTTTGGAGATGGTGGTTAACACCAGCCGAATTCTGACCGTGGACTACAACGTGCCCAAGGTGTTGGTCCACAACACCGACATCGTGCAAGCCACGCCGATTTCTCCCAATCAGATCCACATTTCGGCCCTGGCGGCCGGCATGACCGCGATCAATCTGTGGGACGAGAACGACAACATTCGCGTCATCGACCTGCGCGTCGTGGGCGATGTGCGTGAACTTGAGGAACAAATCAAGCGGCGTTTCCCCACGGCCAACGTAGACGTCGAGGCGCTCAACACCAGCGTCCTACTTGGCGGCTACGTTCCCCGGCCGGACATGGTCGCCCGGGTTGTCGAAATCGCCGAGGAGTATTTCCCCAAGGTCGTGAATCACCTGCAAGTTGGCGGAACTCAGCAAGTCTTGCTGAAGGTGCAGGTCATGGAAGTGTCGCGCACCAAGCTACGCCGGCTGGGAATTGACTGGGCGATCCTCAACGGCAATGACTTCGTCATCCAGAGCGTCAGCGGCCTGATCGCCGCCGCCGCGACCCAGGGAGGCGGGCTTACGGGAGCCGGAGCCGACACGGTCCGATTCGGAGTCATCGACAACCAATCGACGTTTGGGGCCTTCATCGATACCTTGCGGCAGAACAATCTGGCGAAGGTGTTGGCGGAACCCACGCTGGTCACTGTCAGCGGCCGCTCGGCGAGTTTCAACTCGGGTGGCGAAATTCCCGTTCCCATTTCAGCGGGGCTGGGTGTTACGTCGGTCGAGTATCGCGAGTTCGGAACGACCGTCGACTTCGTTCCCATTGTGTTGGGCAACGGCATGATCAAGTTGGAAGTTCGGCCTCAGATCACTGAAATCGATCCCAGTTTGCGGGATCCCGTGACCGGAACGCCCGGTTTCCGCAGCCGGCGCGTCGATACTGCCGTCGAACTTCGAGCTGGTCAGACGATGGCCTTGGCCGGGTTAATTCAGAGCCGCGTCGATGCCGAAAACATTGGACTTCCGTGGATTGCCGATGTGCCTTTTTTCGGCTTGCCGTTCCGTCGCGTACAAGAGACGCAGAATGAAGTCGAACTGTTGGTGATGGTCACGCCGGAACTGGTCGCTCCGCTGGAAGCGCACGAGGTTCCACAGTGTGGCCCGGGCCGCAGCACGACCAGCCCCAGCGATATTGACCTCTATGGGCGTGGCTATTTGGAAGTGCCCACTTGCTGTTCAGACGGATCTTGTCAAGATTGCGCCGGCCAGGTGATGCCCGGCAGGCCTGTTGGACCTTCGGGACCGGCACCGATCTATCAAGAAGAACTGCCGATGCAGCCCACGCAACAGGGTGGCCCAATTGAAGACGCCCGCGCGACGCAATCTGGCCGGGTCCGAGCGCCGATTGCTCACCAGCAAACAAGCGCACCGGGTCGCCAACACTCGAGAGGATTGTTGGTGAATGGTTTCAAAAGTTACCGGCCCGTTCGCCAAACCTCGGCGACGAATCCTCAAAACCACTACACCCCGAACAACGGGTCTCAGTCGATCAATCAACAGCGGAGCCCTGCCCCCCAAAGTGGCAATTTTTCTGAATCGGCACCCGCATTGATCGGCCCGATCGGATACGACGTGCTAGATTAGAACAGCACCAAGACGAAACAACTTAGGATCTTTGCATCAAGAGCGGCTTTGCATGAAAGCGGCTTGCATCAAGTGTGACATCGTCACTCAAGATGCGTACATCATGGCATGGAATTCCGGAACTGATGAGTAACGTTCTACGACTAGCCATCGTCGACCCTAACGACTCCTCGCGAGAGTCGCTAAAATCGATGCTTCTGGGCATGGACATTGTCTGGCTCGAAGCGGAATGCTCAAGGTATGAATTCTTCGGGGACGTCGTCGGCCAAACGCATCCTGATATCGGTGTGGTTTGTCTTGATTCCGATACCCCCAAAGCGCTCACGCTGATCGAAGAACTGCGTGCTACCAGCCCCGAGTGCAGCATTCTAGTCGTCAGTAACTCACACGACGGCCAATTGATCCTGCAGTCGATGCGCGCCGGGGCCAAGGAATTCCTGACACAGCCAATCAATTTTGAAGATTTGATTTCCGCTCTGGAGCGAATCGGCAACGAGCGGTTTGGACGTCGTGACGGCCGCTCGCGCAGTTGTACCGTCGTCGCGGTGGCCGGAGCGACCGGCGGCGTGGGATCGACCAGTGTCGCGGTCAACATCGGCTGCGCGCTGGCCAACGAGCCAGCCAACAGTGTCGCGCTGGTCGACTTGGACCTCTCGCTGGGGGATGCGGACGTGTTCCTCGACACGATCCCCGATTACACGTTGGTGGATGTGGCCCAAAACATCTCGCGGCTCGATTTCACATTGTTGAAACGGTCATTGACCAAACATGATTGCGGGCTGTATTTGCTGCCTCGCCCGGTGCAACTTCAAGACTCGGAATTGATTTCACCGGACGACTTGACGCGTGTCTTTGGCCTGCTGCGGGCGACGTTTTCCCATCTGATCATCGATCTTTCCAAGTCGTATAGTGCCTTGGATATGGTGGCGCTCGACTCGGCCGATCATGTGCTGTTGATCACGCAACTCGATTTGCCTTGTTTGCGGAATGTGGTTCGGCTGTTGATGTCCTTCGAAGAGGTTCCAGGGCTCAAGGACAAAGTTAAGATCATCGTGAACCGCGTCGGCCTGGACGGGGGCCAGATCAGCCTCAAGAAGGCTCAGGAAACGATCGGCACCGAACTTTTCGGCCAATTGCCCAACGACTATCGGGTGATGGTGGAGGTTCGCAACAACGGCGTTCCACTGATTTTGGAAGCTCCCAAAGCCGGCATCACGCAGGCCATCGTAGCCGTCGCCGACGCCCTGTGCGGCGGACAATCGGAGGAAGAGGAAGACGTAAGGTCCTCCTCCACCAAAAAGAGTTGGCTCAGCTTTCTAGGAAGCAAACCCAAAGCCAAGTCTTAAAGCCAAGTCTTTAAAGCCTTCGTCGCGCCGCAAGCCCCTTGTTTTGGCAACCTCCGCCGCTTACACCAGTTGGGGCGAACAGGGCATCGCGGCCCCAACGCCAGCATTTTCAAGGCTAGCATGCGCCTTGGAATGGTGTTGTCACGGTTTCTCCATCCCGCTATGCTACGCCGCCAATTTTATTGATCTACCGTGTTGGGAAGAAAGAAGGAGTCGACCCTGTGATCGTTTCCGCAACGACAGAATGCTACCCCAGCCTGAGCTTGCCAGATACTTTGTCGAAACTCGTGGATCTGGAGTACACCAGTGTGGAACTCGCCTTGCACGAGAACCTTGACGTACTCAAGCCATCCGAGATTGCCGCCGATCTCGACAAGGCCATTGACATCTGCCTGAACACGCGACGTTTGAATGTTGTTGCCTACAGCATTCAGATTCCGGCAACGGGAGAAGAATATTTCGATCAATTCACCGCTTGTTGCAAGCTGGCCAAAGCGACCAAGGTCGTGACCGTCACCGTGCCATCGGGGGAGTTTGGCACGCCTTTTAATGAAGAGGTTGAACGGTTGCGACGCTTGGTTCACATTGCTGAACTGGAAGGTGTTCGCGTGGGCATGAAAACGGAATCCGGCCGTCTGTCCGAAGACCCGGACACCGTGGTCGTGCTGTGCGACAACGTGAAAGGGTTGGGTCTGACCCTCGACCCCAGCCACTTCATCTGCGGCCCCAACAGCGGCAAGAACTTCGACAAACTCATCAAGTACGTGTACCACGTCCACCTGCGTGATACGACCAGGGAACAGCTTCAAGTGCGCGTCGGACAAGGTGAGGTCGAGTACGGAAGATTGGTCAATTTGCTGCGACAATCGGGTTACAAGCGGGCGTTGTGCGTCGACCTGCGACCTCTGGACGGCGTCGACCATATGGCGGAAATGCGAAAGATGCGGCTGTTGCTGGAAAGCCTGCTACTGTGAGTCGCCGGCCCGGGCCAAATTCGCACATTCAAACCGGTTGAATACTCGCCTAGATGCTGTCGCGCCGAGCAAGATCCCACCGGCAGCCGAGGCCAATGCGGCACCCGCCAAGATATCGCTGACAAAATGCGCGCCCGACGCGACGCGCTGCAGCGATGCCAGCACGGCGAACACCATAAATAGCCAGCCGCCGCGCGGGCAGAGCCACGATAGGCCGATCGCCAACCCGGCGGCGACCGTCGCATGACCCGATGTAAAAGACTGCATGCCACGGTCGATAAGCGCCTCCCAATTGGCTTGCCGCACCGCCGCAAAAAATCCGTCAAACGTGGCCAGCCCATTGGATGGCAACCCATCCAAACCCAAGCTGTGAGGCCGATGCCGGGTGACGGCGATCTTTAGAAAGGTGTTCACTAAGCCGGGAAGATACGCGCAGGCGGCGATTCTCGGCAGCTTGCGGCGGCTGTCTGGAGCGAGCACCCATACTGTAAGCAAGATAGCGAAAACGCCGTAGCCATGAGCAAATACCTCGGCGAATGAGAGTATTCTGCGAATCTCACCGGGCACTCGATTTTCTAAGCAGAATCTAGCCACGGGGATGTCGATGGCCAGCGCCAGGGCCGCAGCCACGGCTAAAGCAATCGCCAGCCAGGCCAACCGCCGGGGCTCGACGGCTGGGCAGGCGGACGCCAATTGGCGCCTTCGAGACGGGAATTCGGCCATGGCGTGAAGGGGTCGGAATAGTGATCGGTGCAACCAGGTCAAAAATGGCTCCGGAACATATCATTCCCCGCTGGCCCTTCCTATACCACAGGCTGGCCAAACTAACCCGACGCGTAAGGAGGGATGCAGACGCCGACACGCCGATTCGGTGAATGCATTGGGTTAACCTCAGTCAGTCTCTCGCGTTCCGAGCCTGAGAATCCGCAAACTTGGCGTAATTCTTCTAAAATGTCATGAACAGTCTTGACGTGCGGGCTCAGGCACATACAATCTCGCTATTGATACAGAGTATCGATTTCATTTAAAAGCACCCGCCTGCTCATCCTACCTGGAGCGAGACTCATGAACAAAATCCCCGCCTTCCGCCCAAACAGGCTTGGTTTCACCCTCGTTGAATTGCTGGTGGTCATCGCCATCATTGGGATCCTGGTCGCGCTACTGCTGCCCGCGGTCCAACAAGCGAGAGAGTCCGGTCGCCAGACCAAATGCAAAAACAACCTGCGTCAAATCGGCTTGGCTCTACACCACTTTCACGAAACCTTTGACCAGTTGCCTCCGAGTTTCCGCTCCATTCCTGACAATGGTTCGGGCAAGATCGACGGTTGGTCGGCACACGCTCAAATCCTTCCCTACCTGGAACAAGTCGGACTGCACGGGCAACTTGACTTCAATCAAAGCTACAACAATGTCGGCACGATCACCGTTCAGGGAACCGAGATGAAATTGAGTTCCTTGCGAATCGACCAGTATGTTTGCCCGAATCAGCCCAGGCAGGAGGTTCGTATTAGTGGCGGCGAGCACAAGCACTACCCGCTAAGTTACGGTGCGAACTGCGGCACATGGCTCGTTTGGGACCCGGAAAGGGAGCGGGGCGGCGATGGGGCGTTCTACCCTGATAGCCGGCTGCGCCTTGAACATATCTATGACGGAACCAGCAACACGATCGGATTCGCCGAAGTGAAGGCCTGGAACCCCTACATGCGGAACGCGGGCAACCCCAGCGACCCTGGCGCTCCATCTCCCGATACTCCCGATGCCGTTTGTGGAATGGGGGGCGATGAAAAGCGGGACAGCGGCCATACGGAATGGATGGACGGACGCGTGCATCAAACGGGCTACACGTCCTGGCTGAAACCTAACACCGAGGTTCCTTGTGTTTACGCGGATGATCAACCCCGCGTCGATTGGACCAATCAGCAGGAAGGCAAGTCCGACACGAATCCCACCTATGCCATTGTCACGTCTCGAAGTTATCATCCCAACGGAGTGCATGTCATGTTGCTGGACGGCTCGACACGCTATATCGGCGAAGAGATCGAACTACACGTCTGGCGCGCACTGTCAACACGAGACGGGCGCGAAAGCGACTCGGTTGACAGGCTCTAAGAATCTTTATGCGTTGATAACCATCGCGACATCTTCTTTCTCTTGGACGTAACCTACCACGCAGGCGGCCTCGGCCCCGCCCGTTTTGCAGCGGTCGATCAGTTCACTGGCGCGATCTTCGGCCACGCTGATCAATAGCCCGCCCGATGTTTGCGCGTCGAACGCAAACTCGGTGAGCAGCGGATCCACATCATCGCTGATTCGCAACAGCGGCTCGACAAAACTGCGATTCGTCGCGCTGGCGCGTGTCTTGTTGCCCTGGCGGGCCAGTTCGGCTGCCCCCGATAGAAGCGGCAGTTTCCCTAGCTCAAGCACGATGGTCTTTTCGCTCGACTGAGCCATTTCGCTGGCATGCCCTGCCAGGCCGAAGCCAGTAATGTCGGTAGCCGCCTTGGCTCCCACGGCAATCGCGGCCTCGCTGGCGGCAGCGTTTAGCATGGCCATGCTTGTCGAAGCCTGCTCGATAACGTCATCCGGACAGCGGCTTGCCTTGAACGCCGTGGTGATGAAGCCCGTGCCCAGGGCTTTGGTCAACACGAGCACGTCGCCGGGACGAGCGGCTTGATTGGTGAGCAGTACGTCGGGCGTCACGATGCCCGTCGCCGACAAACCGTATTTGATCTCCACGTCGCGAACGGTGTGTCCTCCGGAGATCACCGCGCCGGCTAATTGAACACGGTCCGCGCCGCCACGCAGGATTTCGTTGAGGATACTCAGATCTAGCACATCATCGGGAAAGCCGACGATGTTCAGCGCCGTGGTTGGACTGGCACCCATGGTGTAGATATCGCTCAACGAATTCGCCGCCGCGATTTGTCCAAAGATGAACGGATCGTCGACCAGCGGCGGGAAGAAATCGAGCGACTGGACCATCAACAAATCGTCACGAAGGCGATACACGCTCGCGTCGCTGAAACCTTCGGTGCCAACTAGCAGATTCGGGTCATCGAATTTTGGCAAGCCTCGCACAACCTGTGCGATACCTTCTTGAGGCAATTTGCCCGCTCAGCCGGCGCAACTCGCGTAGTCAACCAGCCGCTTTTTCTTTCCCCATAAAGCCATTGAATTACCTCGTATTCGTCCCGCTATGATTTCTGAATTAGCTGAAATTCGTGTGTTCGCGATTCCATTCTATCGGTTGGAGCCAACTTATGGAGTGGGCATGGCGGCTGTTCATTCCACGAACGGACGAAAGGCACTCTAATCACAAGAAAGGATAGGTAAAGCGGTTCGGCTGTCGGCTCTCGATTGGCGATGAGTTTTCCAAGTTGTGCCCTTTGGGAACGAGCAGTACGATGACTGCGTAAGAAATTCCCAGCGCCAAGCCCGTCATGTTGAAAATGCGGAACAGTTGGTGAGTAAAGACTTGCAAGTTTTCCTCCATCTATTCGCCGATCCTGCGTCGCTGCCGGTGCCCGAGGAGAGATTGTCGTGAGCAAGACGATGCGTGCCATGGTGCTAAGGAGCATCGTTTCTCTAACCGATGAAGATGCTCCGCTGGATCTTGTGGATTTACCTATTCCGGAACCGCGGGCGGGAGAGGTTCGAATTCAAATCGCCGCTTGTGGTGTTTGTCATACGGAAATGGACGAGATTGAAGGCCGAACCGCGCCACCCAGGCTGCCCATTGTACTGGGCCATCAAATCGTGGGGTGTGTGGAGCGGTTAGGCAAGGGCGTTACCAAGCTCAAGGAGGGCGACCGCGTTGGCGTGGGTTGGATCCATTCTTCGAGTGGGAAAGTGGACGAAAACTTGAGTTTGGAATTTGTCGCCACGGGCCGGGACGTCAACGGAGGCTACGCCGAATACACCACCGTTTCCGAAGACTATGCCTACGCGATTCCCAATTGCTTTACGGATGCCGAAGCGGCGCCGCTGTTGTGTGCCGGGGCGGTTGGCTATCGGGCACTGCGGCTCACGAACCTCCAAGACGGCCAGTCGCTTGGTTTTACAGGGTTCGGCGGTTCGGCTCATCTGGTACTCCAAGTGGCCCGTCACCGTTTCCCGAACTCGCCGATCTACGTGTTCGCCAGAAATCCCCAACAGCAGGAGTTCGCTCGACGGTTGGGTGCCGCTTGGGCCGGAAATACCACGGACCGCGCGCCCGAGAAACTGCACGCAATTATTGATACCACTCCGGCCTGGCGACCGATGGTTGAAGCGCTGGCGAACCTGCGACCGGGCGGGCGGCTTGTGATTAACGCCATTCGCAAGGAGGATGCCGACAAAGAGGTTCTGGGCGAGTTAAGTTATCACGATCATCTGTGGTTGGAACGTGAAATCAAGACCGTCGCCAACATAACTCACCACGACATTCAGGAGTTTCTTCCAGTAGCGGCAAGCATGGCCATCAAGCCAGAAATCGCCACCTATAGATTGGAAGAGGCGAATCGAGCCGTCGTCGAACTAAAACGCCACCGCACAACAGGGGCCAAGGTGTTGCTGGTTCAGCAATAACCCGGCCCGTTCCACACGGTCGTGAAAGCTAGATTAGTTGGTGGAAACCGCCAATAGATCCTGGTCTGTCTTCAAAAACCCGTTCAAATAATCGGCGTCGTCCGTTAGTTCGGCGGCCTGCGCGAAGAACTTCTTGGCCCTGTCAGGCTGCTCGTCATGATGCAAAAACACACCGACGAGGAAAAATAATTCCGAGTCGTCGGGCGTAGCAATCGCGGCGTTGCAAAGCTTTTCCAGATGAGCTTCCTTGGAGTCTGAGGATCCATACACATTTTGCAAGGTGAAGCCGTTTCGCACGACGTTTTCGTTCTCTTCGATACCGAGTTTGAACGCCACCGCCGCCATATCGTATCGGCCCAAAGCGACCAAGGCATGTCCCTGGCGGAAGTTGGCTTGTGCCAGATTTGTGCCACGGCGTGCTGCCGAACTGTAGTAAGTGAGTGCCTGTTCGTACTGCTCGTTACGGAAGCCCTCGTCTCCTAACGCCATCAGCGCACTGGCGCTTCGGTTTTCAAAGGCATACTCAGGAGCAACCGACCGCACTGCTTCGTTCTTGTCGGCGGTGGAAAAACTGGCTGTGCGAAAAACTCGGCTCGCCGGCGTTTCCGTGGCTCCTGGCGAATCGCTCCGCGTTGGCACCATGCCTGAATACGTGGGCGGCATTAAATCACGAGAAGAATATGTGGGAGACGACTGGGCGAGTTGTCCCGTACCATAAACTGCGGGTTGGCTCGTGCCACAGTGCCAATAGCTGTAGTAACGCACGACCGGCCGGTAATAGTACACTCGTGGATAGTAGCATCGCGGATAGCACGGCGTGTAGCAGCGATAATAGGTCGGATAGTAGCAGGGTCGGTAAACCGGCGTATAGCATACGGGCCGGTAGCAAAAAGATGGACGGCAGTTAAAAATTCGACCGCGGAAACCAAACCCAAAACAACCCGCGAAAGATGGGGCAGCTTGAAGTAACACGAGCAACAGCGAGGCAAGCAACAGTTGTCGTGGACGCATGGCAAATCTCCTTCGGATAGTAAACCTTCCCCGCACCGTGATTATCGCGATTTGGCCGCGAAGCACAAGATACGTAAACCCCGTCCACACCCCCTCCGCGTGGTATGGGATAGTACCTCCCGTCCGAATTTCCGTCGAGCCTACGTCAAGCCAATTGGCATCGATCGTTCCGAGTTGGATGGCGGCGGTCCGAGCGCCCACGGTATGACAGAAGGTTACCCGCCGAAGCGAATCGCCTTGAACTTTTCGACCTGAGTCCGCAGCGCGGTTTCGACCGGCAGGCGTTCCATCGACGACGCGCCGTAAAAGCCGTGGACGTTCTTGGTGCGAGTTAGAACGTACTCGGCGTCTTCCGGCATGGCGATGGGGCCGCCGTGACAGAGTACAATCACGTCGTCACGCACTGCTCGGGCCGCGTCGCTAATGGTTTGCACCTCGGCAACGGAATCGTCCAGTGATTTGGCGGTTGATGCGCCGATCGAGCCCTTCGTGGTTAGCCCCATATGGGCCACGATCACGTCCGCGCCGGCCGCCGTCATTCGCTCGGCTTCGTCAGCATTGAAGGCATAGGGCGTGGTCAACAAATCCATTTGACGGGCTTGGCGAATCAGTTGCACTTCCCGCTCGTACCCCATGTCGGTTTCTTCCAGATTCTGGCGAAACTGGCCGTCGATAAGCCCCACGGTGGGAAAGTTCTGAATGCCGGCAAAGCCGATTTCCGCCACTTGTTTGAGGAACTTGTCCATTTGGCGAAACGGATCTGATGCGCAAACGCCCGCCAAAACCGGTGTGTCGTTGACGACGGTCAGCACCTCGCCGGCCATTTCCATCACGATGGCGTTCGCATCACCATAGGGCATCATCCCAGCCAGCGACCCACGGCCCGCCATGCGATATCGTCCTGAGTTGTAAATGACGATCAAGTCGATACCACCCGCTTCTTCGAACTTGGCACTGATACCCGTACCCGCACCGCCACCCACGATCGGAACGCCTTCGGAAATGCGAGTGCGCAGCCGGTCTAGCGCTTGTTGGCGTGTGAAACTCATAGCCTCTCCCGTGAAGCGTTTTCTTTGATCAAATCGAGCATCAGCTCAGCCGCCTTCCTCGAGAACGCAGCGTCGTTGATGTTGGCGTCGACTTCAACCCAAGAAATGTCTTCCCGCAGGTTTTGGCGGATGGCATCGAACAGGGCCTGATCGGCCTGACGGTCGCAAAACTGTTGTCCGTCGCCGTCCAGGATCGAAACACCTCGCAGGGGTATCAAAAACGCGACCGGTCCTTGTGCGGCGTTCGCCTTTTCGGCGAAGATGCGGCCCATTGTCGCATTCTCTGCGGCACTGGTCCGCATCAATGTTACGGCCGGGTTCCATTCGTAGAGTGTTCGACCGGCGTCACGATACTTTTGCGGAACCGTATCGATCGGTCCGAAGTTGGCCATGTCGACACAGCCGGGGACAATCAAATGCGGAATCTTGTTACGGCCGGCCGCCGCCAGCCGATCCTCGCCAGCGGAGAACACACCGCCACAAACTTCGTCGGCCCATTCCGTGGTCGTGATATCGAGACAGGCGTCCACCAGTCCCTCGTCGATCAGCGATTCCATCAACCGGCCACCCGTGCCGGTCGCATGGAACACCAGAACTTCATAACCGCCTTCCGTCAAGCTTTGTCGGCAGGCATCCACGCACTCGGTGGTGTTGCCGAACATGCTGGCAGCGATGATGGGCCGCTCGTCCTCGGCGGCCGCCGGCTTGGCATTCACCATGCCGACAATCGCCCCCGCAGCGCGTGTAAGAATAATTCGCGAGATACGATTGATTCCCGCCACGTCGGTGATCGAGGGCATGATCGTGACGTCCTTGGTGCCGACATAGACGGACGTATCGCTGCCGGCCACGGTCGAAACGCACAACTTGGGCACTCCCACCGGCAGGGCTCGCATGGCGGCGGTCACTACCGTACTGCCTCCTGATCCGCCCATTCCAATGACGCCGTCGAACTGCCCTTCCGCAAACAGTTGCCGTGCGATTTGGGCGGCTCCCTCGGCCATGGCTTTAATCGCCGCGCCCCGATCGCCATTCTTGCGCAGCTCTTCCAAGTCGACACCGACCTCCTTGGTCACAGCATTGGCCTCGTAATCGACGGGAAACAAATCCGTCGTACCGAGAACTCCCGTATTGACGGTCAGCAGGCTCGCGCCGAGCGCTTTAATTCGCTGGCCTAAAAAGTCGTACTCAGCGCCCTTGGTGTCAAAGGCTCCGATCATGAGAACTTTGCTTCCCATTTCGATCCGCCAAAACGTGATTCGTTAAAGCCTCTTAAGATAGCGGATCAACAGCCTGCGACAAGCAACGCCCGCTCATGGCCGATTTTACGGCACGGCCACAGGAACCTTGCATCGCTAGAATCGTGGTTTGCCGTCGCCGGGAGCGGGCTGATTTTTTTCGGTCTGCCCCCGGTGCTTCCAGTTGGGGTGCGGTGCATGGGCGTCCGTCATCATGGCTTCCAATCGCTTGGCCACTTTCGGATGCTCGGAGGCGATGTCGTCCGCTTCTCCGAGGTCTTGGCTCAAGTCGAATAGTTGTGTGCGGCCGCTGAACATCGGCATGCGGACCGCTTTCCATTTCCCCGCGCGGACCGCTTGTTTTCCGCCCCGCTCATAAAATTCCCAGTACAGATATTCGTGTTGATTCTGCGCCTTTGCGTTGCCCTTAATGGTGGGCACGAAGCTGACCGAGTCGGTGTTTTTCGGCTGGTCGTTACCCGCTAGTTCAGCCGCCGTGGCCATCAGGTCGCCGAAGTAGCCGATATGATCGGTGACCACACCCGCCGGCGTGGTTCCCGGCCAGCGGACGATCATCGGAACTCGAATGCCGCCTTCGTACAGGTCGCGTTTCATTCCTCGCAGCGGCCCGTTGGGATCGAACCGTTCGGTACTGTGCCCGCCTTCGTTGTGATGGCCGTTATCGCTGGTAAACATGACGACCGTTTTTTTATCGATGCCCAATGTGGCCAGCTTGTCGAGCAGCCGGCCAATGTCCCGATCCATCCGCGTGATCATGGCGGCTTGGCCTTTGTCCTGCTTGCTCCAATCACGATCGGCGTAGATGCCCAGTTCGGGAACTTCCTGGCCATTGCCGGTTGCCCGCGTACCTTCGTTGTTGGCATGCGGAATCGTCAGGGCCAAATAGAGAAAGAACGGTTTGTCCTTATTCTGTTCAACAAACTGAAGTGCTTCGCCCGCCACGAGATCGTGACTGTAGTCGACGCGTTTCGTGGCATGGCCGCCCACAAAACCTCCGAATCCGCGGCCCGATTTTTCGACGACGTTCCGCAAGGAGATCTTCTTTTTGTTTCGCCATAGAAACTCGGGGTAGTAGTTGTGAGCATGAACCTGGTTCAGGTAGCCGTAGAAGTAATCGAAGCCTTGATTGTTCGGCAGTCCCGTCCGGCCGCCGGGCAAGTCGTCGCCCAACCCCCATTTGCCACACAGGGCGGTTTTGTAGCCGGCAAACTTGAGCACTTCGGCCACGGTCAAGTCCTTGTCGCGCAAAGACTGCACCGACATGTCGCCGCTGGCATTACCGCGAACGTGAGTATGTCCCATGTGTTGTCCGGTCATCAACACGCTGCGCGACGACGCACACACGGTACAGCCGGCATAGAACTGCCGAAATAGCATGCCTTCGCGCGCCATGCGATCCAGCCGGGGAGTTTCGATCAGCTTTTGCCCATAACAGCCCAAGTCGCCGTAGCCAAGATCATCAGCCATGATGAAGATGATGTTTGGGCGATCGACCGGCGCGGCATCGGCAGCCTGCGTGCAAATGCCGTGAGTAGCGAGTGCTACAACGGCTAGTGTAATTACGTGTGGGAAACGAGGTGGGAGCATGATGCACTCTTTCGTTGAGATCGCGCACAGCGCTCGCTCATGACAGCGCTGTGGTGCGAAAAAATACTAACTAAGCATCCACGGGCGGTACCGGGTTCGATTTCATTGTCTTACCGGCAACCTCGGCAGTCAATTCCCACCGAATGATGGCACCCCGCGCTGTTGTTCAGGCTACTGGAGCTCTTCAAGCGAAGTTGAGAGCGGGTCGAAGGACATCCATGGCGGCGGTGAAGCAACCACGCTGGCGAACAGTGTCCCGCCCCGAACCACCCAGACAATGTACCCCACCGATGCCGCCGTAATCGCTACCTTGGTTACTCCGATCACAATTTCGTTCGTCGACGTGCTGGCATTCGCCCTGCCGCTCACGGCCCCATCGTCGGAAGTTGTGTACGGGCCAATCGGCATGTCGGCAACCGCTTCTAGTACGGCCGGAAACGACGGCAACGAACCGCTCCAGCGAATGGCCGAAGTCGTGATCGACCGTCGCAAGACGCGCGAAAACGCTGTCGCCTGGCGACCGCGATCGACCCTGACATTCTCAATCAACGCGACTTCTTCGATCACCTCTTCCACGGCGGGTGCCGGCGCTTCTGGCGGCGCCGCCAGTAGTTCGATTCGTGGCTCGACCGGACCCGAAGGTTGCGGATCGACCGCCGCTTGATCCAGTGTTTGCTCAAGCAGTGGCGCATCGTCCGCGGGATTCTGTCGGGGCGGATTCGGTGGGTCTTGCGAGTCGTTGTTTTCCTCTTCCACGGCTCCGCCCGCCTGGGTCACGGCCGCCGTTTGGGCGCTGGTGAGCGGTCCTTCGCTGGTCCCGCCGCTATCGGTGTAGCTGACCTGCACGCTGATCCGCGTGTCGACATCCCCATCGGCCAACGTGTAAGTACTGGCCGTGGCGCCGCTGATGACCGCGCCGTCGCGGAGCCATTGATAGCCGAAGGCGCCCAGGCCGTCGCCGTCGCTGATGCCGCTGGTGTCGGCGGTAAGCACTTCGCCTTCGACGACATTGCCGGAGATCGACGGCAAGCCCACCGGAACATCATTGACCGGGCTGACGCTAATCGCGAACGCCTGGCCGATGACGCTGTTGCCTTGGCCGTCATCGATGTTAAACGTGAAGTTATCGCTGGTCGTGTTCGAGCCGTCGTGCACATAGACGAGCCGCCCGCTATTGATGTCATCCTGAGTGAAGCTGGTGACGGCCACGCCCGCGCTGCTGGTCAGTTCCAACTGGCCATTGGCCGGACCGGCGGTGACGGTATAGGTCAAGTTGATGGCTGGCTGCTCGGTATCGATGAACGCAAGGTCGGTCGCCGTGATCGGAGCGGTGCCTCCTTCGGCCAGACTGCTCCCCGCGTTGGCAGTCTGCGTGGGCGCGTCATCATCGACTGGCGTGACGGTTAAGAGGAACGTTGCTGAAGCCGGCGTCGATCCGTCTTCGCCACCGTCGGCCAGGCGGAATCCAAAGCTGTCGCTGAGGGTGTTGCTGCCGTCGTGGTCATAAGTGATGGCTCCGGAATTGATGTCTGCCTGAGTAAATGTGCCGTTTAGCACCAAGGCCGTGCCGTTCTTTCGCAGGGTGCCGTTCGAGGTGACTGCCGTGATCTGGTAAGTCAGACCGGCCCCGTCGTCGTCGGGATCGCCTTCGTTAAGCATCGCGGACGTGATCGTGTTGCCGGTTGATCCTTCGGCGAACGTCGCGCCGGAATTCGTCGCGATCGTCGGCGCGTCGTTGACGTTGGCCACCGCGGCGGTTTGCGCGGAAGTAAGCGGACCTTCATTCGTGCCCTGGCCGTCGGTAAAACCGACTTGCACACTGATCCGCGCGCCGACGTCGGCGTCACCCAAGGTGTAAGTTACGGCGGTCGCTCCGCTGATCGCCACGCCGTCGCGCAGCCACTGGTAGCTGAACGTGCCGAGGCCGTCGATGTCGCTGATGGGGCTCGCGTCAGCCGTGAGGGTTTCGTCTTCGGTGACAACGCCGGTAATGGCCGGCACGCCGCTGGGTGCGTCGTTTACGTTGGCGACGGCGGCGGTCTGGGCGCTAGTGCCGCAACTCGCAATTGAGGGTACATGAAACGCATTCTTTGCCGAGATTACGGCGAGTGGCCTTTGCCAAGACTTCGTAGATTACCGTGATTCTATCGACATGAAAGTCCTTCCTCCCGTCTGATGACCGTGATATCTCACGTCCCGGTCTTCAGGAGGAAGGTTATGTCTGGCAAGGCTGCCAAGATTCTGCTCACGGAAAAGCAACAGAACATTCTTCGAACAATCAGTCGCTCAACGACGGCGCCGAGGCGGTTGATCCAGCGTGTAAATGTGATCCTCATGGCTTTCACCGGCCTGTTCAATGTAACGATCGCCGATGAAATCGGACTGAGGCGAAAACAAGTCGGTCTCTGGCGACGACGTTGGCAGCAGTCCTTCGACGCCTTGGTGGCCATCGAATGTCACGAACGCCAAGCAGCCCTGCGCCGCGCCATCGAAGACGTTCTCAGCGACGCTCCACGCAGCGGTTCTCCAGGGACTTTTACGGCCGAACAAGTGACGCAAATCCTCGCCGTGGCTTGTGAGTCGCCTGAACTATCGGGACGCCCCATTGATCGCTGGACCCATCGTGAACTGGCGGACGAAGTGATCCTACGTAAGATCGTCGTCACCCTCTCGATCAGCCAAGTCGGACGCTATCTGGCTCAAGCCGAATTACAACCGCATCGCAGCAAGTATTGGCTGACGACTAAAGAGAAAGATCCCGAGGTGTTCGAGCAACAAGTCCAGACCGTTTGTCGGACTTATCTAGAAGCTCCCGATCTGGATTCTCAAGAGAATACGCATACCGTCTCGGTGGACGAGATGCCAGGCATTCAGGCGCTTCAGCGGATTGCCAAGACGATCCCGATGCAGTCCGGCCAAGTGCAGCGAATCGAATTCGAATACAAGCGACACGGGACACTCTGCTTGATCGGCAATTGGGATGTGGTGCAAGGCCAGATGATCGCACCGACCATTCGCATGACGCGCACGGAAGAAGATTTCATGTGGCACATCTACCACACGGTTCAGACCGATGATCAGGCAGGTTGGGTCTTCGTCGTGGACAATTTGAATACTCACTGTAGCGAATCGCTAGTTCGCTACGTGGCGCGCGTGGAAGAGATTGACGAGAACACGCTGGGCCAGAAGGGCAAGTCAGGAATCCTGGCTTCGATGGCCTCGCGAAAAGCGTTTCTTTCGGATCGCAGCCATCGTATTCGGTTTGTCTATTTACCGAAGCACACGTCGTGGTTGAATCAGATCGAGATTGTGTTTGGAATCGTCGG
>JAJDEH010000092.1 GCA_029259935.1 Planctomycetota bacterium
CAGGTTGCTCTCCACCTTGTCTCGCGACAACGCAGTTACCACTTTCGACTACAGGCTGGTAACGGTAGCCTGGACGGGACTCTCACCCGACAATTCAAACGCCTTCACAGGCGCACTAGGATGCCCGCGTATCCGCCGGCGGCCCCTTATCCGTGCAATTCAGCCCCGCATCATTTTCGCTGGAACTGGCCTATTTGTTCCCGCTCGCGAACGCTGGCGGTGGTTGGCTGGCAAGTTGAACTAGCGCCTCCGTCACACGGACGACCTGCTCAGGCGTGGCGATTAAGTAGCGATGCGTGCCCTCGGGATGTTGAGTAAACCTTGTGTAGCCATTGTCCTCAATCGTGACTTGCCCCGGCTCCGACAGATCGAAGTAACCGCGATCGGGCGCGACGGCATACAGCACACTGGTCAAATCCCAGGTGGGGCGATTGTGTGGCGGCGGATTGTAGAGCCGGTAAGCGTCGGCAAGCGGATGATGTTCGACATAGCCATAGTCATGCTCAATGCTCGCGGCCGGGTAAGGAATTGCAATGCCGATCTCATAACCGCTGTACACGACGGGCGTCGGCCATTCGGCCGCGATTTGGCGAGCGGCTGGAATGTCCTTGATGACGTTGTATTCAAGGTACTGCTGGTTCTCGCCGATCGGTTTGAACGCGCCTGCCATTACCGACAACCATCGAACTTTTTTCCGCACCAACTCTCGGCCGCTTAAATCAGAATGCCCGTCCGCTTGGCTGGCGAGCAACCGCGCGAAGTTCGTCGAGAATCCAACCTGCGTCATGACAACGGCTTGATCGGGCTGAGCCGCCAGGACTTTTCTCAGCAAGCCAACCGCCTCGGGAGCTTGTTCTCCGAGGATCAAGTCGTGTGGATAGCGAGGATCCTCTCCGTCCTTCTTTTCGGCCAACGGGAGAAACTTGCCGGCTTCAGGAGTCTTCCCGTCACGAACCGCGCCGATTGGAATCTCGCCGCGCCCGTAAAACGTGTTTACAAGGTCAACGAATGGAGCCGCCAGTTCATTGTCCTTGGTCAACGTCACCGCCAGCAGTTCAACTTCCCCACGGGTCTGCAAGGCGTGGATTATTCCCAGCGCCAGCGCGTCGTCGACATCGTTACCCATATCGGTGTCGAAGATCAATCGCGTCGGCTCACGGTCGTCCGCTTTTACCGAACCCACCGAAATAATCGTCATCGCCAGCAGGAAGACTCGTCCATATCGAGAGATAGTCACGAAAAACAAGGATCTTTCTCCTCATCAGCAAAGAGGACGCCGTGCTAAGCAATGACATGGCACGATCACAAGGATCAATGGTCACTCGCCCCCGTGTTCGTTTCCACAATCCGTCGATTTCTAGTGCAAGAATGAGACGAGATGACGTCTAGGTCAACCCGCCATGGTCTCGAGTGTCCTGGGTATTCGAGCCGTGGTTCGCGCGGCGAGGATCGAATTCCAATGAACTTTGCCCTCGCTATCGCGTCTTAACTTTTGCCGGCTCATGCGATATGGTTGAGTATTGGATCTCGAAGTCGAACGGATGGTCGCTGGCTTGATTGTGGGCGGGCCTCAACGGTTGCCGCGCCACGGTTCGCGTAACCATTGAGGCCCGCGCACGTCAGGCGAGAGGAAAGTCCGGGCTCCGCAGGACAGGGTGGTCGGTAACGCCGACCGGCCGTGAGGTTAGGGAAAGTGCCGCAGAAAACGAACCGCCGATGGCCGCCTCCGGGCGGCACAGGTAAGGGTGAAAAGGTGCGGTAAGAGCGCACCAGCAACCGGGGTGACCCGGTTGGCTTGGTAAACCCCACCCGGAGCAAGGCCAAGCAGGGAGTAAGGGTCGGTCCGGCCCGCCACAACTCCCGGGTAGGCTGCTGGAGGCGTCGAGCAATCGGCGTCCTAGATAAATGGCTGTCACTCGCTCCGGCGAGTACAAAACCCGGCTTACAGTTCGGCTTCGAGATTCTTTTTTCTGACGGCATGCGCACCGTTCGTCAACAATTCCCTCCGTCTCAACACGGCGGAAGATGGCAACGTCTTGGTTGCCCAATGGGTGTTCCCGTGGCATCATGGCTTGTGTTGTCGTTGCCAAACGCCATTTTTCTTTTTTCACCTCATGCGAATTACGAAGTATAAGCGCACACTGCGCGTCGCCATTATCTTGCTTGCGACGTTGGCGCTGCTCGGCGCGATCGAGGGCGTGTTGCGGCTCGCCTATCCTCTTCATCCCGACAAGATGGAGTTGCAGAAGAGCGAGTCGCTGGCGTATGAGTTTAATGACCGCTATCTGCTCGCGCTCAAGCCGAACATCCAGAAAGGCTACCCCCGCAGCGAAGAAGACGGCGGACAAGTCGTCACTTGGAAATCGAACCGCGACGGATTTCGCGGCCCCGAACTGAACGACGGTCATGATTATCGAGTCATGGTCTACGGCGACTCGAATATCCAGGCGCGATTCTCCAAACTCGAAGACACCTTTGTGTTCCGGCTGCAAGAGAAACTGTCGGCCCAGTCGGGCAAGGACATTGAAGTTGTCAACGCGGGCGTTGTTGGCTTTGGTCCTGACCAGAGCCTGCTGAAACTGAGCGAAGAGATCGATCAGTATCAGCCGGACCTTGTCGTTTTCCACATTTTTGCCGACAACGATTTCGGCGACTTGATGCGCAACCGCCTATTTGAACTCGATGCGGCCGGTCGGCTTATCCCCAGTTCGCATCCCCGACAAATCGATAAGACGTTTCAGGAATTTCAACAGGCTTATGCCTCGCGAGGCGTCCTTAGATCTTCGCGACTTGTTTGGGCCTGCCAACAACTGGGCCAGAGCCTGCGAGCGAAAGGTGCGGGCTCTCCGGGAAGCGGTGCCAAGTTGGACCTAGATCGATTGCTGGAAGAGTATTTGAATATTGCCGAGAATGAGTATGCCATCTACAAAAATCGGCAACCGCCCGCCTATTCGATCTTCGCGGACCACTACGATTATGATGTGGCCCTGTTTCCAAACTACGAGCAGTCGGTTGCGAAGATTCAACTCATGGATCGAATTCTAGGGCAGGTGCGAGATCTGGCCGGTTCGAGACAAATTCCTCTCGTGGTTTTGGTTCAACCGTCGAAGCGTGAGATGACAACCGAAGCAAGCCCCAACTTTCAGGACTTTTCGCATTTACCGACCGACTATAAGCCGCGCAACCTGACCGGCATCGTCGAGACAATTTGTCGCCAGAATCGCATTTCATTCGTCAACTTGTTCGACGTGTTTAAAAACAACAACCCGGCCAGTTTGCATCTCAAGGGCGATGACGATCACTGGAACGAAGCGGGGCAAGACCTAGCGGCCGACCACGTTGCCAAATACCTCAAAGGCGTTCCCGCACTGGCTCCCGCCGAGTGAAACGGAAAATCGCCGTCTCAATCCTTCAGCTTTCGCAGTTCCACTTTGCGAAACTGAACGGGGTGGCTTTCGGCCTGCAGCGAAATGGAACCTTGACGAAGAATCGTGCCATCGTCCAGTTGGGGCTTAGTGTATTCCAACACGACCTTACCGTCGATCATATGCTTGACGACGTCACCGCCCCGAACCTCCACTTCGACCGTGACCCATTGGTCGCCGTGATACGTTTTCGACTTTGAATTGAGACAATGTTTCTTCCATAGCTTGCCGTCCATGACGACATGCGTTCCCGGGGTACAGAGGTTGGCCGTCGGCCGCTCGCCACTGCCCTTGCCGCCGAGCAACTGGACTTCGATCGAATTGGGAAAGTCCTGATCTTTCTCCATGCTTTCCGGTGATTGTCCATGTACCATGATGCCGCTATTACGAAACGCCCAACCCGGACCTTCCGGCGCTTGGTCGCCGAC
This sequence comes from Planctomycetota bacterium, assembly GCA_029259935.1. Next base: position 3,854 of record JAJDEH010000092.1, read on the forward strand.
AAACCGGTATTCGACCCGAATCACGTAATGAGAGAATGGCTCTTCGTAGAAAATGTGACCGAATTTGCTATCGAATTTATCGTACTTGTCATATCCAACCGTTAGCAGTCCCTCCTCGACACGAAACGTATCGCCATGATTCTCGCCTAGCTCGTAGCCTTTGATCTTGATCTTCCACCCGTCAAGGTTCTTGCCGTTGAACAACTGAGTCCATTTGGAATCATCCTTCTTCGCTTTTTCAGCGGCATTGCCGACAATGACGGGGCACAGGATACAGAACAACAAAGTCATGAGCAAACGCGTTTTCATTTCAAGATCCTTGGACAAGTCGGCATTTCATCTTCGCGATTGAGTATAAGTTCGGTGCAAATCCGCTGTCAAATCGGGGGCCATCATTCCAAATTGTCAAAGATCCAATTCAAGTTCTGTTGTCGTGCGTCAACAAATTCGCGGCAGCGGCGCGCCGAGCGGATCGTCGAGCGGCTGATCGGGCCCGAGTGTGCGGCGCACCGTGACGGGCGCGGCCCGCCGAGCGGTCACCGTGCCAATCCGAGCCGCTTGCGAGGCCGCCGGCAGCGATCTCAACGCGGCCACCGCGTCGCCCACCGCGCCGGCCTCGACGGCGACAACCATCGTGCCTTCGTTGGCAATGTGCAGCGGATCAAGCCCCAGCAATTCGCATGCGCCGCGGACGTCCGGCGACACGGGAATTTCGGCTTCGTCGAGCGCAAGTGTGAGGCCACACGACTCGGACCATTCATGCATCACGGCCGCCACGCCGCCACGCGTGGCGTCGCGCATGGAACGCAACCGCGTGCCCACGCATTCACGCAGCAAACCGGCGGCATCGACCAAAGGACCACAGTCACTGAGGGGCGGCGGCTGGAGCGCCAGTTCCTCACGAGCACACAAGACGGCGATTCCATGCCGTCCGATCGGCCCAGTCACCAGCAGCGCGTCGCCTTCGGCGAGCGCCGCCGGACCCGGAGCGGCTGGTTGCATCAACTGCCCAAGGCCGGTAGTGTTGATAAACATTCCGTCGGCCGCTCCGCGCGGCACGACTTTCGTATCGCCGGCGACCACTTTGATTCCCAAGTCGGCCGCCGCGCTGGCCGCGCGCCCGATGATGTCGCCGAGTACCGATAGCGGCAGACCTTCTTCCAAGATGAGTGACAAGGTCAAGTACAAGGGCCGCGCGCCGCCGACCGCCAGATCGTTAACCGTTCCATACACGGCCAGCGACCCAATATCACCGCCAGGAAAATAGAGCGGCGACACGACGAAGCTGTCCGTCGTCATGGCCAGCGGACCGTCGACCGCCGGCAGCCGAGCGGCATCATCCAGCGGCAACAGCAGGTCGTTTTCAAAAGGCGAAACAATCACATCACGGATCAGCTTGCGAGTCAAACGTCCACCCTCGCCGTGAGCCAAGGTGACGCGTTCGCCGTCCGACGGCAACGGAACCGGACAGCAAAGTTGCCAGGCGGGTTGATGTTGATGATCGTTCATGATTTTCGTGATAGGAGTTTCAAGATTCAATTTCGTTCCGTCAAAAAATGAAAAGGAAGCACTCGCCAGTTGCCAAATATCAATAGCTTTGCAAGCATTCCAATCGCGAGCTGATTTCAACGAGTCCCCCCTAGTCTCCCCAGCTCTCCCTACCGCCCGCGATAACCTTCTTTTGGTGTCGGATTCGCCGATTTCTCGTCGAACGGAAGCGGCGCACTCGTTGCTGTGTAACATACGGAGTTTGGCAGAATGGGTAACATGCAATACAGACTCTCTTCAATAATCAATCAGGAATTCGCGACGTGGAATTGTACGCGACAAGGTCGGCAGCGGATAGCGCGCGGGTCAGGGACCAGCGACCACGGTGTTGCGAAAGAGGTGTCGCGGAAGAATGGGCAGCGGAAGAATCTCAGCGCATCTTCAAATGTCGTCGCTGGTCCGCCGCATGGCGGCGCAGTTGCTTGTCGATGATGTGTGACTGATCGGCGACCACCGCGTTTGGTTGCGTGTCATATTCGATCCGTGAATTGTCGTCGGTATTGATGATCGCTCCCGCCGAAAATGCCCTGACGCCTTCGTCGGCGGCGACCATTGCTTGCATGAACTGCGAGGGGGAGTGCAAACCGATTCGTGACAATAGTGGCCCCAATTCCGGATCGGAAAATTTCCCCTGCATTCGTTCCAAGTCAATCCGCAACTCGCTGGAGGATCCGATGAACAGCAACGCACCCTGGGACCGCCAGATTGAAGGATGAGCCCAGACGTCGGCCCAGGTGGCGGCGAGACGCCGAATATTTTCGCTTGGCATGTTAAAGGTCTGTACCCACACACAGGCAACTCCGCCTGGCGCGAGTTGCTTTCGCATCGCAAGAAAGCCCTCCCGCGTAAAGAGGGCGGACGCACCGATGACCCACACATTCGACGGTTGCGACACGATCATGTCGTAACGTTGGTCGGTGTAGCGCAGGTGCAATCGTCCGTCGCCAATCATCACGTTCGCGCGAGAATCTCGCGGTGCGTTGTTGGTGTACTCGCCGAAGTAGTCCGTGGCCGCCTCGACCACGCCGGGCGAAATCTCAAGCACGTCAATCGAGCGGATGTTTGCATGAGCGGCCAAGCTGCCCAGCGTGCTGCCGCTGCCAAGGCCGATGAGTAGTGCGTCCTTGGCGTCGGGATGCAACATTGCCGGCAGATGGCCGAGCCAATTCTGATTGGAATGAAAACTGGTTGCATCCAGTTTGCCGTTGATCACCAGATCGCGCCGTCCGTCGGCACGATCCACGACGGTCACCACATCCGCTTCGGTCTCCTTATAGAACACGATTTCCTGTTGCATGCGTTCACGAATGCCATCGGCCGTGCCCGTTTGTTGAACAAAATGGCGAGCGTTAACATAAGGCCCGCTGGTCAGTACCGACTTGTCCCATCGCGGCAGCACCAGGCCCGACACGATCGCGGCGAACAGCAGCGCGGCGGTGAGGCCCAGGCGGCGCGTGGTCCAGCCAGTCGGGCAACGCAGCAAATAGACGGCACCGACGATCACATACAGGGCACCCGCCAGCAGGATACTTGCCCGCAAACCGACCATGGGCACCATCACGAAACCGGCCCCGATCGCGCCCAGGATCGTGCCCACCGCATTCGCGGCGTAAGTGTCGCCCACGCCGCGGCCAGCCTGTTTGAGCCCGCTCGCGGAAAGCCGCGCGTGAATCGGAAACAGCGATCCCATCCCGATAGTTGGCAACAGGAAGATGAGAAAAGTCCACAAGAACAACTGCCACGGAAGTGCCGCGCCAGCTTCGCTGTTGAATGTCATCGTGACCCAGACCGGCAGCCCGCCAAGAGGCAGAATCGTCAGCATGCCAGTTAATCCGATCAAACACGTGATCACGCCCAGGCCGACACCACCCCATTTGCGGTCGCCGATCCAACCCAACAGCAAGCTGCCCAGACTCAATCCAAGGATGAATGCTCCCGCAATCAAGGCAAAGGCGTAGCTTGTCGAGCCGATGGTCATGGACACCACGCGTGTCCAGGTAATCTGGAAGACCATCGCGGAAAAGCCACACATGAAAAAGCCGCCAAGCAACATGCGTCGGCCGATGCCGATCGAGGCCACGCCGGTGCTGTCGCTGG
>JAJDEH010000093.1 GCA_029259935.1 Planctomycetota bacterium
TTGTCTTCCCCATGACATTACAAGGTCGACACACGAAAGTGAGGATTTCGGAGCTCCATATGCCCAGCCTGCCTGTACCTCTGACCGATGCTACACCCAAGACGTTACCGTCTCCAGCGTACGGATTGAGGCCAAAGTGAGGGGCTAACTCTTCTTTGTAGGACTCTTTCATTCCCAACTTCAAACCGGTTTATCCCGGCGCTTTCAATGTCCCCTTTCATGCTCCTCTGTGCTTTTCGTGGCTGTCCTTCCGCGCGCGGGTGGAAGACTGAGCATGCCTGATTCCGAGTGCTTGCCGAGACCTTTCCTTCAACGGCTAGAAAGGTGAGATATTGGTTTACCTCATCACTGGCCATCTCGGATGGATGTCGCCACTGCCCCGCTTTGTCGCGCTGAAAGCGTAGAAAGTCTTCGATCCACTGGATGCACGCGTCTTCGGCTCGAATCGACATCTGTCGCCGCCGCATCAGATTCCTAACCTCTTGCAGCAGAGGAGACTTCGACCTATCGGAATAAAGAAGCGTCGATTATACAGAAGTCTTGATAATGTTCTTTATGTCTCAAGACCCTCGCGCAGACACCGATATGACCGCCGATCTGCCAAATGACTTGCTTGCGTTTCTCGGTTCCTGTCGCCAACTCGAATACGACGCGGAGAACTCGGACATTGGTCGCATCAAACTCAAACGCGACACTGACCTTTCCCTCACAACAATTACGACGTTTCCGGGATGCCAGTCGATAATTGATGATCCGTACTCGGATTTGGATGGCCTTTACCAATCCGATGTTTACGACCTCGTTGCTGCGTCCGAAGATTACGATACCGAAGGCTTACTGTGCTGGATAGTTGCGCTAAAACGATTCGGTTGCATTGACCCGGAACATGGTGATGTTATCACCTTCCCCGATGTGACATGGACGAACCTTGCCGCAAATCCATTGCCCTATCTTGATGCGCAATGGGGCGATGATGATGCCGTCGTACGCGTTCTTCCGTGGATTCACTTTCCCTTCAGACTCAACGACCATGAAGTAACGCTGCAACCGTATCCGGAATTATGCCAAGTTCACGGGCAAAAAATAACTACAGTCACGTCCCCAACGCGGACGCTCAAAGACTTACTTCGACAACGGGAACTCGATGACTGGATCAGCAACTGTCAAGCCTCCTTTCCTTACCGTGGCGTCCCCGTCAACGCTCGAGAGGTGAAATACTGCCCGAATTGTCGCGACGCAGAGGACGATTGGATGGGCGGCATTGAAGTTGTGCCGCCGGAAGCAGCGCCCAATCCACATGGTTGGATTAAGTGTCCAGGGTGCGGCATGCGATTTCACAAGAATGATACCCAGAACTTCCAGCTCGGCGTTCACGTGGAATGTGGCCAGAGGATACAGGTGGTTGAGTAATATCACAGCTCAATAGCGAAAGCAATTCAGGAGAAGGCTCCGGTTAGGGAGTCAGCGAGCGTGCAGGCCGTAACGCGAGTGGACGTTGAGCAGGCCTCGAAACTCGTATGTGGGAACTGACAGGTAGACTCGGCTATGGGAAACGCTTCCGCTTGATGCGAGAGCGCTTATTGGTGTGGTGGATATCGAGGCGTGTCCGCGTTGGAGGATTCCGGATTTCCTGGCCACAAGAAACACAAAAATCCACAAAGATGGAGCGAGTAGTTTTTCTGGTGTCTATTTGTGCTTTTCGTGGCTGTCCGTCCAAGCACGGAAAACGTCGGCTGATCAAAGCGAGCGCGCCTACATCCAGTTCCTGACGCCGGCCGACGGTCTCGACGCCCTCTGTCGGCCGCCGGCAAACTTTCGCCGGTCCCATCGGATCGCTACAATTCCCAAATAGCCAGCCGCCAACAGCTACGCGGCTCAGTTCAACATGTTTCATCACTCATGGCTGCACCACGGGCCGCCAGCGTCGACGTGACAATCGAACAGGTGGCGTGCAAATAGGGACGAGCCCGGGCGTCGAGTTCGGCCGATTCAAAATGACTTCGGGTAATACGATCATCCTTTCCCACTTCTTGTTCTTGGAGAAGCATCCGAATCTGTCCTTCGACTGGCTTGAGCAAGCCTTTGGGTTTTCATGCCTCAACTACGACGAAGACATGTGTGAAATGGGTGGCTCTGATCCTTGGAACCTGACGCACCTCGCTAGGGCGTTCGAGTCCATGTCTTGGTCTGAGTACTGGGCGCTACTGGTACCTTGGGACGACTACCAGCCACGAAGATTCAAGAGAAAGCGGCCAAAAGATCCGATTATGATTGGCCCGTTTGAATTCGAGTATGTTTCAGACATTTAGAACCACCAAGAATTGGCGCTACGTGCTTCATGTTGCGTAGTGGTTTTGATCTCGGGACTCGTGCAGGCTCACAAGCTGCTTCAGGATTCAGGCAAGACGAAGACGGATAACGGTAGGGCTTGGACTTCGCGAGTCTTCGAGCCAAAGGTCAAGGCCTGCATTCAAGAAGCCCGGTGGCCGCGAGGACGGGCTTGGCTATGGGAAACGCTTCCCGCTCTCTTCCCGGAGGTTGCTCGTTGGCAGGCTGGAATGGGAGACGTGTCCGAACTGGAGTGCGTCAGGAGTTCTTGGCCACAAAAAACACAAGAACCCAAGAAGACAGAGCGAGCAGTTTTCATTGCGTCTTTTTGCGATTTTTGTGGCTGTCCATCCGCGTGGCTGCCGAACGCTGCTCGGCCGGTCGCTGGCGGTGTGTCCTAACCGCCCAGGTCATTTTGTGCGTCCGCCGCCCCGCCACAACTGGCTTGCTTCTCCACGGCAGACAACGATACACTGAGAATCGTCCGCTTCGCAGTAACCAATATGAATCTGGTGCCGAACAGTATTGGGTCGGAAGCGCCCGACCCCCCGGTGCCTGGCCGCAGGGTGCGAGAATAAGCAACGATCTCAAACCTGCGAGAGCCCTCGACGTAGGCAAAGTTCATCATCAATGAATGGCACCCGCATTTTGATCGTCGCCACATCCCTTGTCCAAATCCTCGTCGGCTGTGGCTGGGTTCTTCTCATGACGAGGATGCAATCTCCCAGCGAGTCCACTAAAGTTGGCGTCTACGGCCTACTGCTGGTCGCAATAGTCTCCCTCGTTACTCAATTCAATAGGTTTGGTATCAGCTTCGTCTTGTTCGGGAACTACGCTCTGGCGGCTTTTTGGGGCTTGGGTATGTTTCAAAATATTCCAGACTACATTGACTATGGTTTCAGTTTCACTGTCGTTTTGTCCGCGGGCCTTTATCTGATTGTGATCCTACCTTGCTTGGTAAGTGCCCGCGCCGTCACGAAACTGTCGAGAGAATCCACTTCGGACTAATCCGATAGGCTCGGAAGAAAAATGTGCCTGGCAGCTTTTTCGGGCCCGGTGCGGCTGACTCCGGATTGGGTTTCGCCATGGGCGGGGATTTGGGGGCGAGCATCGACAGAAGGGAAACGGGGACAGGTCACCCGTCCCCGTTTCTCCTCCGAGCTGTCGTACAGCGTCACATTGTCGTCGCCGCCAGCTTCTAATTCCACCGCGCGGTCGTACGGAATCCGCATAGAGCCCTCTCCCTCGCGAAGCGGCGAAGTTCAACGCACGATCTATCCGTCTCTAAGCAGTCGGATGGATCGCAATTCGTTAGGTGGCTTGGCCGAACCTCTGTACGTCATGCGTGTCTCTGTCATATCCAACATTTCTCGCACGGCAATGTGATATGCAGACAATCCTGAACGATCTCTCGCCACATCTTCAGGATGACGACGATTTGCAACTCTGGTCCGCGGTTCTAAACGTCGCGATAGGCGACATCAATCGACGGTTCGAGGCATCCGAGTCCACTCGCGATCTTTATCTCTTGATGGGCCCGTGCTCCAAATGGCTCAGGCCGCACCAGACACGATTGCTGATTCACGACAGAGAATTTGCTTGGCCGTCAGGTTATGGGGGCACATCGTACAGCCGATCAGGTCTTCCGGAACTTGACTGGTGCTGTTGTTTCAAACGCAATCAAGATCAAACCTTCGACAATATTGACGTTCCATACAAGATCACCAACCGGAAACTAGCGGTGAGAATTGCGGTTCCAGCGAGATCCCTCGGACGCCATCGAGCATCAGTCAACCTGATGTGGACGCATGGTACACCCGAGAATCCTCGACGGCCAATCGTCCGGTTGTTGGCATTTAACAAAATTGACGTAAACTGGAATTTCTATGGTGGTTTGACTCATGATGGGGAATCATGGACTGGCGGGACGATTCCGCCACCTAACAAAAGGAAGAACGCGAGTCGAAACTAGCGGTCTGGCTCGCTTCGCTCGGAACGCTGAATCACGACCGCGTCATCCTAATCGTTAGCCAGTAGGAACCTGTGGCCTTGGAAGATCGTCGACGTTCTTGGTTACGCCATTGGCACAGCATCCTAGATGCTGAAATCGGCCCAGATTCGTCATTCGACTTCGAAGCTGCCTACGACGATCCCTACGGCGATTTCCGAATGCACTTCGTGACTTGGGACTTGTCGGATGATGCACTGCATCGTTGCTTCGAAGTGTTGCCGGTCGGTCAGCAGATGGCTGATCGCGCAATTGAAATGCGATTCCTATGCCGTGCAGACACACCGAAACTCTCTGAAGAATCTGCAGTCCATCTGTTCCAAACCGGGCTCGATGCTTATTCCCAGTTCAGCGACGACCCAGAGTTGAAGAAACCAATTCGCGTGCGACGGGTGTCCTCGGACGACTTCAATTCGGCAGCGGCGAATACGGACCGTGTTGCTGTACTCCTTGAAGACGTCGACTGGCAGATTCCCGCCGAAAACAGCGGGGTAAGCTCATTCCTTCGCGAAACACTGTATCGCCTTGCTCACTCATACGACGTAGTCGATCATATTGAATGGCCGTTGATCCCTGATCCGCAATCGGTCGAACCATATCGACCGTTCGCTACACTGGCGATTACAGACATCTATTTCCCCTTTTTGGACGAGGACGGCCCTGTGTTGTTCGTGACCACTGACAAAACTGGTTAACAAGTAAGGCTTTGACTTCGCGAGTCGTTGAGCCGAAGCTTAAGTCGTCTGTTCAAGAAACGCGGCTGAAAAGTTGGGACAGCGCCGCTGTTTGCGAATCACCTTCGCCATTCGTTAAGATGGCCGCGGCACGATTGGGCCTTAAACACTGACGCATGATCAAATCGTCTCAAAGCAGCCGGATTGAACGCCATTCGTTATGCCGCAAGACTCGCGGTCGGAAATGATGTCCGATGCTCGTTGTTCAACGCATCACAACTGAATGGACGAAGGCCTCTCGCGGTGGCAGCGGTGCAGACACGCGAAATGCAACTCCTGATGCAACCCTTTGGGAAAGGCCGCCGTTCGTCGGGCAAGTCGAGCGACAGTATCCGATCGCTCCCAACGGGGTAATGACCTCCGCATGTGTACAGATTCTTGATAACAGCGATCGCATCTCGAATCGGCAATTTGGTTTGACACTTGCCCGGAATCATGCAGAATGAACCCAAGGTTCAACGTTGCAAGCGCGAACTATTCGGAACTTTTGAGAATGTTGGTTAGCCTGGGGAGACCGTCATGAACTATGCACTGCTGCCGTTTCCAACCTTCTCCCGCGAAGCTAAATACGCTGGTTGCCCCGATATTCGCAATGTCCTCAATTCCCGCAAACGCAACGTCGCGCGAAACGCTATCGACAACCTCGAATTACTGAACCACGTCGTCGATACCCTTCGAGACTTGCCATGGAATTTCGCCATCGATCATTGCCGCGAACACAACGGCCGACTTCACCTCGCGGTCATGGCGCAAGATCTTGGCCGTGATCTTGATGTCGGCGATAAAATGAACGCCGGGTTCTTTCTGCAAAACTTCGAAAACGCCGAATCAGAAACATTGGCGTGCGCCCGCACATTTCGCGTGACTTGTGAAAATGGTGCGTTGCTCGAATGCGAAAAGGGCCAGTCATTCACGATTTCCGCCGCTGATCGTCCACCCACCAAATGGCGCCACAATATCACGGCAGTCATCAATCGCTCATTCAGCGCGGATGGCCTCGATATTGATCTCGCCCGATTTCGTGCTACAACTCAACAAATGGTCATCACGCCTTATGAATTGTTGTGTCACCTTTCCGCACAGGGTCTCATAGACGACGATGAACAATCAGATATTCAAACAGCGTTCAGTGATGCCGCGGACTTCACGATGTATGGGTTAATCAATGCGGTCACTCAGGTCGCGCATGGCTTGCGGTCGAATAACAGGTGGACACGTGCATTCCAAATCGAACGATTAGGCGGCGAAATACTTCGTGGCGATCATCACCTTCCCGCACTTGATCCGGTCTACTCGCCCTGAATTGCTGGATAACAAGGCATTCGGTTAGAGCTGCGGGACTCCTATGGTCGGATTAACGCGTGTTCGTGAACTGCTCGAATTGCACGGCACTTGTCAGCGGCAGGATTCATCAGAATGGATGGGCAAGATTCCGCTTGCTGATGCCATCGCGGAGTTTTACGCCGATCTTGGCCCAATGGATATCACAATTGAAGGCTACGGAAATCCCACTTTCATTCCGTGCTTGTCCCGACTTTGGGATCATCAAGCTGGCTACCGCTGGAATGGACTCACGGGCGAACCAAGCAAGGCATGCTCGTGACTTGGAGGAATGATGCCGGCCCAGCCAGACCCCTTCCGCGACTTTGGAATTCTTCCTCAGCAGATGTCACCGCCGGCGCATATCGTTCGCGCTCACTTTTCGCTGCTCCACGTCATCGGCC
>JAJDEH010000094.1 GCA_029259935.1 Planctomycetota bacterium
TCCGTTTCCACACCCGTCTGCACGTACACGTCCAAGACGTCGCCAGGATAGATAATGTTGCTCGCCCGGCTCGTGCCGCCCAGCGCGGACAGATTCATCGACTGCGCGTCGACGGGCGGTGGAGCGTTGTAGCTGCCGGGAATGCTGCCGGGCCGATAGACGCCCTGCTGGCAGCCGACGGACACCGCCACGAAGATCACCAACAGCGATAGAGCCGTGAAGCGAACTCGGTAACCTGCCCGGTTCATGTTTTTTTTATCCGAAGTAGCGGCGCGATTCATGGCTTGATGATCACCGTGGAACCAACTTGGAAGTAATCTGCTCCAATCCAGGCTCCGCCCGACAACTTGGCATCGCATCCATCCCGAAGAGATGGATTAGAAGGAGAGTGGCCGTTGAATTTGCGGAACCGCGCGGACGAATGCCGCTTTGCCCCAGATTTCTTTGGGCGGAGGGTTACTACCAGAATCCCGTTTTTTACGTCAACCGCAAATCAGCAGTATTGTCATCGCTTCTTTGCTAGCGGCACAGCGGGAATCGGCGGGCCACCACCTTACAATCCGCGCCGGTATCGCTTTTGGCGGCCGCGAGACGATGACAGCGCGGGCGGTGGTTTGGGCCCGTCGGATTCTTCATCGGAATTCGCGGGTGCCGCGCGAGGCGTGGGATCGAATCCGGTGATTTCACCCCGTTTCAGCAGGACATTGATACGTTGTTCGATGCGCGTCAATTCGATGCCCTCTTCGGGCGTAACAAAGGTGTAGGCCACGCCCTCGCGGCCCATCCGGCCGGTGCGGCCGACCCGATGCACGTAGTCATCGCAGAACGAAGGAATGTCGAAGTTAAAGATGTGCGACACTCCGGTTACGTCGATCCCACGCCCCACCACGTCGGTGGCGACAAGAATTCGCACCTTGCTTTCCCGAAACCGGCTCATCGCGCCGTCGCGGGCCCCTTGTTGCATATCGCCATGAATGCAGGCCACCTGCTTCATGCGTTTGGAAAGACGCTGGTAGATGCGTTCGGTACCGCGCTTGGTACGACAGAATATAATGGCTTGGCCGGGATCTTCTCGCTCCAACAGGCGGACCAGCAAGTCGAATTTTCGCTCATGATCGACCGTGAAATAAAACTGCTCGATCGTTTCGACCGAGATCTCCTTGGGCGAAAAGTTCAGCATCTTGGGATCGCGCATGTAGCGCTGCGCCAGGCGCTGGATCGGCGGCGGAACGGTCGCACTCAGCAATAATGTCTGGCGGTCCCGGGGGCAGCGGCGCAAGATCTTTTCGATGTCGGGTCGAAAGCCGATATCCAACATCCGGTCTGCTTCATCCAACACAACGCACCACACGTCATCCAGCTTGAGAGAGTTGCGTCCAATATGATCCAAGACGCGGCCTGGAGTTCCGATGACAACTTGGACACCCCGCCGCAGCTTCTCGATCTGCCCCCGAATCGGTTTGCCACCGTAAAGTGCCACACACGACATGGATTGACCATGCCCCAGCTTGATGACTTCGTCTCGGACTTGGACCGCCAATTCGCGGGTGGGAACGAGAACGAGTGCCTGAGGGTCGGGGATTTCCCGACGCGGGGCAAGCTGCTCCAGAATCGGAATGGCAAAAGCCGCCGTTTTTCCGGTTCCCGTGCGTGCTTGGCCGACGACATCGATGTCTTCCAAGGCTTCTGGAATGAGTCCAGCTTGAACCGGGGTAGGCTCTTCATAACCGGCTTTTTTCAGCGCGGCCATCATCTCGTCAGAAAGATCCAAGTCTTTGAAGCTCGCTGGCTTTGACTTTTCTTTTGGGGGGGGCTTATTGCGGGCCAACCGTTTTATCGCTCCAAAGTAGGATTCATCAAAGGTGTCAATTGCATCATCGTATGACGAGTAGAGTGCAAATTCAACGCCAAAAGCTCCTGCGCGACTCCTCTTTCTCTGGCGCGCTCGCGGAGTCGCTTCAGAAAGTGGGGTCATTGTTGCCGCGGATCAAGGCAATCGAACCCGGCAAGTGCCAGGATTGAGTCGGCATCATTCGATAAATGATCTTTCTACGGCAATGCGGTGAACACGGCTTTGTTTTGATTTTCCGCATTGCGAAGTTTAAGAAACACGTTTCAGATGCCCGACTAATGTTCGGTCCGCGACGTTCCCATTAGTGCCACTTGCCCGACAGAAATGCCATGACGACAAAGGCCGGCTTCCATTCACGACTCATGTGGAAAGAAACCGGCCAATCTCATTTGTCCGTCCGACGAAGAGGAATGGCGGGTCGAGTTTAGACGCCATCACCATCAGCGGCCACCGATTACCTTCGCGAGACGCGCCCATTGAAACAGTTTTCACGCGGCAACGTCAAGTCAAAAAGCCCAAATCAGCTTGCCGAGCGAGGACGGAGCATTTCAGCCATGCCAGATATGGAAAGGCAATACCTGGCCGAAATCACCCGGGCGATTGAGGTCGCGCCTGGCTTTGCCGATGCCTATTAACAGAGAGCTTTCCTGTATTGGATTGGTCAAGGAGAAGCGACGCTGGCGTTGAAAGACATCTCCAAGGCAATCGACTTGAATCGGGTGCGATCCGGCTGGCTGGCAAAGTACCCCGGAGAGGATTCGAACCTCCGACCTACGGTTTAGGAAACCGTTGCTCTATCCCCTGAGCTACCGGGGCCAAGTTGTTGCGGCACTTCACTGTTTTGCCTCTTCGAAAGCGGCTTCTAGAATTCGCTTGACGCCACTTTTGACGCCTGGTGTCCTCGAAGTGACCATGGAGCCAACATACAGTGAAGAATGATATCGCAAAAAAAGGCTTTGGGAAACCAACTAAACCGTACCCCGAATTTCCACTTTACGCACATGCGACGGGACGCTGGGCGAAGAAAACACACGGCAAGCTCTACTATTTCGGGCCCTGGGATGACCCAAGTGCCGCGCTCGACAGATATCTCGAACAGCGCGACGATTTGTTTGCCGGCCGGATACCACGTTCGACACCAGAAGATGGTGTTGCTGTTCGTGATCTGCTCAACCATTTTCTTATGGCGAAGCAGCGGCAACTCGAAGCGGGAGAAATCACCCCTCGCACGTTTGCTGATTACCGGGCTACTTGCTCGCGCGTAGTCAACGCATTTGGAAAGAACAGACGTATGGACGACCTTCGTAGCGATGACTTTGGGAAGTTACGACTTTGGGAAGTTACGATGCGACATCGCCAAGCCACGTGGTCCCGTTTCTTTCGCCTATGATGCAGGACTGATTGAACAGCCCATGCGATTCGGGCCAACTTTCAAGCGCCCATCGAAACGTGTCCTGAGTGAGGCGAGAATCAAAAACGGTCCACGGATGTTCAGCCCCGATGAACTGCACGCCCTGCTCGGTGCGGATCCGCCAATTCTTTTTCGTGGTGTTGGCTTTTCATCGCTGCTCTCCTCTATATCCTCCTACCGAGCCTTTGCCAGCCGTTACGAAGGGTTGCCGCTGGCCGCATAATGGGAAGGAGAACCAACATGCTCGCCCGCTACAAAATGCACCGTGGCAAACGTCCAGCCCACGATCCACTGCCCGACGGAATCAGGAAGGACACAAGAAAGCACACGCGGCACTGCCTGCGCCCAGCAGCCGAGATCGTCACCGAGTATCTTGCGGACCCGACCCCGGCAGCATGGTCGACATTCGAGGCCGAGTACCTTCAAACTCTGGATGCCCGGTTCGACGGCGACGAAAGGCCATTCAACGATCTGGCTGAACTCGCCACCCACCAAGATGTATACATCGGCTGCTCATGTCCGACAGAGAAAAACCCAGACGTCAACCACTGCCATACAGTATTGGCCCTGCGATTCATGAGGGAGCGGTTTCCAGAGTTGGATGTTCGGTTTCCGTAGC
>JAJDEH010000095.1 GCA_029259935.1 Planctomycetota bacterium
CACACGGTTGGCTGCGTCCAGTCGCTAAAGAACTTGACGACAAACAGCACCCAGGCCGCCGCCACGCCGCTGGTCTGCGCAATTGCCACGAACATGAAAATACACGCGAAGAACTTCCCGGAGAAACCAGCGATGCTGCGCGACCAGCGCCGACTGCCGGTCAAGTGGATCAAGCCGTCGTTCACGAACCCGCCAACCACTCCGCCAATCGCTCCGCCCCACAGCGGCAAGCTAACCAGCAACCCAACCGCCACCGCGTTGTAGTCCTTGGATATGAAATAGCTGCCCATCGTGGAAACATAAATAAAGTCCGCGCCGGCATTGAGAAACTGCTGGATCGTGAACACCAGCATGGACGGGTTGCTTAGCACGCGGCTCACCGGCAGCACGGCGGGCGCGTCCTTGGATTCGACTTCCCCTTCTCGGATCAAGTCACGCTCGGCTTGGTTTACCCGAGCATGTTCGGCGGGCCGGTTGCGATACAAGAAAAAGAATCCGCCCGCGAATACAACTCCCGCCGAGGCCATCACGACCAGCGCCGAGCGCCAAGAAAATCCCAGCATGCCAATCAACAACGTACTCATGATAATGGACGACATGGCCCCGCCGCTGCGGCCGAAAAAGCTGGCGATGAAACCCTGCAAGATCGTTCGGCTTCGACGTGGAAACCAGTTCTTGGTTAGGTTGGCCAGAGCCGGATAGCCGCCGGCTTGCGTCGCGCCGAACAACAGTCGCAGACCGGCCAGCTTGTAGAAACCGCCCGTCAGGCCGAACAACGGCAGCACCAGACACCAAAGAATGATGATCACCGTTAAGAATCCGTGCGGTCCGAGAAAATCGCAAAGGACACCGCTGGGAATTTGCCCCATGCCGTACGAAAAATTGAAAACGGTAAACAAACCCTCCAACTGCGTGTTGTTGAAATCGTATTCTTCCTTGAGCTCTGGCCGGATGAAGTTCCACGTATAGCGATGCAAGTAGAGAAACCAGGAAGTTCCGCAAGCCAACATGAACATCAACCAACGAACGTGGGTCGGGCCCTCTGGCAGTAGCGAGCCCTCGGGAAGGGACGATTCCGCCTCGGGCGATTTATAAGGAGAGTCGTCGGTGTGTTCACTCATGTTCGTCAACTTTAGATTTGCGACACGGCTGGTAATGGGTGGCAGACGCGCCACGTTCCAGGCCCCAGTATGTCAGGTCGAGAGCGACACTCAACCTCTAGGTAACGAGTACCGTCCACCGATAGGTAACGCGGCGCGAGCCAATGCCCTGGTCTTTGAGCGTGGGCGTTGATGCGGGAGCTAGCAAGCGATGCGGTTAGGACCATACGGATTCTACTGATGATAACGGATGGAGCCAGTCGATAGATTCATCATGGGGCAGGGCTATTCCTGCGCTTCGACCATTGTCGCGGCGCGGGTTGTCGATCATCGCCCAAACCGTAACCCGAGGCCGCCATATCATGTCACGGACGACTGCAACCTATCAAACGTTAATCGCCTTGATGTGTGTCTCTGCGATTCTGGGTGCCACGGGATGTCAATCGGGTGGAGGCGGACTCGGCGCGGGCCCTAAAAAGTCCTCACTGGCAAAGCTGTTTAGCAAATCCGAGGACAACGATGCTCCCGAAGTTGCCCTTGGACCTGGTGGAAGCAGGACACGCGGTAACTCCCTGCTTCTTGGCAAACTGACCGGTCGTGATGATTCCAACAACCCGTCGCTGGGCAGTGTCATGGCACGGAAGAGTCCGACCACGGGCCCGCCCGCTCAAGCCGTGGCCCATTCGTCCCAGTCGCCACGATGGACGCCATCACAGACGACATCGGCAGCAGCCTCGGCGACGCTCCCTAGCCGCAAGAGCGGTCGAACGAGATCACAATCGCGGTTGTTTGGGATCGGCCTCGGTGACGAGCAGAAACCAGCCAATAGTCAAGTCGCGGGCAGCGCGCCGCCGACTTATCCACCGGCCGCTCACCCGCCCTATGGTGGCGCGGTTCCAGCGCAGTATCCATCGCCGCCAGCACAGCAAGCTGGCTTTCAACATCAGCAGCAGCCGTATCAGCAACAGCAGCCGTATCAACAGCAAACCCACCAGCAGCCTCCCTACCAACAACCACGGCCCCAGAATCAATCGGGCTTTGGAATTCAAGGGGCGGCACCTGGCCAATCCACACCGCCACTCGGCCACGCTCAGCCGAAGCAACCGTTCAACGGCGCTGGACATCAGTCCGGCCCGACTCAGTTTCAGGCAACGAACGGACAATTTCCGCGGAATACGCAACCTCAACAGCCATTTCACGGGAAGCCAGCGCCAGCACCAACTCAACAGCAACCGCCGCTCGGCAACTACCCAGTGAACTACTCAACGCCAAACCTCTATCCACAGCCGCCGATTGGCCAATCGTCGGTACCTGCACACCAGGCGACGGGCCAGTATGGTGGTGGATCCGTGGGAAGTGCGCCAGCCCAATCTTCGTCTGGCGGCCAAAATCAGTTCGTGCCGAATTAGCCCATGCGGCGTTCAACTCGCCGACCCTTGCTCGCGCATGATCGCCAGTTGAAGCAGCCAGCGGTTGTAATCGACGAACCGGCGTTCTTCCACGAATTGATGGTGGTCGCCGGTTCGTGTCTCTGGATTTCGCCGCCGATGTTCTAGCAGTTCCAAGGTTTGCGGACTGACCACCGCCCATTGGCACTTGGCAATCAGTGTTTCAAGAAGCGTCAGATAGGCTGCAAAGAAGCCACCCTTGGGAGATGCACCAAGAGTTCGTTCGTAGTTAATTCCTCGGGCTGGCAGGCGAATGTGCAGCATTTTTCCGCCATCGGAAACCGCCAGCAGTTCGGTAACATGAACAAACTCGCTATAGCGTTCCGATTCGAACTCGGCACCCGGAAAAGCCGTGTCATCGCCGAAGTCGAACTTCACCACCTCCACTTGGCGTTCCTTGGTTTCCGCCACGCGGCCCGCGCTAATGACAAAGACGCTTGCCCAAGGAACCCGGTGAAGCACTTCCGTCACTCCATAGGGAATCAACAAGCAATCGTCTTGCAATTGCAGCCGGCGAGTCAAATGTCCCTTGCGCCGTGGCGGCAGTTTGTCGGCAGGCAAAACACGAACGGTGAAGTTCAGTGAACGCAGCGCGCCACAGATTTTGGCGGCTTGATCGACGCTCAGCAACTCGCTAATGATGCCGTTGTTGTTGCGAGCCAGATGGCCGGCATCCACGCGAGTCATCCCACCCTGGCTGACAAGAACTTCTCGCAGCGTATCGAACGGAATTGGATCCAACGTCTCTTGCACGACTGCATATCGCTGCATGGCGGTATCCAGGTGTGTTGAATTGCGAGATATAAGTACGGCAGGTACTCGGCGAGCAATAACGAGAACCCCGGCGAATGAATTCTAGTCTTGGAAAGCTAAGCTCGCCAGACCGTGACGACCGCTACCTATTGCGGGAAACCTCGCACATCGCCACCCAGCGCGGCAGCGTTAGATATTGGTCGCCGGTCCGTAGGATCTCAGCGGCTCAGTTGGATGCCTGAGGAAACTCGGGCGGGATCACCGGTTGCCCCGCGGCCGATGGTGTCCATGACGGACGTCGGTGCGGAAAGATTTGGACCGGCATCGAACCATGCGCCCAAGGGTTGGGCAGTCCTTGCATGATGGGCCGGTTGTGCAGTTGGTTCGCCGTTTCCACGGCGGCACTCTGCGAGTTCTTTTTAGCACCGACCGGATGGCTGGTTTCATGCGCCGGGTTTCCCGCGGGTTGAGGCCGCGGATCTGGACGTGACGCTTCGCCGGCGGTGACCACGGGTGCAAGTTTACTTACGGCAGTGGACTGAGGGATTGGACCCCGAACCACTTCGAATGACTGTTGAGGATTGGAAGGAAACGACTGGTCCGCGGGCGCTTCAAGAACCGCGGCGCGGGCGTTGGGATTGCCAGCGCCACGTTCTCGGATCGCTGACACCTGACGAACATTGGTCACCGGTTCCACGAAATCTGACGCATTGAAGTCGGCCCGTGGTTGACTTTCGTCAGCATTCACGGTGGGCAGCCGGGCGAAATCCGTGCCTCGCGGTTGCTGGGGACTTTCGTTCGGACGGCTATTAACGGCGACATCATCGGCCAATTCATTCTCGGCCGCGGCCTTATTTCTTTGTTTTCGAAGTTCGGCAACTTGCAACCATGCTTCGGCAGCGACTTCCAGCGAATTGTCCATCGTGAGGGCTTTGTTGTAGGTCTCAAAGGCCTCGTCCAGCATACCTCGCTGAGTGTATACATAGGCCAGATTGGCGTAAGCTTCGGGAAGGTCGCTAATCCGGCGGAATAGGCTCAGGCTTTCATCAAACCGTCCTTGCAGGCCGACGACTACCGCTAAATTGTTGTTCGCCCGTGGATGGCGGGGTTGCATGGCAACCGCATCCCGTAGAGAACGTTCCGCGGCGGGAAGGTCGCCTTGAATGTAATAACAATAACCTTGGTCGGTTAGAATCTCTGGATTGGCCGGTCCTGAGCGCAAGGCTGAATCAAATAACTGATTGGCATCTTCAAATCTACCTTCGCGGGCGGCGATGACGCCCAGCCGATGAATAATCGGTTGCTGCTCATGTTGCCTCTTGAGCAGTGATTGATACATGCTCTTGGCTTTCTCGTACTCGCCTCGCTTCTCCGCCAGCCGGGCGACAGCGAAATGAGAACGAAGTTGCTCGTCAGCATTCACGTCGCGCCGTTCACCCATCCGTTGATTGGTGGACTCAAACTGGGGTGATTTCTTGCCCCAATTCTTGAAAGCCAAGCCCTTGGATTCGGGCGGATTCCGGCCGATGGGATTTCCTCGATCCGAGGTTCGATGATTCACCAAAGACTGCGAAGCGGCCGACGGGTCGTCCGTTTTAGCCGTCCAGGGAATGAAATTTCCCATGCGGGCACAACCAGACATGCCGAGGCCGATGCTGAGTAACAAAGGTGCGAATCGAATCTGTCGCGAATTCATACAACATTCACCGATCTGTTGTGAAGTACTATGCTTGGCAAATTCTCAATGCCCCGACGTTGCAAAAACGCACCCCGCCGCAGTTTTTCAAAACTGGGCGGAGTTGGTTCTATTGGATCACGAATTGTTTTTCATTGAGTCAACTCAAGGCGACCGAGCCAATGCTCGTATTGACGCCGCGTCTCGCTAGAACCCTCCAAAGAAGGTGCCCGCCCTGCCGAATCCACCGCCAAAGCCACCGCCGCCGCCGCCCCGGCCCCCTCCGCTTTGGAATCCTATCGCGTAGGCCCGCGCTGCCTCGGTTGCTTTCATGCCGGGACGCAATTGCGGCGCGACAACCACACGTTCGTCGGCGTTGGGTATTCCCAAAGCGACCAGCGAATGGACGATGACTTCACGCCGTCTCAAATCCAGTTCGGGGCTGGGATGAATTGGATATTTGAATTCCGTCGACGGACGGACGGTCGAGAAACTACGTTCAACAATCACGGGGAAATCCTGGCCACTCGCAAGCCGCGCGGCGATTTGCTGGACATGGTCCATCCCAGCCGTGTTCAGGCGATCATGGTTGATCTTGAATTCATGCTGATAGATAACGAAGTCGATGGCTTCGGCGTTGCGTTCTTGCGTCATCCAGACTTCGTCGTTGATGCTGCCCAGTGTTCGCGGCGGAGGCGGCGGCTGGTACAGCATCTTGGCTCGCTGGAACGTCTGGCAGCCGGTGAAGATCACAGGCGCGAAACCGAGCACTGCAATCATTGCAATTCGCAGTTTTGAATTCATGGGTCTACCTTAATATCGCCTTGTCGGGAAAAGGCTAATCGATCAGTTCGGGTGGAATGATGCGTTATTCGGAAAAACCGTGGGCGCCGTGGATATAGACTTCTTCGCTCTCAACGAATGCCGTGCCGCGTTTGGCCTCGTGGTATGCCTTCCAGGCATTCTCGTATACCCTCTGCTGATAGATGGGCCAGACCGTGCTGCGGTGATTGCATCCCGGACGCCCTTCGTAGTAGCCCATGATGAAGAAGTCGAAGTCGTTGGGTTCGGTGATTTCCATGCCAGGTAAGATGAGTGGTGTCTCGTGCGGATCCATGGGAGTCACCAATTCGGGGCTCACCAGGACGATCAGTTCCGCCTCTTCGCGAGAAATTTCGCGATTGCTAAAAAACATGTCGAGGATGGGCACATTTCCGATCCAAGGCACATGGGTCTTGCTGCCCGATTGTTGGTCTTCGATGAGCCCTGCGATCGCCAGCCATTGGCCCTCGCGCAAATCAACGGTCGTAAATACGGCGGTCGAGTTCAAGCCTGGAATTCCATCAACGGTCAGACCTGCGTTGATTCCGCTGATCGACGGAGCCACCGTCAGGCGGAAGCGATCCTTGTCGATCAGTGTCGGCGTAAAGCTCAACTGGGTACCGAATCCACGGAAATTGGTGGTTGCCGCCGCCGCCCCTTGCACTCCCACAACGACGGGAACGGCGAACTCGCCGCCCGAAAAGAAGGTAGCCGGACGACCGTTGAGCGTGACCAGATTCGGCTCGGCGAGAACCTTTGAATAACTACTGGAGGAAATGGCTTCCAGCGTCAAGCGGACTTCATCGGTATCCAGGATTGCTCGGGCCGCGCCCGCGACTCCGCCAAACAGCGATTCCCATTGGAAGTCGCCTCGCATGGCCGAGAAGTCCGCACCTGCTTCACGATTCGCGCTGCGCGACATGGTCAATACGCGAACCTTGAGCATGATTTGCATTTCGCCCGGGACATCCATCAAGTTGATGATGTTCGACGCAGGAATATCCTCGGCACCGAAGGGACGCGCTGCCGTTCCCACATTCACAAAACTGCCCGGCCCCAGAGACCTGCCTGTTTGATCTACCGATCGATTCGTCAAAATGGACAGAATCTCCGTAGCCTCTTCGGGATCCCGTGCCTGTCCGCGCAGCACGATCTTGTCGGAGATGGGAATAAGCTGGATCGCGCTATTGGGGAACAGTTCGTTGATTTGATTTTGCAGCCGGCCGTATTCAACCGCCACCCGCTCTTCGGTCGCATCGTCACGTCCGACTTGTACGATATAGCGAACGAATCGTGACCCTTCCACCGGATCATCGAACCAAATGGTCAAGGTGGTTTCGCCGGCCTGGCCGCCTACCAGTTCGAACTCCTTGGGGCCAAATTGAATCACCTCAACGATGGCGGGATTGGTAATGGAAATGCGCGTTACCGGGGCACGGGTTCGAATCAGCTTCGATCGCTGCGGATCGATTTGCAGAATCGTCTCGGCGTCCGCGATGTTCTCGATCAGCGGATTGGGTGGCAACGGAGGATCCGCGCGAATGTCCGACGTAGCGACCGCGAACACCACCACGAAGGATGCAACCGCAACGGCATGACGTCGACTCGTGGCCAGAATCTGATGGCAGAACATTTTCACATTCGTTTCCTCAGTTCGAGATTGGCCGTTACCCGAAGGCAGGCGTTGCCCAATCGCCTTGGCCACCAACGCGGGCAATGAAATGATCTCACCGCCTCGCGGAAATGCACTCACCAAGAATGCAAATCCATTAGCAGCGTTTTTCGGTTCTCCGCATAGTTCAGGTTGAGTCTAGTTGTGCAGACTTTGCAAGAAACTCGGTTCGACGGGAATCAAGCGATGCTTTGCGTAATCGTAGTCAGTGCATCATTGCTAGCTTTTCGTTAATTGACACCAAATCTGAGGGGGTAGTTCGTTTTTTGGAACACAATGGTTAATGCGAAGGTTACATTCGCTCCGATTTCCAATGGTGAGTGCCTTTAATCATTTGAGGCAGCGATTGGGCACGGACTAAGAAAGGTGGGATCATGTCAACGCTTGTGATGACGGTAGGGCTGCTAATTGTGACGGCACCACCTACCGATAAGCAGACCGTTCAAGCCGCAACGCCTCTCCGAGAGAGTGCGAACATCGACTATTCGCATTCTCAAAGTCAGCAGGCCGGATTTGAGCCCATGGGAAGCGTTCAGTCGTTCGAATACGCGCACGGCGGAAGTTACAATTCCAGAAACGGCGATTGCAGCCGATGCATCTCGTCCCACGGTCATATGTCGCCCTGCCTGGGCCACTGCCACGGCGGATACGGGATCCATGGACACGAGTTTACGTTCCTAAATGAGTGGATCCATAGCCCTTGCAATATGCCTCAACATTACCGCTATCATCCCGCGGCCCATGGCTATTTCTACTTCCGGCCCTATCACTTTGCTCACGTGCCAACGCAGCAAGAGATTGCCGCGACCCAATTCGGAATCGATAAACGCATACCGTATTCGAACAAGATCCTCGAACAGGCCTACCGAGATTTGACGGAAGAACGCGCCAGTCGGTTGCCGCTGGAAGAGGTTCCCAACCCACTTCACACCGACGAATCGCCGTCCGACCCACCGCGTCCACTGGACGACTCGGCGCCGCCCAAGCCCGAATCGAGTGACGACGAGGGTGCGTCCATTGAAATCAAGCCCGTCATCAGGCCGGTCTCCCTTGGCAACGCGGTTCGCTTCGCGCCGCCGATCCCCAGCAGCCGGTCGAAATAGACAACGGCGAAAATTTCGCAACCGAATCCTTCAAGATTCCCAGCCAGCACTCTTCAGCGAAGCGCTGACTCGGTTCTTTGCCAGGCGGGTGTTCATGGTGCGCTACCAGGGTCCTTTGCTCGCCGGCGCTAGATAACGCTCCTCGTCCAAATCGCCCATCTAGATTTCGTCCGGGCAATCGCCACAGTGCAGGTTCAACCGCCGGGGCGGAACGAAAACGATTTTCTCCAAACTGGCCTGGACGAGGCCAAGTCGTTCTGCGACTCTGCCCGGCGCTAGTCTTTGGCCAATTCAGGACCTCTACACCCAGGAATCATTGATGCGACACGCCCCTCTAGCGGCGTGCAGCTACTGAAGGAGTCGGAACGTGAAAATCTCGCGATTGATTTGTTTTTCCGTCGTGGCCAGCTTTTTTGTGCTGGGAAACTTCTCCGAGGCACGAGCGCAATTGAAGTTCCCCAACCCTTTCAACAAGAAACCGGAAGCCAATCGTTATACGCTTGAGGAAGATCCACCCGCCGGAAATGGGCCGGTCGCGAAAGGGCCAGGCGTCTCGTTGCCCAAGCTTCCGAAGATCAACTTTGGGGGTAAACCGCAACAGGCAAGCAAGCCTTCCAGGATGGCCAAGTTCAATCAAGGTACCAAAAACTTCTTTACGGGTGTCAAGCGATTTCTCACGCCGTGGAACAAAGACAACCAAGGTCGAAATGGACGAAGCGGCAGGGCCAGCAACGTCACGGGCACGCAGCGCGTCTATGACGGCAGTCCCTCGGCCCGCACCGCCGCCCGTCAACAACGTGGCGACAAGCCGCGTTTCAAGTTCCCCTCGCTATTTGGGAAGAAGGACGAGGGCCCCCAGAAGCCACCCAGCGACCTTACGCAGTTTCTCAAACAAGAACGCCCCTCGATCGAGTAACGCCATGGCGAGTGGCCCCTGCATTCTCCAGAAGCCCTGCTTTATTCGATCAGTCGGGCCATTCCCATTGAGTTCTCAATCTGCCCCTCACGGATGGTGGATCGCCCCGTCGTAGCGTTCGACAGGCTTGCGCGCTAAAATAGCCGTCCATGAAGACGGACTTGATTTTGGGCACCGCGGGTCACATCGATCACGGCAAAACATCGCTCATTCGCGTGTTGACCGGCGTCGATACCGACCGCCTGCCCGAAGAAAAAAAACGCGGCATCACGATTGAACTAGGCTTTGCCGAACTGGTCCTCGGCGACAACCGCTTGGGAATCGTGGACGTGCCGGGACATGAGCGATTCGTACGCAATATGCTGGCGGGTGCCACCGGCATGGATCTGGCGATGCTGGTCATTGCGGCCGACGATTCCATCAAGCCGCAAACACGTGAACATCTGGAGATTCTTCGCCTGCTGGATTTGCAAGCGGGCGTCATCGCTTTGACGAAGTGTGATCTTGTCGAGCCTGATTGGCTCGAACTGGTGGAAGAAGAAGTCCGAGAATTGGTAGCCGGCACGTTCTTGGCGGAAGCCGCCGTGATTCGCACCAGTTCGCACACCGGACTAGGCCTGGATGAATTGAAATCGCAGCTCGAGCAAGTTGCCCAGGGCGTTGCCGAATCCGCCAGGATGAATCGGATTCACGCCCCCTTCCGCATGGCCATCGATCGCGCCTTTACAATCGCCGGCCATGGGACGGTCGTCACGGGCAGTGTCGCCAGCGGCCGCTTGAGCGTGGGGGATGAAGTGCGAATTCAGCCGGGCGACATTCAGGTTCGAATTCGGAGCATCCAAAACCACGACCGATCCGCCGAAGAAGTTCATCGCGGCCAACGTGCGGCGATCAACGTGGCGGGCGTTCATCACGACAGCATCCGCCGAGGCCAAGAGTTGGGGTCCGATGGGCATCTAGTTCCCAGCCGATTGTTGACCGCGCGGATTTCGCAGTTGGAATCCGCCGCCAAGCCTCTGAAGAATCGGGCCCGCGTCCGCGTTCATGTTGGTACCGCCGAAGTATTGGCCAGCGTCCGCCTGCTGGAACGAGATCGGCTTGAACGGGGCGAGTCCGCGCCGGTACAACTCTTCCTCAACGAGCCCGTCGTGGCCACATGGAACCAGCCGCTGGTCATTCGTAGCGAGTCACCCGTACTCACGATCGGTGGCGGCGTGGTGCTGGATCCCTGCGCCGAGCGAATTCGCAATGCCGATGACACCGTGCTGCGCATGATTTCCGACCTGCAGTCGGACGACGAGGTCACCCGCGCTTCCGCCGCCTTGTTCTTTGCCGGTTTGCGCAATTGGAAGCCTGCGGATCTGGCCAGAACCGCCGGCGTCGATTCAACCGAACCGATTCGCAATCAGCTCGTCGAGCAGGGCGATCTGCTGGAGATCCGGATTTCTCCCACACGCACGACGCGGCTGCATCGCGAGGTACTCGAACAATTGTGCGACCGCATTGAATCGGCGCTTCTCGCGCTGCACAAGAAGAACCCGCTCAAGTCCCGTTTGCCCCGTGCGCCGTTCTTGGCCGGATTTTCCTACTTGGGTGACGCTCCCTTGCTAAACGCGGTTCTCGAGCAGTTGCGGAAGTCGGGACGTATCAAGCTTGCTGGAGAAACTGTCGCGTTGGTCGGCCAGGGGCCCAAGCTATCGAAAAACGAAGAGAACCTGCTGACGCAGCTCGTCGAGCGATTTCGTCTGGCTGGACTAAAACCGCCCACCGTCAAAGAATGTCAAAAGGAAGCCACCAAGAATCGCGATTCGGTTCCGCAACTGATCTCTTTGGCGGCCGCAAATGGCGATCTGGTCGAAATCAGTCCCGATCTTTTCCTGCACTCGGAAGTTGACCAGCAATTGCGGGCAACGATGATAGAAAAAATGGCCGGCCAAAACGGTCACACACTCAGCGAGATCCGCGAAATCTTGGACACGACGCGAAAGTACGCCATACCGCTGTGTGAGTACTACGACCAAGTCGGGTTTACCAAAAGACAAGGCGACTTGCGAGTGCTGGCCGAGTCCGAACCGACTGAATAACCACCAACCACATCGTATTTCCATGCAAAACCCACTGCGAAACTTGCCGTCCGTCAACGAGCTTCTCGAAAGTCCGCCGCTGAAGAGTCTGGTGGATCGGGTGAGCCACAACGTCGTGGTATCGGGCGTGCGTACTTTTTTGGACGATTTTCGCAACGATGTGCGTGACGGATCCATCGAAATCAAAGTTCCTTCGCCCTCGGAACTGGCGTCGCGTATCGCCGACTGGATCTCCAAAGACGAACAGCCCAGCTTGCGCCCGGTCATCAACGCTACTGGAATACTGCTGCACACCGGCTTGGGACGCGCCCCGATCGCGGATGAAGCGGTGCGTGAAATGTCGCAAATCGCGGGGCACTATGCCAGCGTGGAAATCGACTTGCCGTCGGGCGAGCGGTCGCAACGCGTGTTTGCGGTCGAGAAATTGCTGTGCGAACTGACCGGTGCCGAGGCGGCCGTCGTCGTCAACAACAACGCCGCCGCGACGCTGTTGACACTAACCGCGATAGCATACGAGCGCGAAGTTGTCGTTTCTCGCGGGCAGTTGATTGAGATCGGCGGCAGCTTTAGGTTGCCCGATGTCATGACCTCCAGCGGAGCGCGACTGCACGAGGTCGGCACGACCAACAAGACACGCATTGGCGACTATGCCGCCGCGATCAATGAAAACACCGCGGCGCTGATGAACGTCCACACCAGCAACTACGTCATCGTCGGGTTTACGGAACAAGCCACGACCAAGGAAATGGTCGAACTTGGCCATCAGCACAATCTGGTCGTCATCGATGACATTGGCTCGGGAGCCTTGATCGACTTCGGAAAGTATGGCGTTAGCGACGAGCCCATGGCCAGCGAGAGCATCAAGGCCGGAGCGGACCTCGTTTTGTTCAGCGGCGACAAACTGCTGGGCGGGCCGCAATGTGGAATCATTGTCGGCCGTCGAGCGGCGGTGCAACGAATTGCCAAACATCCCATGATGCGGGCCATGCGCGTCGACAAGGTGACGCTGTCCGCTTTGGCTGCCACGTTGCGACTGTACCGCGATCTGGAGCAGGCCGAGCAAAGCATTCCACTACTTTCGCTGCTCAGCACTCCGCTCGAAAACTTGGAAAATCGCGCCCGGCGCATCGCGCCGCAGATAGCGGCGGCTAGCGCGGTGGCATCGGCGGAGGCGATGGAAGATCGAGCCATGTTGGGTGGCGGTTCGATGCCGACGCGCGAAATTCCCACTTGGTGCGTCGCCATCACGCCTGAGAGTGCCAGCGTCGACCAATTTGCTAGGTCGCTAAGAATCGCGTCTCCCTCGGTGTTCGGCCGCGTTCAGCAAGATCGGTTGCTCGTCGATCTGCGAACGGTACTCCCCAAGCAAGACGGCGAGATCGTGGAAGTCGTCAGTTCGTTGGGCGGCCGGTCTGCTGACCCCCTGGCCGACGATGAATTGCCCGAAGCCGAATAATCCTCCCGCGAAATCCACCCATTCGGGGTGTTCCTGTCTTAGCTGTCACGAATGAGAATAATAGCTTACGGGTTTTGCGCAGTTTTCGTCGGAGCAATGAGTTGCGATATTCTTCCCTTTGCATAATTAGCGTATTTTTTCACTTCTGTGTATTTGGCGTAAACGCTCTTTTCGCCCAGCAGTGCCTTGTACCGCCGAGTCACCATCCTTGGGGGCGATTTCACGTTGGGTCGTGGAAAAAAGTCCGCGTTGTCACCGAAGATCTGGATGAAGCGGGGAAGATTATCGGTACCACGAAAACCGAAACCACAACCAAGCTCGTCCATCTTGACAAGACGTCCTACACTCTCTCGATTACCGTAAATGTCGAGATCGCCGGAAAGCAACTATCAAAAAAGACACAGAACGTGCGCAAGGGATTCAGCGGCGAAAACGTCGGCGATTCCGTGAAGGTCGAGACCGTGGGCAAGGCGATCGTTCACTTGGACGGGGTGAGTATACCGAGCGAAGTGCGACGAATCGTGGTCGACAGCGGCGGCGGACAGCGAGTTACGACGATTCACTATTCAAAAAACGTCGTTCCCTTCGTCTTGCGTCGCGAAACCAAGTCCACCGCGGCCGGCGGAATGAGTACGACGTTCACCAGCCGCGGGAAGGTACTCGCATCCGAGATGCCTTTTCCGATCCTGTCCGAATACAAGAGAAGCTCGATTGTTCAGACGGTTCACGGGCGTCCGGGCGGCAAAACGACAACGACCGAAATCTACTCGTTGGACGTTCCCGGCGGAGTCGTAGCTCACACATCGAACGAAACCAACGAGGCGGGACGCGTCGTGCGAAAGAGCCGGTTGGAGCTAGTGAACTTTCAGGTAGTCCAAGAGAGTCCGCCTCAAAAGTTTCGTTTACGCGATCGTCTAAGACTCCGGCGCGGCTCGCGGTAAACCTCTTACCGCTCTACCTTTGAGCCCGGTTTGCCCGCCGGGCAAGTTGCCAATTCGCCGCGCCGAAGGCATAATGCCCCATTGCTCTCTTGCCGGGCGTTGCGGCCCTTCCCGGCCCAAAGTACCGCGCAAACTAACCCGTAGCGTCAGCGAGGCAGCTTCCTCGACGACGCTACGGGTTATTGATTAACTGCATTAGGGCTTCTATCCATGGGTGAAAAAGTGATCAAATCAGCTATCACGTTCGACGATGTGATGCTCGAACCGCGCTACAGCGATGTGGTCCCGTCCGAGGTGGATGTTCGAACCCACCTCACCAAACAAATCACGTTAAATATCCCTCTGCTCAGCTCGCCGATGGACACCGTGACCGAGCACGCCATGGCGATAGCACTCGCCAAAGTGGGCGGCTTGGGCGTGATACACAAGAACATGTCGGTCGATGCCCAAACCGACGAAGTCTACAAGGTGAAGCGCAGTGCGAACGGAATCATCGAAGACCCAATAACCTTGCCGCCCACGGCGTCAGTCTCCAAGGCTAACGAGGTTATGAACTTACACAATGTTTCTGGCGTGCCCATCACTCACGAGAACGGCAAGCTGGCGGGCATTTTGACGCGGCGCGACCTGCGATTCCTAGAGTCCGGCGACCAGCCGATCAGCGACGTGATGACCAAGGAAAACCTGGTTACGGCTACGGGGACTTTAACGCTTGAGCAGGCTGAGAAAATTTTAACGAATAAAAAGGTGGAGAAACTTTTGCTGGTTGACGAATCTTACAGACTGACAGGGCTGATAACGATCAAAGACATCGACATGCTGAAGCGGTTCCCCAATGCTTGCAAGGACCGCTTGGGCCGGTTGCGGGTCGGTGCGGCTGTCGGTGTGTTTGATTTCGAACGGGCCGAGAGCCTCATTGAAAAGGGCGTCGACGTGTTGATCGTCGACAGCGCCCACGGCCACTCGAAGAACGTAATTGATTCGGTCAGAGAGATTAAGAAGCGGTGGGAAATTGAGGTCATTGCGGGCAATGTTGCCACTAAGGAAGGAGCCGCGGACTTAATACAAGCCGGAGCCGACGCCGTCAAAGTGGGCATCGGTCCTGGTTCGATCTGCACGACACGGATCGTGTCGGGTGTTGGTGTACCACAAGTCACCGCCATCATGCAGGCTTCCAAGGCGGCAAAACCGAGCGGAATCCCGATCGTCGCGGACGGCGGAATTCGCTTCTCGGGAGATATTACGAAGGCGATTGCGGCGGGTGCTAATTCGGTCATGATCGGCGGACTGTTCGCCGGTTTGGCGGAAAGTCCCGGCGACACCATTATTTATCAAGGACGGACATTTAAGCAGTATCGCGGCATGGGTTCGCTGGGAGCCATGGTCAAGGGCTCTAGCGAACGGTATCGCCAAACCGGCGAGGAATCGTCCGGAAAACTGGTGCCTGAAGGCGTGGAAGGGCGGGTTCCTTTTAAGGGCGTGCTCAGCGACTTTGCATATCAGTTGGTTGGCGGCTTGCGAGCCGGCATGGGTTACTGCGGAGCCAAAACCGTTGAGGAGTTACGCCAGCACGCCAGTTTCCTTCAGGTCTCGGCGGCCAGCGTCAGAGAGAGCCATCCACATGACATCGCCATTACGCAGGAAGCACCGAACTACACCTCGGATAACTGACCGGCCGCGGCGCTCTTGCCCGGGGCGTTGTCGCCCGTGGATATCGCGGGCTATCTTGGTCGCCGTACTCGCCAGCACATCTCCTGCATTGGCACAACAGGCGGCTCCTCGTTCCTTCGCCCCCTCGACCAAAGCGCGGCCTGCCTGGACGCCTCAACGATCTCGGACTTCGTCTCTTCCCACGAATCCCACGACAACAAAACAACGAGAACCAAGCCGATCAGTCCCGCTTCGCTGGCGCAATCCGCTCCGCGGAACGAGCGGCCGTGCGGCGCAACCTGTTCAGCAAACCCGACGATCACGGGGCGATATCTTAACCACGTCGGGCGAGGTGGAAATTGTCGATGAAGCATCGGCACCGCAATTGTTCCGCCCCGGTTTGGCGACCGACCCCGATCCATTCGAGGATCCGTTCGGCGACCACAACGCAGCCCGGCAGGGCGAACCGGCCGCGCCCTCGTCGCCCATGGCGCGAACCGCCGCCAAGACGAGTCGCACGGCCCGCCGTCCAGGCAACGTGTGGGGCGGTGTTTCGGCTTTGCGTCAGGACGAAACTCCGGGCAATGGCGATCAGGAATCACCCAGCGACGCTTACTACGACGACGACGAAGCCACCGACGATTTCGAGGACTACTGCAACCAGCTTTATCAGCGTTACGAAGGCGACGACCGCGAATGCAAAATCGCCGGTTGCAAGTTGAATCGCTCGATCCTGGAGATCTCGTTAAACATCGATCCGACATCCGAGGATTTGCCCTACGAATGCACCCTTAACGGAAACGGATATCCGTACCGACATTGGGTTCCCATCACTTTCATGTGGAAGGCTTCGGCCCTCTGCCACAAGCCGTTGTATTTTGAACAGCGACAGTTGGAACGTTACGGGCACTCGGCGGGACCTTTTGCGCAACCGTTCGTCTCCGGCGCACACTTTTTCGCCAACCTTGCCTTCTTACCTTACCAGATGGGAATCCACCCACCCAACGAGTGCCAATACGCGTTGGGTTACTACCGGCCGGGAAGTTGTGCTCCTTGGCTGATCGACCCGATTCCATTCAGCCTGCGGGGAGCCGCGATGCAAGCCGCGGCCGTGGCGGGAGCGGCCTACCTGTTGCCGTAGTTCGCCAATTACGATTCATTAAGTTCGGGAGCGATTGGCTCGACGGGCGGCGGGATGAAACCTTCATCCCGCCGCTTCGCATTTCTTGACGACGCGCGTTGATGTCCAGAACTGCCGCGCTAGCTCTGATTCTTCATCAGTTCCAGCATCGACTCGCCAAATGCCTTGCCGATGCGGTTAAACCAAATCGCGCTGCCAAGGTAGTGATACGGCCGGTCCGAACCGACTTTTTTCCACTCTTCGAAATGCTTCTGCCAGCCTGGAAATACACGTTCGGCTTCCTTATCGGCCAACACGTCGGTGCGGATCGCCTTGACGTTCCCTTTGAACTCGGCCACGTCGTTCATCGCCAACTGGGCCTCGGCGACTTGCACCATGCCACCCTTGGCGGGCTTAGATCCGTTTTGTCCCAATGCACCAATCACAAACGGCAGTTCGGGTGCCTTCAAGTCCTTGCGAACATCGTTGATGAACATTTTCATGTTCGCTTCATATTCGACCGGCGCGGCTTCGCCGAACATGTCGTTGAAACCTTGGAACCAAACGAACCCGGCCAGTTCCAACTTCTTACCCTTGAGCGCCGGGAACATCGTCTCGTAGTTGTCGTACGTCTCTTGGATTTCTTTCATCATGTTGCGATACGACGAACCATACACCGACTTGATCTCTTCCATCGTGGGCAACGGGTCGTTGCGTTTGCGTTTCTCATTGTTCTTCGTGACCCGTTGCTGGGCCTGTTCAAGTTCTTTCTGGAGCGCTTCATCGCTGGGAAGCCCGGCGCTGGGCGAGCGGAACTTTTGGTACAGGGAGTGTCCGCCCCAGGCCGCTTTGATCAGCAGCACGGGCTCGTCAAAGTGATTTCCCATCGCGTTGCCGAATTCGAGTTCGGCCCCGGTCTTGTTCGGCGAGCCATAGCCAATCGTCAAGCCGCCACTGCGGTTTAAAAACTTGATGAATACATCATCGCGGACGATCCACTCATCTCCCCTCCGCAGATGGGCGAACTGGTCCTTGGTCTTGGCGTCCGTGGCTTGATGATCCATCAAAGCATTGGCGGCCTTGCCTTCCATGTTGGATTGGCCAGCGAGGATGAAGACTTTGACGGTTTGCGATTCCGCCGCCGACAAAGCCGAGGCGAAAGAAAGGGCCAGCACGATTGCCAGCGCGATGCCGCTGAATTGCGTTTTCATTTGGGGGTGTTCCTGATAACGAGCGGATTGGCTTCCAATACAAGCAAGAGACGGGAGCGCCTCATGAGGACTACAGAATAGTCACTTTCTCCCGCCTTGTCTCGTAGCGGAGCGCGGTTTGGGCCGGCGAGCCCCCAGCGTTAGCTGGGCGGGTAACGCGGACCATCACGGCGGTCGCCTACTCAATTAGGCGTCAGCCAACCGCTGCATCGTTACCCCACGACTAACGTCGAGGGCTCGCCGGGACATCGGGGCTCGCCAGAACATCGGCCCGCCGTCAATCCGGCCGCATCGCCTTGCGAACGATTTCGTTGTCAAAATAGTTGATCGACATGCCGGCGTCCACGATCACCGATTGAGCGGTGACCCCGGACGAACGGGGGCTCAACAAGAAGGCCGCGCAGTTGGCGACTTCCTCGGTCCGCACCGCCTGCCCCCGTGGAATCACTTCTTCGGCAAACAAATAGGCGTCGACATAGCCCGGAATGCCGGCCGACGCGGATGTCTTCAACAGACCCGAGGCGACGGCGTTAAAGCGCACTTTGGAAAAGCGGCTGAACGACTTCGCAAGAAACGCCAATGACGAATCCAAAGCCGCTTTGACCGGAGCCATGAAGCCATAGCTTTCACTGGCCATGCGCGTTGTCGAAATCGAAATGGTAACGACCGAGGCGTTTTCGGTGAGCAAATCGCGAAAGGCATTGCAAATCGCGATGAACGAAAAACAAGAGATGTCGATGGCGCGAAGGAATTGATCCTTGGTGGTTTCGTGGAAGGCGCGAACCTGCCCGTCGTAGTCGGCGAAGGCGATCGAGTGGACCAGGCCGTCTATGGAAGAGTGCTTGGCCGCCACGTCGTTTTGCAGTTGGGCGATTTGATCTTCGTGTTCCACGTCGCAGACGAAAATGTCGGCGTCCCCGAGCAGTTTGGCAACTTTGGTTTTGCGATCCTCACTGCGAACGACGTAGACAACCTTCGCTCCGGCGTCGGCCAACGTGCGGCCGATGTGGTAAGCGACGCTCTTCTTGTTCGCGACACCGAAGACCAGAATCGTTTTGTTTGCTAATTGCAGAAAGTCCATGGGATCGCTCTTGGCGTTCGGAAGTCGATGTTGGCAGTCTTCATCAGAATTACCCCCCAGCTAACGCCGAGGGCTCGCCGTAACGGGCTCGCCGCGACTACACCTCAGCCATCGAGCACGCGAATTGAAATCTTACGGTCACCTTGCCACCGACGCTTGCTTTTCCGGTAAGAAAGAAAGCATCGGCCAGGCGTTCGTCCAGCGTGACTTCCATTTGTATCGTGTCGCCGGGACGGACCATTTTCTTGAACTTCACATCGTTGAGCCGCGTTGCCACGGGCACGCCCGCTCCGTCTTCGACGAATTTGGCCAGCAGAATCGCGCCGGCTTGCATGGTCGCTTCACAGAGGATCACCCCCGGCACCAACGGAAAGTCGGGATAGTGGCCCTGGAAAAAGAACTCGTCGGCACGGAACGTTTTGCGGCAGACGATCTTGTCATCCGTTTGCTCGACGATCTCATCCACCAACAGCATCGGGCCGCGATGGGGGATCGCTTGTTGGATTGCTTCAAGAGTCATTCTTACTCGCCGAGGAAAGAGACGTTGAACCCGAGGCTGCCATTAGCAGAGCGTCGACGTCGTTGGCCACAATGACACCGTAGTTGATCGCGCCCAGCCAGCCCGACATGATAATGCCGACGCTGCCCGCATGATACAAGCCTTTGATTTGTTCCGGCAAACTGCGGCTAACCGGCAGTCCCTCGAACTTAGTGCCAAAGCTCGCGCCGTCGACGTGCTTGGTGTAGTGCTGGAAAGTGCGAGGCGTGGCCGCTTCGACGTGGACCACCCGTTCGCGGATGTTGGGAACGTACTTTTCCGCGGCCGCCAACGTGGTTTCAATCAGGTCGTTCTTACTCGCTTCGTACTCTTCGTCGGATAGTCCATTCCAGTCTTCGTAGCGAGCGTTGGTACTGGAAACCATCAGGCAGCGGGGGCGCCCCTCGGGCCGAATGTGTGGATAGTAAAACGAAAACGTGCGACTAGTAACGTCGCGGCTAAGCAGCAGGTCCGTCCGAAACACCGGCGCGGTGGAACTGAACAGAAGGTCGCCCGTCGATTCGTCAATTCGTTCATCGGGATGCAGCGCCATGTAGACCTGGGTGCTGGAATTGTTGAGGCGGACAGCCCGCGCCTCATCCACGAACGAATTATCAAAGTGCTGCTCGCCTACTAGCCGGAAAATCGTAGCGCGGAGGTTGGCGTTGGAGACAACCGCGCGGGCCTTGACAACTCGCCCGTTCACCTCAACGGCAGAAACGCGGCCTTTATCGACGTGGATCTTGTCGACGTCACACTTGATTCGTACGTCGACGCCGCTGTTGAGCAGATCGGCCTGCATCAGTTCGATCAGCCGGTCGGTTCCGCCTTGGAACGTGTAGACACCTTTCGACATAAAATTGGAAAACACGATGCCATAAGTAATCGCGGGATCTTCCAGAGTCGATCCGTTGGCGTAAGTGATCGGCTCCATCAGCAAGCGGATAACGTCTTCGCGGCCGGGGAAGAATTTATCAAACAGTTCGCGCGTGGTCAGCGACTGATCGTCGTAGAAGTTCATTCCGCGCGCGGCGTCGAAGAAGCCGTTGACGGCGTCGGCTTCGATACCGAATTGGCCGGTCAGCAATCGCGTAAAGTCCTCGCGATTGAACGAAGTCGTCAGCGAGAACATCGGATTATCGAATCGAATGTTCTTCAACTGCACGATCGAGTCGGCGATTTCGCGAGTCCAGTAGCGGCGGCAACTCTTGATCATGCCGACGGGAAAGCCGTGCAAGGAGATGTCAAAGATGTGCCCGCCCGGCCGCTTGAACCAAGTGGCCATCCCGCCCAGCTTGTAATGTTGTTCCAGCAGCAGCACCGAATAACCCGCCCGGGCCAGCACATTGGCCGAGGTCAATCCGGCCAGACCGCTGCCGATGACGATCACATCGTACTGGTCCTTCGCACCTTTCAGGAAATCTTTGGGCATGCCGAGCGGGCGGGCTAAATGAGCTAAGTGGATTTCTTCAGGTGACGCTAACGACAAAGCCGAAGCGTCGGTTTTGAAGTTGCGGATTCCTTAGCTACGAAGTAGCGGCAGCATGTAGCCTGGGGCGTAAGCCCCAGGAATGTGGGCAAAACGGAATCAAGCCCCGAAAGGGGCGACAGCGGCGGTGCGCTACAGTTGCTGCCGCCCCTTTCGGGGCTCCGATCCTTAGCTGCTGATCATCCTGGGGCTTACGCCCCAGGCTACATGCTGTCGTCCCTACGGGACTGGCAAAATGC
Organism: Planctomycetota bacterium; assembly: GCA_029259935.1. Next base: position 21,299 of record JAJDEH010000095.1, read on the forward strand.
ACAACGTCAAAACGCGTCCGTGAGGGAACGGATCCGTGTCGTCCCTCGCTGACGCGTCGGGTTACTAAAAAAATGATCCAGGGCGGCCGATGAACTAAGCTTTTTGCATGTCTTTCATTAGCGGTTCCAGGTACGTGACCGTGCTCGACATGCTGGCCAGTTCTTTATAGTCCTCTTCGGGGATTTGAATGCGGTGGCGTTTGCGAAGTTCCATCACGATATCGAGGAAGTCCATGCTGTCGAGTTCCAACTGTTCGCGGAATGCGACCGCGTCGTCAAGACTGCTAAGGTCTTCGTCGGGCGCGATGTCCTCCAGAATATTCAGTACTTCGTCACGAATTTCAGAACGTGTCATGCGATTATTTTCTCCACTTGATAATTCACGGGCCGTCCAGGAGTTCCGGCTTAAGGGCCGAGTCGCGCGGTCAACGGCCCGCTAAAACCTTTTCACAATTACCGCCGAATTGATCCCCAGCATTCCAAACGAGTTGTTGAGGATAAGATCGGCTTTCCCAATTTCCTTGGATTCATTTAACACGAGGCCATTCACGTCGCACAGTGGATCGAGCTGGTCGACGTTGATCGTCGGATGACAGATTCCGTCCTGGAACGAGCCGAGATTTCCGGCCAGTTCGAGTGCTCCTGCCGCTCCCATGGTGTGTCCGATAAAGCTTTTGGTGTTGTTGATGTGCGTCCGCTTGGATTCGCCGAAGACCCGGCGGACCGCGTCGCACTCTTGCGTGTCGCCACTGTCGGTGCCAGTGGCGTGCGTGCTGAGGATGTCAATCTGTTCCGCGACGAGGCCCGCGCGTCGCAAGGCCAGTTGCATGCATTCGGCCTGCCGCTCGGGGTTGGGCAGCACGAAATCGGTGGCGTCGGTGTTGATGGCGTAGCCAACCAACTCGAAATAAATCCGTGCCCCGCGTCGCTTGGCATCTTCCAGCCGTTCGACCACATAGACGCAACCACCTTCGGAAACCACAATGCCGCTCCGTTCAGTATCGAAGGGCCGGCTGGCCTTGGTCGGATCATCGTGTTCGGCCAGAGCGCCTTGGCTTTTGAAGCTGGCAAAGATGCCAAACGTGTGGATCGACTCCGACACGCCGCCCGCCAGCGCGACATCGCACTCGTTCAGCCGCAGCATCTGCGCGCCTTGAATCAGCCCCGCATTGCCGGCGGCGCAGGCCGCGCCGATGGTATAGTGCGCTCCGGTGATGCCCATGTTCAGCGCGACTTCGCCCGCCGGATTATTCGCCACCGTCCGCGGGTTGTGATGATGC
>JAJDEH010000096.1 GCA_029259935.1 Planctomycetota bacterium
CGGATCGCGCGGCGTCTGTCCAAGTTCCGTAATGACCGCTGCCCGCTGGGTGTCCACTTCGTGGCGATAGCCGACATACACGGGCACGCGAATCCACAGCCGGTCCAGGTTGGCGACGTCGAATAGCGGCTCGCCGGCGGCGACCGTTTCTCCGGGTGCGACCGCCAAATTTTGAACGACGCCGCTGACCGTGGCTTTGATCTCGCGACTGGCGAACGCGCCCGTTTCGACATCCAGCGAGATGCCCGAAAGAAACTCGTGTCGGCTGGCCGCCGTTGTCACGGCCTCACTGGCGAGTTTGAGTTGTGCGTCGGCTTCGTCGACCGTTCGCTGGCTTCCTGCTTCGTCCTTGAGCAATTGCTTGGCCCGGTCATGGGCGATTTTCGCGGCTTGCTTGCGAAGACGCGCGGAATCGACTTCCCGCCGGGCTTCAATCTGTGAAATGGCGAGTGTCGCCCTGGCATTGGCCATGTTGATCCGATCCGCCGGTGTCAACACGTTTTGCTCGGACGATAGCGGTTTGAATTCGAATACTACGTCGTTCTTGGCAACCGTGCTGCCGGCGAGAACCGGTTTTCCATTTTCGGGAATCGTCACGGTTCCGGCGATTGGGGCGACCACGGTGACGATCTTACCTGGCGGAACCATGAGTTCGCCGCCAATGGTTCGCCGGCGAGCGAGGTCGACCTCCTGCGTGGCCACCGTGGCGATGGCCAGTCGCTTCTCGGCTTCCGGCGTCAACTTCAGTGTCGCCAGTTGTTGCTCGTCGTTCAGCTCAACAATCTTGGCGGGCGCTTGAGCGCTGTGTGGGTGCGAACCTTGCGTGCCGCAGCCTGCCAAGAGGAAAGCGATTGGAATCAGGTTTACCGCGATGGCGGTTTGCCGCATGGCAAACTCTCCGCAGCGTCCTATCTGAGTTGCCGCGCTGTCCGTTGGGACAACGACGGTCCTTCCGTGGTGGGTGCTGAGTGGTTACCTAGCCGCCAGCCGACGCTTCTTTCAAGTTCAGCGGTGGCCCGTCGCAATTCGGCGGCGGCATCAAGTTCCAGCCGTCGAGCTGTCAACAACTGGTCGGTTGTCTGCATTATCAAGAACGTCGACACGGCGTCTTCATTGAGCGCTCGCAGCATGCGTTGATAGGCGGCGTTGCCCTCGGGTACGACTTGTCCGCGCAGGATTTCAAGTTCCTGGCCGGCTCGCTGAAAACGGGCGTGAGCTTGCCGCACGTCGAACACGGCGTTGTTCCTAAGCGTGTTGAACCGCCGCCGCGACTGCTCCAAAGTCGCGAGAGCCCGCGCTTTCGCTCCTTGATTCTGGTGAAAGAGAGGCACGGCAAACCTCAATCCCGGCCCGGCCTCAAAGCCCTTGTCGCCGTCACCGTTAATGTCGGGCAGGACGCCGGTGACGTTCAGATAGTCGTAACGAGAAAGCTCGGCCCTTTGTGCGTTTGCCACGATGGCCCAATGCGCCGCGTGCAAGTCGGGGCGCGACGCAAGCGCCTGGTGTACTAGTTCGTCCGCGGTCCCGGCAATGAAGATCGGCTCTTGCGACGATACGGGTTCAAAAGGTAGGTCCAAGAATTGAACCCCCATGAGCATCCGCAGGCGCTGCCGAGCCACCTCGGCCTCTTGCCGGGCCTGCACGACCGTTCGCTGAGCCAACAGGGTATTAACTCGTAGCGGCGACACATCCAGGGGGCTCGTGGCACCGGCTCGCAGAAGTGCTTCACCGCGCCGCGCGTTTTCGGCGCTGAGCCGGGCACCATACTCGGCCAACCGCCATCGCTCGTTCGCCAGAACCCAGTCGGCATGGGCGACCCGCACGTCACGCACGACGTTCAGTCCATCTTGGACAAGCCGCTCGGCGACTCGCTGCAACTCGATTTCCGCCGCCGCGGTCCGCTTGGGACGAACCCACAGCGCTTCGAGCGGCACGAACAATGCAAATTCCCACTGCTTGGCGGCGAGTGGAAACATCGTTTGAACTTCTGGATTCGTAAGCTGACCGGCTTGGATCAGATCCGCGCGAGACAAGTCTAAATCCGTCAGCAACTCCAAAAACGCCGCATTGTTCCAGAGCCCAATGAGAGCGGCTTCGTCTTCGGTCAGCCCGTCGTGCAGGTCGATCGACGGTGGAAGCGGCGTTTCGCACGGGTCCACGTTCCGCATGGCGTGTCCAGTACGCGACTCGACCGACGCGGCCACGGCATGCGAGGTGTTCGGCCCAAAATGGGCGCACCCTGACACAGCAAACAACAGCGATACGAGCATACCGCAGGTGTACGACCACATTGGTGGACGAGGGCAGGATTTCATAGTTCCCATGATAATCGCAGCTTTGGCGACAGATAGCGTTCCTCTGTTTTTATCGGTAATCCAAGCGGCAAACATGGCCGGCAAACGAGAGGAACTGCCGGGAGGGTTTCTGATTTTAGCGGTTGTGCGCGTCGTAGGGAGCAGATTTCGCTTGCGGGATGATGCTGATCTTGCACCAAGAGAGTCGATGCGTCGCGAGACTCGAATTGCTGACCGATGGACACAGACCGTCGCTTGATCCCTTGATCATCGAGATTCGATCGATAGACTTTCCACAGGGGGTCGTTCGGCTGCATTCGCGGGAACGCTGTTCGGGATCGCGTCCCGATCCTCCTTTCGCGCATTTCCGCGAAGGCGATTCTTGATTACGTGCCGCGGCCGGCGCTACCTGAGGTCAACCCAATGACAACTCCACCTTATCTTGCTCAACTGTCTCGAATCCGCGGCCAGTTTCCGCAACCCGTTTCGGATCGCATGCACGACGCCTACTTTGTGTTTTCGATTTTGCGCGCGCTGGATCGGGTTGACGACATGAAGTCCAAAGTCCCTCTGCTGGGCGAGATGCAACAGTTGGATTATGCGCAAGCCGAGGAAGCGCGCATTAACGAAGACGTCAGTGAAGTCGAGGACGTCAGTCAGATGCTGGTTAACAAACTGGAAGGATTGCCGATTTGGGGGCATCCTCACACTCAAATCAATGTGGTCGCGCCGCCTTCGATTTCTAGTGTCATCGGGTCGCTGCTGCCATCGATCTATAACCCCAACTTGGTTTCCGACGATACATCGTATGGGCTGGCCGTGGTCGAAGCTTCGGTGGCGGCGATGATGGCGGAACTGGTGGGTTACGATCCGCATCAAGCGACGGGAGTGTTTACGTTCGGCGGCACGGGAACCCAAATGTACGGTGTGAAGCTGGGCATCGAAAAAGCGCTGCCCGATTCGATGGACGTCGGAGTTCGAGACGGTGGCGTCATGCTGGGTTCCGGCCAAAGCCACTACTGCCGCTTGAACGTCGCCGGTTGGCTGGGGCTGGGCGAAAAGAACGCCATCGCCGTCGCCACGCACCTAACCAATGACATCAATATGGAGCTGTTGGAAGAAGAAGCGCGGAAGCAACTCGATAAAGACAAGAAGATTGTGGCGTTCGTGGCCACGATGGGAACCACCGATGCCTTTGGAATTGACGATCTGGAAGCAATCGTCGCTCTGCGAGATCAGCTTGTCGAGGACTACGATTTGAGCTACCGGCCGCATGTTCATGCCGACGCGGTGATTGGCTGGGCTTGGTCGGTCTTCAACGACTACGACTTCGAAGAGAATCCGCTCGGGTTTCGGCCGCGCACGGCGCGGGCCTTGGCCAATGCGTGTCGCCGCATTTCCAAGCTGCATCTGGCGGATTCGATCGGCATCGATTTCCATAAGACGGGATTCGTTCCCTACATCTCCAGTCAGTTTTTGGTCCGCGACCGAAAAGACATGGAACTGCTGGTCCGCGGCCGCGAAGAGATGCCCTACTTGTTCCAAAGCGGCGAGCGGCATCCGGGAGTTTACACGTTGGAGACGTCGCGGGGCGGCGGCGGAATTCTTGGAGCCTACGCCAACTTGCAACTGTTCGGTCGCACGGGGATGCGCGTTTTGCTGGGGCATCTCGTCGAGATGGCCGAACTGCTGCGTGAACATCTTGAGAGCCACAAGGCAACCACGGTACTCAACGGCGACAACGTCGGCACAGTGACGTTGTTCCGAGTCTATCCCGACGGCGTCGACACCTGGACCATCAAGGATCAAGAACTCAACGATGAAAACGCCCGCGAGCAACTGCTTGCGCACAACGAATACAACCGCAAGATCTACCACTACATGCACGACCAAGCCATGCGCGGCAAGGGCGTTCACATCTCGATGACCGATTGCTACCGGCACACCAGCTACGGCGAACCGATCGTGGGATTGAAGTCGTACATGATGTCTCCATTCATCGACGAGGAACATGTCGAACTGCTGGTCCGGAGCGTTTTGGAAGCCCGAGAAAAAGTTGACGCCGGGGGCACGTAGTGCTTCCCTTCAACATCATGCTTCCCTTCACCATCGCGGTCAGGTCGGTTATTCTCTACTCATGAACAATGAAACCAGACTGCCGCGCAGTCCCGAATTGATGTCGCGCGGCGATAGCGCCCTGTTGGTCGTCGATGTGCAGACCAAGCTGATTGGCCTCATCTCCGGCAACGAGCGAATTATTTGGAACATTCGCCGCCTAATCGACGGGGCGAAAGCTCTCGGTGTGCCCATCGCCGCCACTGAGCAATACCCCAAGGGACTTGGTGGTACCGTGCCCGAGCTGGCCCAAAGTCTGGGCGATATTCCCGACAAGACGGCCTTCAGTTGTGGCGAGTGCCTGGAAATCTTTGAATCGTTCAAGCAGCAGGGAATCTACAAGATCCTCGTCGTGGGCATAGAAGCTCACGTTTGCGTGCAGCAGACGGCGCTCGATTTGCTGGCCGACGGTTTTCACGTCTATTTGGCGGTGGACGCGATCGGGTCGCGTTTTCCCATTGATTACGAAACCGCCCTGCGACGAATGGACTCCAGCGGCGCGACGCTGACCACCACCGAATCGGCGCTCTTCGAATGGTGCGAGGTCTCGGGTACGCCCGAATTCAAACAAATTAGCGCCTTGGTGCGCGAGCAACCACCCGAGTAACAGAAGGGGCGGGCTACGGTATTCACTCGGGCCACTCTCGTGCCAGGGCGGCGTTGTAGTCCGCTTTTGCCGAGAAGTATTCCAGCAGGGCATCTACTTCAGCCTCGGCGGCTTCGATCGCGGACTGTTCTCGAAGGACGACCGACAGAAGATCACTGTCCCCTAAATCAAACTTGCGTCGCTCGACGTTTGCCATGTATTCCGCAAGACGTTTTGATTCGCGGGCCTTGGCAAGTCGCTGGAACGCGGCCATCAAGGCGGCATGCACGGACTGGATCTCGGCTTTGATTTTGTCTTCCGTAAAGCGCCTTTTGGCTGCAAGTTGAATCAGTTTGCCTTGTGCCGCCTGAGACTTGCCACGAGCCTTACGCCGTTGGATTGGCACGTCGACGAACAGACCGGCTTCGAGTTCGAATGGCGATTTGTCTCGTTTCTTGCTGGTCGGAGCTCCGACATCCTGGGATCCAACCAATTGGGCGTTGACGGAAGGCAGCATGTCATTGCGGGCCTCGGCCAGATCCACGTTGACGCGGCCGGCCATGGCATCCAGTGTTGCAAGCTCGGGGCGTACCGCGAGTGCGGCCGCAACAGCCGGTTCGAGTTGCGAATCCGTGACCATCACCGGTTGCGGGAATTCGGCAAGCTGCGTTTCTTGCGGCACTAGCGGAACGCCGTCCGTGGTCCGATAAAACAGCGAGAGTTTAATGCCCGCTTGTTGCAATTTACGTCGTAGGTCAATCAACTTAGCTTCGCGTTTCGCAATCGCTCGCAGATTGTCTTGTAAGACCGGCGGATCAATCTCCCCAACTTCTACTTTTCGTTCGAGCTGCGCGTTGCGTCGCTGGGCAAGCTGCAAGGCCTGGCGGCCGATTTCGTATTTTCGACCCGCCGCGACCCAGTTCCAATAGACGAGACTGCCGTCGCGCACAAAAAGAATAAGCTGAAAGCGGATCTCCGGATCTGCTCGCTGCAGGTCGTAATTGGCCCGCCATAATTCCGCTCGGCGAGCGTCGATTTCGCGATTCCTCACCAACGGAATATTGATACCGGCCTTGAACTCGCCGCCATCGTTCGTTTGGCGTTCGAGATACCACGGCTGAAACTCGCCCCGACCCACTCGATACCCGCCAAAGAATTCACCGCCCTCATGGATTGGCCGGGAGAAGCCGGCGCTGTTGCGATACGTTTCGTAAAATCCAACCGGACCGTTTTCGCTGGCAGCCTTCAACTTGGTGTCAAAGGATCCCCATGCGGCCATTTGATTCGCGGCGGCAATTCGACGCTCTTGATACGCGGCCTCCAACAGCGGAAACGTCGAATGAACGGACGCGATGACCTGCTGGATCGAGATCGTAGGTGGTTGAGAGTCTGGTCGGGGTAGGGGGACGACTTCGGGCGCGGGCGGCTGAAGTTCCATGGCCCTGTCGTCTTCCGTACCGTACGCCGCCCATGCGGCCTGCGCGCCTTCTGTTGGCGGTTGTTTGTCACGGTAGGCCGCAAGTGCCAGCGGACCGCTTGCCTGGTGGTGTTGGGTGCCTTCTAACGAGTGGCTGTCGTGCGTGGGGACGTTGGCCGCCCGATATCTTGGATGATCAGGCTTCGATGATGCACATCCACACATCGCGACAAGCAACCCCAAGAGCAGGACTGCTGCCTGGCCGCGAAAACGAGTTGTGGAGGAAGCGCGCACGGGCAGCGATACGTTGAGTGCCGACAGAACAGGAGACTTCGATTCAATCGGCATTTTCCTGCGTGACGTTACAGCCGTGTAATCGTTACAAGGATCGATTCGATGGGGCAAGATCTTACGGTCGCACGGACTAGTGCTTCGGAAGCTTTGGCGGCTTCGTCTTGTCCTTGGGCTCGTCGGGGGAGACGACCGGCGGGAAGCCGTTCATATTTCGCCAGATCTCGTACCACAGGGGAACTCGATCCAGCAGCACCCAACCATTTGTCCTGACGCCTTGCCTAAGAAAGCGCTCGCGGGGCCATTCATGATCGGATGCATCGGGTAGTACCAGCGCTCGAAACCGTCCTTTGCCGTCGTCCGTGGCATCGACCGAGATGATCTCACCGCCAAACGTGCCCACCGCAACCGACGGCCAGCCCGCAAATTGGACGGCTGGCCAGCCCTCGAACTGCAATCGGACGTGTCGGCCCGGTTGAACGAGTGGAGCGTCGTTGCCGTCAAGCCAGATTTGCACGGCCCGATCCGCGGCATCCGGCACGATGACGCAGATTGGGTCGCCTTCCTTGAGAACCTGACTGCTTTGGTTGGGCGTAATCCGTGTCACGAATCCGTCAAAGGGAGAGTGAATTCTTTGGCTTTGTTGTCGGGCCACCTTGCTTTCCGCATGCAGCAGTTCCTTTTCTGCTTTCGTCAAATCAGATTGAGCTTTGGCGACATCGCTTTCGGCCTTGGCAATGTCAGCCGTGGACTTCCTCATGACCGCGATTGCGTAGTCGATGTCCACTTGCGCTTTCTGCTCTTTCGCCTTCCGTTCACTTTGCTTGCTCAAGAGATCATTGTCCGCCGAGCGGACATACGCCTTGGACTTTTCAACTTTCGCCTGGCCTTCTTTAAACTTCCGCTGGGCCGCCTGGAATTTTAGTTGCGATGCGATCTTTTCTTCGTAGAGCGTCTTCTGTCGCTCGTAGTCCGCTTGAACTTGTGCGAGTGCCGCCTCATGCTCAGCGAGTTGCTGCTGCTCTGCTTCCACTTTGTTCCGCGCGGACGCGACCATCGCATCGGCTCCGGCAATCACTTGGACTTTAACGCGTTTGTAGGCCGTCGCTTGCGCCTCCAGCGAGGTGAAAATCGTCTTGGCCGCTGCCAGGTTTCGCCGGTTGGCCTCAAGCAGGGCCTCGGCCGCCTGCACTTGCCGTCGTGAAGCTGACAGTTGCCCTTCGAGTCGCACGAGATACTGCGGATCAATATCCGCAATCTCCACGATCAGGTCGCCTTTCTTGACGTGAGCGTTTTCGTGGATCCCTTCACCCAAACGAACGATTCGCCCTTTGATGGGGCTCTCGATCGTTTGTTGTCGTTCCTCTGGTGCGAAGGCAATGACATTTCCGGTACCTTTCACCGACTGCTGCCAGGGTGCGAATACGACGAAGAACGTTCCCACTACCAGCAACACGAAGAGAGACCTGCCGATCGTACGCGCCAGACGCGACGAGCGCGCCAGCTTCAACGATGGCAGCGCCGCTTCGCTGTAGGCGACGGGAGCCAACATTCTGCGTACTTTGGCGTCCATCGTGTCGTTAGATGACGTGGTCGTTGAATTGGGCATGGTTGCTTGCTCGTTCCTTAAGCATCGAAATTCCCAGGGGCGGCGTTACCAGCGGTGAGAAGATCTGGAGACATGGATATTGTGCCGCCGACACGTGTGGCGATGTCTTCGCGTGAGGTTGCGACGATCAGTGTCCAGGGTCGGTCGGCGGCCAGCAAATAATCGAGACAACGATCCAGATCGCGTTCGCCCAAGGCATCAAGAACGCTGTCGATAAGCAAGAGTCCGGGACGGCTAATCGCCGCTCTCGCGATACCCAGCATGCGACGTTGGCTTTCCGATAACGGCGAACCGTCGCTCGTGAGCATGGTGTCGCAGCCGTCCTTCCAACGGAGAACGGGATCAAGCAGTCCCAGTGCGCCCAGAACATCCCGCACGTCCGTTGCGGTAACGCCTTCGCGGTGCAAGTGAACGTTTTCCTCGACGGTGGAATGAAATACCTCATGACCGCGAGCGACCGCGATTCGGCTTCTGAGTACGTCGGGCCGCAAGTCACGAGGATCAAAGCCATCGATGGTCAGATGGCCGGCCGTCGGGCCACGGAGCCCGCCGATCAAGTCGAGCAACGTACTCTTTCCCGTTCCGGCACTCCCCAGAACAGCGACCGATTCGCCGGGTTCGATCTCGGCGCTGATGTCGTTGATAACCAAAGGTTGATCCGGCCATGAGTAGCAGACCGCATTCAACTCGACCTTGGCCGGTATCGAGCGGTCGATCGCCAACATTCCGTCTTGCCGTTCCGTTTGAATGTCGAATAGCGCGCCGAGCTTGTCGATGGATGCCAGCAAGTCATAGAAGCTCTCCATGTGTTTTCCAAACTTTGCGAACGAACCAACGATGACGGTCACGATCAACTCGGCCGCGACGAGTTGCCCCAACGTCAGTTCACCGGAGATAACCAGCCAGCCACCGAGGCCGAGAAGGACGGTACTGGCAACCGCCTGCAGGCCGACGGCGAACAGCACTTGCCGCATCACGATCCTGAAATGCATACGACGGGCGCTGAGGTATTCGTGGATGAGTCGGTCGGCCCGTTCCAATGCAAAATCGGCTCCACCGTCGTTTCGAAACGCCGCCGGACAGCGGGCAATGTCCTGCAACCATTGGGCCATGTAGTATTTGTGCTTCGATTCCTTGACGGCGCTGGCGACGGCACCGCGACCGAGTACGAAGATAATGACCGCGATGGCCGAGAGCAGGAATAGGTCGAAGCCAAGCAGCCACGGGTGATAGAAACCCAAGACGGCCATGCCGATGAACGTACCCAGAACCAGCCCCAGACCATCCAGCAGCAGTTGTGCCGCAACTTTTTGGACGGTCACGATGTCGAAGAAGCGATTGACGACTTCCGGCAAGTACTCGCCATCCAATGCTTCTGCTTCCGTTCGTGGCAAACGAAAAGCAAGATCGCCGGCGACACGCGCAAACAGTCGCCGCTGGACGATTTCGACGACATACGTTTGCAACGCCCTGACTGCACCTTGAAAACCAAGAAACGTCAAAAGCATCACGGCCAGAATGATGATTGGCTGGACGAAGCGGCCAAAAGCGACGGTGTTCACCAAAGCCTCGACAGCCATCGGTGTCGCAAGCATCAGCAAGGAGACAACAAAGGCGAAGACGACGACGATCCAAATGTCGGAGGCTTCAGGTTGCAGCAGCCGCCAGAGCCGCTGCAGCGGCGTTAATCGATGACCGCCACTGGTGGTGTCGGATGAAACCGCGGATTCATTCGGCAGCATCACCACGCAGCGGACACTGCCGTCAATGGCGAATCGATTTAACGTCTCTCGCAGCTTCCGGTCAGTCATCGCGATCGTGACATCGTGTTCTCCAGCCAGTAGAACTTGAAATCGTTTTCTGGTTGTCGCCATGACAGCCAGCCATTCGCCGTCGGGCGCTGTTTCGTCATCTTCCCGATAGCAGACGATTTGTGCGTGGTCGCGTGCCAGTGAGAATGCCTCGTCGGTGGCGCAGTCGAGCGTTTTGGTGCGCAACCCCAAACTGCTCGATGCCTCCGCGAACCACTTCCACCACAGGCGATGTGCCTCACCCGGCCAGACACGTGTCACTTCAGCAAAGATGCGTTTCGAGGCGTTCCTCTCGTGGACGGGATCGTCGCATGTAAAATGCTCCAAAATTGCCACCGCGCCGGCAGTCTTTGCTTTCAGATTTCTCATCGCAACCTTTCGGGGACTCGGCTTCCACCACGTGGACCGGCCATTTATGCGAATTGTAATACACGAAATAGATTTCGTCAATAATGTGTCGTAACTATTTAATCGTGTTTTTAGGTTCGCATTTTTAGTAAAATCTGCTAAACTTTGAGAAAAGCGATTCCGATCACAATCTCGGGTAGAAATCCTCTAGCAAGAAACCGCGATACCATGACCAAGCGGGCCACAACTCGGATTCGAAATACGGATCGTGCCGCCACGGTGGAATCCAGGAAGGCTTCGCACGGCTGGACGTTCTTGACCAATCACGCACATGTACTGGCGGTGCTTCACGCGGACCCGGAAAAGGTGATTCGCGAGGTCGCCATCGACGTGGGGATCACCGAACGGGCTGTCCAGCGAATCATTCAGGATCTGGAGAAAGACGGCTTCATCGAGCGGGAACGCGTGGGGCGACAGAATCGCTATCGCATCCTTGAGGGGAAATCTCTTCGACATCCGATTGAGGCTCACCGGAAGACCGGCGATTTGCTTAAGCTTATCGCCGGGGAATGACCCGGCCCCACCTCAACAGGCTGCTAGGCGCCGCCACTACTGGCGTATCCCCGTTCGTCGATGTAAAAACGGGGCTTCCCGCAAGCTGTTTCCGTTCCCCTGTTGATTGCTCGCTCTGGAGATTGAATCGTGTCCGTTCCCGCGCCCGAGTTGACGCCCCCGATTAGAACCTTGATGGGGCCCGGACCTAGCGACATTCATCCGCGCGTCTTGGAAGCCATCGGCAAGCCCACGGTAGGACATCTCGACCCGTACTACCTCGAGATCATGAACGGCATGCAGCAAATGCTGCGAGATCTGTTTCGGACCGAAAACGAAATGACCTTCGCGGTCAGCGCGACTGGTTCCGCCGGCATGGAAGCGACCGTGGTCAATCTGATCGAACCGGGCGACCAGATGCTGGTGTGCATCAATGGCGTGTTTGGGATGCGAATGGCCGACGTCGCCGAACGAGCCGGGGCTGCCGTGACCCGCGCCGAACGTCCCTGGGGAGAAGTGTTCTCGGTGGACGACATCAAACAGCATCTGGCGACCGCCAAGCCGAAAGTCGTCGGGATTGTCATGGCGGAAACGTCAACGGGAGCTTGGCAACCGCTGGAAGAAATCTCGGACTTGGTTCACGATGCCGGTGCCATGTTATTGGTCGACAGCGTGACTTCTTTGGGCGGTGTGCCGGTTGAGGTCGACAAGTGGAACATCGACGCCATCTACTCCGGTTCCCAAAAGTGCCTCAGTTGCCCGCCGGGACTGGCACCAGTCTCCTTCAACCAGCGGGCAGTCGATATGATTCTCAACCGCAAAACTAAAGTCCAAAGCTGGTACCTCGATGTGTCGATGCTGGCCAACTATTGGGGCAGCGATCGGGTTTACCACCATACCGCGCCAATCAACATGTCATATGCCTTGTATGAAGCCTTGCGGGTGATTCACGAAGAAGGCTTGGAGAGTTGCTTTACCCGCCACGACCTGAATCACCGCGCTCTCAAGGCCGGCCTGAAAACCTTGGGAATCGAATACGCGGCCCAACCCGGTCATCAACTCCCGATGCTGAATGCCGTGAAGATCCCCGAGGGCGTCGATGACGGAGCGACCCGTTCGGCGCTGCTGAACCAATTCGGTATCGAGATCGGCGGCGGCCTGGGCGCATTCAAAGGAAAAGTCTGGCGGATTGGCCTGATGGGCTATGCCTCGCGGTCGGCGAACGTATTGCTATTTCTGTCGGCGTTGGAGCAGATTCTTGCCAAACAAGGGCACGCATTCGATGCCGGATCGAGTATCGCCGCCGCCAACGGGGTCTATGCGGCTTCCGAGTGAATAGTTTTCGCGAGCGGTCGTTAATGCCCGCTCACCGCTGCGGTTGAGGTGATGAAGGAATCGCGGAGCCTTGTTGCGATCCCACGCAAGATGGGCCGCTGGTTCCGTCCCCACTCACACCGAACCATTGTGGTGACCCCATGAAAATTCCTCGCATTCGCGGAATGATCGATCGCCGGATCCTGGTCAATTTTCGTATCGATCATGATGTACTTGCCAAGCTGCTGCCCCAGCCGTTTCGACCGCAAGTGGTGCACGGCCACGGCATGGCGGGAATTTGCTTGATACGGCTCAAGCACGTGCGGCCGCGAGGGTTACCGGGGTTCTGCGGTATCGCATCGGAGAATGCGGCTCATCGAATCGCCGTCGAATGGGATGATGAAGGACAAACTCGTACCGGGGTCTTCATACCGCGCAGGGACACTTCGTCCATGCTCAATCATTTGGCTGGCGGGCGCATCTTTCCCGGGGTGCATCATCGTGCATCCTTTGATGTCCAAGAGAAAGACGGTCGCATGCGTGTTGTGATGGACAGCGACGATCATTCGACGCACGTCCTGGTGGACGGCTGTGAGGCTGCCGATTTGAACGCGAATTCGACATTCGAGTCACTCGGCAGCGCCTCCCAGTTTTTTCAGCGCGGTTCGCTGGGCTACTCACCGCGATTCCGTCGCCTCGGCTACGACGGCATCGAGCTACGGTCCTTCGATTGGCAAGTACGGCCGCTCGATGTTCACAACGTCGAATCTTCGTTCTTCGACGATCGCAAGCTGTTTCCCGCGGGCTCGGTTACGTTTGACTCCGCGCTGCTGATGCGAAATATCGATCACGAGTGGCTCAGCAAACCGTCTCTGGGATAATGGTGGCATGCCCGGCATGCCCGTGAGTGACCCGCTCTAACTCCCCCTGGGCACGGGCGAGAGCCAGAATGCGCCCGCCGCTTGGCAAAAGAGGAGGACAGAATTGACCTTCCGCCGACTCTCTCTATGATTCCAATGAATCACTTGGGGTATTCAGCGCCGTCCATGGATTAGGGTAGGCGTATCAACGGTCTTTGAGCGTCCCTTTCTGGCAGAAGTCCCACCCGACGCTTGACGATTTCTTTTGTCCACGACGGACTCCGCGGTTATTACCACTCAACTGTCGAGAGTCACCATGAATCGTATCAAAAAACGTAGTCACTCCATGCTAGCGATGAGTTTCGCGATTGTTTGCCTCCCTGCCATGGGTCTCCAGGCGGCACCGCGCGTTCATTTCGACATTGCCACGACCGTACCCTGCCGCGAGGTAACGCCCGCTGACTTTGCCGAAGTCCATCCTCATGAAATGCTGGTCGAAGCAAAGTTCCAAGTGTCCTCCTTAATCAAACACGGCAGCGAAGACGACCTGGTGCAGTACTTCTATCGGATCGAGAGTCCCTACGAGAGCTTGCGCGTTGACCACTACTTGCCGAAGACCGAACTGGCCAGCGATTATGCTGGCAATATTGGCGTGGAAAAGAAGAATGAGGCTTCCCAGCAAATCGGCGTCGATGTCAGCATCCCCCAGCCTTACTTTCCCAAGGCGGGCGGGTCGGCCGGGGCCAGTGCGAAGAACGGCTCGACATTGCGTTACGATCTGCTGCCGCCGTTGGAGCTGATTGCCGCGAGTGGCACGATTCAGCGCGAGACCGGTGTCTACTTCAAACTCAAACCATCCCGCCGTTCGACGTTGGAAGGTGGCAAGGAATTTGTCGTGGTCTATCGTGTCCCTCGGTCCTGGCGTGGCGACTTGGTGAGCCTTCGCTGCCAAGCGGTGGGCTATGATCGCGGAGTCGTGCGGAAATTGGATGAAACACGGCCCAGTGGCACGGGCGATTTTCTGGTGGCGTTGCATCTTGCCGGAGATCTTGAGGCTCAGCAACTTGCTAACCAGTACGTGCGCATCGAGCGACATTTGCGGCGGACCGCGGCGCAACAACGGTCCACGGTCCGCAAGCTCTCGTATCCGTCACTCCGGCACAAACTGGGAGCGTACTTCTCCGCGGTCGAGCCAAAGATTCCCACGAACTGGCTCGAACGCGTGATCTACAGTTCGCCCCTGTCGAGTGCCAATCCGTTTGAGGAACGGTTGCCAAGCACGATCCAGCAAGAAGTCCAAGCCTATCGTGAAGCCAAGTTGCACCTCTCGCGGCTTAACGGACTATCGTTTGGAAAAGTACGACTAAGCGATGCGATGCAGTAGTCGATGGTCCCGTCGCGAAACGGCCATCGGATCGTCGCAATAACCGAGTTCTGAATTCTTGCTCTGAAATCGACTGGCGTTACCCGGGGCCGATGCGGCTAAGCACGG
Organism: Planctomycetota bacterium; assembly: GCA_029259935.1. The sequence goes on from JAJDEH010000096.1 coordinate 14,690, forward strand.
TTTCCAGTGTCTGCCGCAGCACGTTGCCGCTGTTTTTAAGGCCTTGCATTTCCTTGGGCCAAAGATCGATTTCGTGGCGTGCCACAACTCCGCCTCGGCCTACCACGGTGGGAACGGAAAGAGCCACGTTGCGAATGCCGTAACATCCATCCTGGACCGAAGAAATTGGTAGCACTTGTTGCTGGTCGAGTGCGATCGAGTGAATGACATCTCGGATGGCAATGCCGACGGCGAACCCCGCGCCGCCCTTCTTCTTGATGACTTCCGCGCCGGAACCTTTGGTGCGGGTAAACAACTCGGCGGACAGGTTGTTCGTCCAGCCAGGATATTTGTCCAGCGGCAAACCGCCGATGGTCGCGCTCGACCAAATGGGAACCATGCTGTCGCCATGCTCGCCCAAAATCAGAGCCGAGATTTGTGTCGGAGGCGCGCCCAGGCGTTGGGCGATCAGACTGCGAAAGCGAATCGTGTCCAACTGGGTACCAAGTCCGATGACTTGGGTGTAAGGCAAGTTCAGGCGGTTGGCGGCGACGTAGGTCAAAATGTCAACGGGATTGGAAACGACGAATACGATGGCTGAATCTTGCACGCCGGCGCTGGCCACGTCGTTTAGAATCGAAAGAAATAGGTCGGTGTTTCGATTGATGAGGTCCAAGCGGCTTTCATCCGGCTTGCGCCGCAATCCCGCCGTAATGCAGATGACGTCGCTATCGGTGACATGCTCGTAACCGCCCGACGAAATGATTTGATCCGCCGTGCTGGGACCGCCGTGCAACATGTCGATCGCCTGGCCTTCCGCCATTTCTTGATTGACGTCGATCAAGGCAATCTCGCGAACTACGCCGCCACACTGCAACGCAAAGCCGGCGCTGGAACCAACCAACCCTCCGCCACCAATGATGCTAACTTTCATGGACTCGAATCCTCAAATGTATTTGTGTCTTGGTGAGTTTGTGTCTTGGTGAGATTGAGTGGTGGGTGGCTGGGGTCGAGCGAAGGCGAGCCCCCAGTGCAGTGCAGTGCGCCTGGGGGCTCGCCTTCGCTCGACCCCAGCCACCCTAATCTCTCATTGAAAAGAGCATTACGAACTCTTGGCCAGTTCCGAAACAACACGGTCGGTAATCACCCTAATCAACGCTTCTTGGTCGGCGTTTGTGTTGCCGCTGCCATTGGAAGCCGTCTGCGAATTGGGTCGCATGGCCGGGGGAGAATCGAACGCCCTTCGTTCCACGCCGCTATCTTTCCAACTGTCGCGAAAGATGTCGTTGGCGCAAATGTCGCAGTCTTCAAATTCCTTGGTCAATCGTGGGTCGCTCCAGCCCCACTTGTCTTTCAACTCAAGCAATTCACGTTCCTTGGTTTCCGTGAAGTAATTCACTTTGCCCAGGCTGCGAGCCAGCATCAAAATGCGGCAGTAGGCGTCAAGAATCTCCGTCCACCAATAGGCCCGCTCGACGTCCTCGCCGTAGCTGACCGTGCCATGGTTGGCGAGGATCACGATATTCGTCTTTTTGACAAAGGGAATGATCGTGTCGGCGAATTCTTGGCCGCCAGGCGTTTCATATTTGGTGATCGGCACGTCGCCCAAAAACACTTCGACTTCGGGCAACACACACTGCGGAATCGGCTCGCGGGCCACGGCAAAGGCGGTCGCGTGGGGCGGATGGCAATGCACGACGCTTTTGATGTCGTCTCGTTGGCGATAGATCTCCAGGTGCAGCAGTGCCTCGCTGGACCGCTTCTTTCTACCGGCGATTTGCTTGCCTTGCATATCGACGGTGGAGATATCGTCGGGTTTTAGAAAACCCTTGCTGTGCATGGTCGGCGTACAGAGTACTTCGTTGTCGCCGACTCGCACGGTGATATTGCCATCGTTGGCGGCGGCGAAACCTTTGGCGTAAATCCGCCGGCCGATTTCGCACATATCTTTTTTAATCTGATGAATGTTTTTCATAGTGAGTGTCCTCTAACGAAAAGTCGCTTGTATTCGTGCCTTCCGGACTGTCAATCAACGTCCACATGGTCCAGCAAAGCTGCGCTATAGGTGTCCACGGGCTTTAAATCGGGGCGAAACGGCTGAGCGGCTTCGGGTCCCTCGGCCATGGCAATTCGGCTGCCGATTCCCGCGCCCAGTTCGTCCCAACAAACACGCATATCCGCGGTGTCGGGTTCGGTCCCTTCTTTCAAGTTTTCAAGTGACAGCGGAAGAGCCAGTCTTAGCCGCGCCCCGTCAAACGACGGATGACAGCGACTCAGCGTGACCGTGCCAATGATTTCAGCGATACGCATGGTTGGTTACCCATTTTGTCGCACCAGCGCGACTTTTCGATCTCTCAATTCGTCTATTACTAGCGGCGTGACGATCGCGTCCTTTCGCACCACCACTTGGCAAACTCCTTCCAATCGACCATTCAGAGACGCCATCGCGACAACTCGCTCACCGACGGTTACTGATTTCGACGCCACGACCGCCGAACCGTTGGCCGTCGTTGCGACATTGCTCGCGCCCATCGCGTTTAAACGACGAATCACTTCGCGAACGATTGTCTCAATCAATTCGTTCTCCGTCATTCGTCGCAAATCCCAATAATGGTCCACCGAACGGGCGTTGCCTCGGCTTGAAGCAATTCGCGCGAGTAACGTCCGTCGCTTGTAATAATGACTGTTTCGCCTTTTCCCGCGCCGACGCCGTCGACCGCTAGGAACGGATCGCCGTCCGGCGACTTGCCGTCCGCCATTTGCGGTTGCACCAGCATCAACTTGGCACCTTCCATCGATTTATGTTTTAGCGTCGCGGTAGCCGTTCCCACGATCTTGGCGGTTTGCACGATTGCGACCTTTCTACCTTCCCAAAATGCACAGGTCATCGATCATCGAGCAGCGACGTTCGCGGGTGAAGGTCAACGGCGTGGTGACGCCTTCGCCGGTCGGTCCCGCGATGGAAAACGACAAATATCCTTCGCCGCCCAGTCCGAGGCTCGCCATGCAGGGGCCGTTCTTCACAAACAAGGTCGTATCCAGCGCCCGGCCCATCTTGGTCATGTTGCGGACGTCGTGCGAGTGAATGATGGCCGTGTGACGGAAGCCGTGCTCGTTGTGTTTGGCTTTGGCGATCGCCTCGTCAACATCGCGGCAGCGAACGAACGGCATGAACGGCATCATCTGCTCGACGGGCACGAACGGATTGGATTCGGGAGTTTCGCCGAACAGCAGTTCCGTTCCCGCGGCCACGCTTGTGCCCGCGCCTTCGGCCAAGATGGCGGCGTCCTGTCCCAAAAACTCTTTAGCAGGTGCGTCATGTCGGTGCTCGCCGTCGCCGACTTGCGTAATCGCGTTTCGAGTAAGATTATCGATCTGCCGTTCGTTCAGCCGCACGGCACCGGCGTTGGACATGGCTTGCATCATGCGGTCGAAAACCTTATCGACGACGAAGACCTCTTTCTCGGCGATGCACAGCAGGTTGTTGTCGTACGCCCCGCCTTGGATGATGCAGCGCGCCGCCCGATCGAGATCGGCCGTTTCATCCACCACCACCGGCGGATTGCCAGGACCCGCGACGACCGCCCGTTTGCCACTGTTCAATGCCGCTCGCCCGACCGCGGGACCACCCGTAACACAAATCAACGCCACGCCCCGATGCTTAAAAATCCCCTGGGCCGTTTCCAGAGTCGGTTCGGGCAGCACGCAAATCAGATTGTCGATGCCCAAGTCTTTGTGGATCGCTTCGTTGAAACGTCGGATGCCTTCCGCCGCGACCTTCTTGCCGCTGGGATGAG
>JAJDEH010000097.1 GCA_029259935.1 Planctomycetota bacterium
GTAACTCGTCGCCGGCGATCTGTTCCAGCAGAAAACGGTCGTAAGGCTTGTCGTTATTGAAGGCGCGAATCACATAGTCACGATACTTCCAAGCCACCTTTCGAACCGGGTCGGCGGATACGCCCCCTTCGGAATTCGCATAGCCGGCCACATCGAGCCAATAGCGGCCCCAGCGCTCGCCGTAGTGGGACGACGCCAGCAAGTGATCAACCATCGCCGAATACCAGTTCGGATCGTCGCTGCTTCGCCACCTTTTCCATTCGGCCATCGAGGGCGGAAACCCGACAAGGTCGAGATAAGCGCGACGAATGAGCGTGTCGCGGCTTGCTTCCTCGGAAAAGTCCAGATCGTTCTCTTGCAACTTCTTGTGGACGAATTCATCGATCGACTTGGCGTGTGGCGCTGGCTTGGGTGGCTGAAACGCCCAGTGACGGCGGTCCTCGTCCGTGACGAGAACGTCCGGTTCGGTAGTGGCGACATCGGGATGCACTTCGACCGTCGGCGCGCCGGCGGCGATCCATTCACGCAACACTTCGACTTCCGACGACGGCGGTCGCCTTACGAAGAACTTCAGCAACAATTCCCTAGGCGGACAGGCGTTGCTTTCGACGCGCTGGATCATGAGGCTGCCGTCCGGATCACCCGGCACGAGCGCGGCTCCACTGGCACCACCCTTGCGCATCGCCGCGACCGTGCGCAGGTCGAGACCACCCGCTTGACGTTGCCGACCGTGACAGGCCGCGCATCGCAACAACACAATCGGCAGTATGTCGTGCTGGTTGATTTTCTTTTCCGTCGCTTCAACGGGTTCGTCGGATTTGGCACCTGCGGCGATCCACTTTCGAACGAGGTCGACTTCGGATTTCGCAAGCCGGGGCTCGCCATCGGGCGGCATGTCACCGCCGTCGATCATGATCCACAATAAACTGTCGTCGAGGGATTCCACGACCGCGGGCTCACCCGATTCGCCGCCCCGACGCAGTCCGCCCATCGAGGCGAGATTGAGTCCACCCTTTTGAACGCGCGTACTGTGGCACTTGCCGCACTTCTTGGACAGGATCGGCCGGATGTCTGCTTCAAAGATCGGCGGCTCGTCATTGCCACAAATCGGTCGGCCCAGCACCATGCCCATGGCGCAGAGACAAAACGGAATGGCGAGACGAAGGAAGGTCATGTGGGCTCGCGGCGGGCAATTTCGGTCGGCATCAATGCGACAAGGTTACCAATCAATTCTACGTGTCCCACACTCGCGGCACAACATTTGGCAACCGCTGCGATTCGGATATCGACCCGATGGCCCTGATCGCCGGGACAATTCGACGATCGCCCCTCTCTCGCGGTGTCGTCCATCTTGTTCTCCACGGCATCGGGCAACTTCAGCGACGTCGCGAAAGCAAGCTGGCCAGCCAGCCAATAGTATCAATGACCCAGAGCCAGAAGAGGCCAATGGCAACGACCGCTATCGCTGTGGGTACGCAGTCAATCAGCGTGTCGCTGTCAAAGAGTAATCGCTTCACAGGCTCTGAGTATTCAGCCTGATCTTGCGTGTAGAAGTAGGACACGGATCTCATGCGCTCCGCGCGAATCATCAACGAGATGCAGGTTGCACTCCATGCCACCAAGGCAAAAAGGTGAGACAATCGGAAAGTGAGGCGGGCACGTTTGGACCATCGCTCAATCGTAGCACAAACGCCGAATGCCACGACGGCCAGAAGCCCCACATCGATCAGGAGCCAAGGCCATGAAAAGTAGCCCCACAGTTGTGGAGGCTCGATTAACCAGCGCTGCGTCAAACCGCCGCCAATGTTTGGACCGCGAATCATGAACAAGAAAGGCCAGCCCTGTTCATATGCGGGAGAGACATATGTCCCTGGTGGTTTTTCGTACGACGTTTGTTCACCAGCAAGCATTAGGTAGGTGAAGCTGATGCAACACGCAAAGCAGACAAACCATGTTACCCAGTGCAGTCGGACACAGGCTCTTTTTTCCATGAAAAAACGCTCAATTGGTCGCATGTCCACCGCCCGAATGCTCTGGTCCCAGAACAGTTGCACTTTGACCTCCGTGGTCAAGTGCGAAACGATCTACTCGACCGTTGCTCGGTCGTGATGCCAATAGCTCACAAACAGGCGGTAGGTTCTGTCGTCCATCTCTTTCTCGGCAGTCAAGGTTCAATGGGTAAGGATCGTTCGCGAAACAAGTGTCGCATTTTGATCAGCCGTTGGGCGTTAGCCACGGTTTTTCAGAACCGGACGCTAACGCATTCCGGCTAATGAGACACTAATTGCCCGAACGATCCTCGGGTTCAACCGGGGGTAACAAGTGGCTCGCGGCGTGTAGGCCGTGGAATTCGTGCATACCGGATTGATTTTATTCTAGCGGCATAAACTGCTTCTCTGAAATGATTTGCGCTAGAATGACCGGCCTGACCGGGAGAAATTTTGTGATGGATGCGTAATAGGTCGAGGTTCATTATTATATCGATAACGGGGTGAACAGCCCCGCCCACCAAGGAACCAGATGATGGCGACCGCCCAATGTCCCGATCCGGAACTTCTCTCGGAGTACACGTCCGGAGACGTTTCCGAGGAGACGGCCAACTCGATTTCGGTACATCTTACGACTTGCGTGACTTGTCAGCACCGCGTCGACGACATGGCCCGCCGCGGCGACAGCGTGATCCAGCGGTTGCGGCAACCGGCCACCGTTCATTCGGCGGGCAGTAGTCCGACCATGGATCGAATGATGGCGGATGCGGCCAAGCTGGTCGTCGCCCCGCCCGCGATGCAAACCGCCACCTCGACAGCTACTAAAGACACCGCTACTAAAGACCCGGCTGCCGGTGCGGTCGGATTCGGCGTCTTCTTGCACGAACTGCGGGCCAGCGGTCTTCTTGAACCCGAGGAAATCAACCGGCAACTGCGAGCGATCGCGACGCGCGACGTTGAGCAGTTCGCGCTGGAAATGGTGCGCCGCGGCAAGCTTACCAAGTACCAAGCGGGACTGCTGGCGCGCGGGATGTCGCGTGGTTTGATGCTCAAGAATTACGAAGTCTTGGATAAGGTCGGCCAAGGCGGAATGGGGCTGGTGTTCAAAGCGCGCCATCGCCGCATGGGCAGAATCGTCGCCATCAAAGTGCTGCCCACCGCCGCCACCAAGTCGCCCGATTCGGTACGCCGATTTCAGCGGGAGTTTCAAACCGCCGCCAAACTGATTCACGAGAATGTCGTGGTCGCTCACGATGCCGACGAATCCGACGGCATTCACTTCATGGTGATGGAGTTTGTCGAGGGCGGCAACTTGGGCCAACTCGTCCGACAGAAAGGTCCGCTGTCCATCGAGCACGCCCTTGACTGCATCTTGCAAGCGGCCCGAGGACTACAAGTTGCGCACGACAAGGGGATCGTCCACCGGGATATCAAACCGCAGAACTTGCTACTGGACACACAGGGAACGGTTAAGGTCCTTGATTTAGGGCTCGCCCGCTTGGGCCTCGAAGGCGGCGCGAGTGACGAACTTTCTCAAAGCGACCTGACGCAATCGGGAACCGTCATGGGCACCGTGGATTACATGGCCCCCGAGCAGGCGCTCAACTCCAAGAATGCCGATCACCGTTCCGACATCTACAGCCTCGGCTGCACGCTCCATTTTCTCCTGACCGGCCGGTCGCTCTATCGCGGCGAGACGCTGATGGAGAAATTAGTGGCGCACCGCGAGCAACCCGTGCCTTCGCTGCGACAAGCGCGCAGTGACGTCAGTGAGGCATTGGATTCCGTGTTTCAGCGCATGGTCGCCAAGCAGCCCGCAGATCGTTATCAATCGATGGCGGAACTGCGAACCGATTTGAAAGCCATCGCGTCCGGAGAAGCAGTCCCGCTGGTTCAGCTTCAGCACCAACCGGATCCGGCGGAGTTCGAACCGACGATGGAAATCTTTAACGCCGAGACCATTGCCGAGCCGCTTGCTCCGCTCAGCCCTCTTTCCGAACCGACCGCCAACTGGGGCACGCTACCGACGGCACCGGCGCGAGAGCCGAAACCTGTTTGGCCGCAACCGACCGCCGTGCCGCGGCGTCATTGGTTTGCTTCCTTGTTCGACAAAATTTTCAGCCCGCGTGGCGTGGCAATCCTTGGCGTGGCGACCGCGGGTGTCATTTCGATCTACCTGTTGGCGGTCTTTGGCGTCGCTTTTTTTGAACGCTATGCGGAGCGGTCGGCCGCCCGGCGGCAGCAACAGCATCGGTTGGCGAACGGCGGCAAGGGATTGGCGCTGGTGGTGCTTCCCAGCGTGTACTACCCGCCCGATTATGAGAACCTCAAGAAAGCTCTGGATGGACATGGCATTCAGTTCCTGACGGCGACTCCCGGCGGAAAAGAAGCGACTTGGGATGGCAAGTCGGTGACGCCGGATTTAGCTTTGGAACGCGCCGACGCTGATGACTTTGATACCGTCATTTTCATCGGCGGAAAAATGGAAGAATTCAAACGAGGCGGGCCGGCGAACAGGGCGGCAAAGCGTCTGGCAAGGGGCGTGTCCGAGAATCAAGCCCCCTTGGTGGGCCTCTGTTTGGGACGGGACGTTCTGTTCCACACAGGTGCTATCAACAAAGATGAATACGCCAAGGCGGAGTGCGGACCCTATTTCAACAAGACAAGCAGAGTCATCACGGGGCCCAACGAGTACGCGGCCGACCAACTGGTTTTTCGCCTGGAAGCGGCCTGGAAGAAAGAATCGAAGTACCGCTCCGCGCGTTGAATTGTGGTGCCGGTCAAAAGAAGCATCCTACAAAGGAACGAATGTTATGCGTATCGCCGTCATTTCTAGTGTCGTTTTGTTGGTCGTGAGCGTGGTGGCGGTCGCCGCCACCCGGACGTTTACCGACAGTACCGGGAAGCACAAGGTCGAAGCCGAATTCGTTGGATTTGCCAATGGCGAAGTTCAACTCAAGAAGTCGGATGGGACCGAGGTCAATGTCAGAATCAGCCGCTTGAGCTCCGCCGATCAAAAGTGGGTCCGCTCCGAACTGAAGCGGCGGCGCGACGCAGTCGCGGGCGAAGACGCTACGGGATCATCTAGCTCGTCGAATGATGCCGGGGCATGGGCACAGTGGCGGGGTCCCAATCGAGACGGCGTGTCGTCGGAAACCGGTCTGCTGGAAACTTGGAACGGCGATGGACCGCCAATTTTATGGTCGACGCGCGGCGCGGGACGGGGCTACTCGAGCGTTGCCATCGCCGGCGATAAAATTGTCACGATGGGAAAACGCGGGGGCAATGAAGAATTGGTCGCTTTCAACAAAGAGAACGGCAGCCTGATATGGAACGCCGCCGTGGGCTCCGGAGCCGATTGTAATTGCACGCCGACGATTGACGGCGATAAGGTGTTTGGCGTGGGGCGCGAAGGGGACTTGGTTTGTGTCGACTTGAATTCGGGCGAAGTCAAATGGAAAAAGAACTTCTCTCGCGATTTTGGCGGCCGCATGATGTCGGGTTGGGGATATAGCGAGTCACCGTTGGTGGATGGCGACCGGTTGCTGGTCACGCCGGGCAGTGACGACGCGATTATCGCTGCTCTCAACAAGGAAACTGGCGAGACGATTTGGACCACAAGAATGCCGAGCAGCGGCGGTGCCGGTTACGCCTCGATTGTCATCAGCAACGGCGGCGGTGTGAAGCAGTATATTACGCTGGTCGGGCGCGGGCTGATTGGCGTTGATGCTGAAAACGGCCAGTTGTTGTGGCACTATCCAAGAATCGCCAATGGCACGGCCAACGTTCCGACCCCGATCATCAAAGGCAATTTCGTGTTTGGTTCGTCGGGCTACAACGACGGCGGCAGCGCGCTGTTGGAACTGCGAAAACAGGGCCAGGGTGTGGCGTTCCGCGAAGTGTACTACAAGAGCAACAACGAATTGCAAAACCATCATGGCGGCATGATTTTGATCGGCGACTACATCTTCATGGGGCACGGCCACAATAAAGGCTTTCCAACCTGTGTCGAGATGATGACCGGCCGCTCGATGTGGGAACGGACGCGTGGACCGGGTTCGGGTTCGGCGGCCATTATCGCGGCCGACCGGCATTTGTATTTTCGCTATGAAGACGGCACGATGGCGCTGATCGAAGCCAATCCGAAAAAGTACAACCTGAAAGGCACGTTCCGCATTGCTTCGGTGAACGGGAAGAGTTGGCCGCATCCGGTGGTTGCCGGAAAAAAACTGTACCTGCGTGACCAGGACCAATTGCACTGCTACGATATTGCACGTAACTAGTATTCCGACGCAGCTTGAATTTCGGCTGGGTGGCTGGGGTCGAACAACGTGAGCCCCATTCGCACTGGTGCCACTGGCGTCTCGCCAGTGGACGCTACGAACACGGGCAAGATGCCCGAGGCACCCTAACATTAAGCTGTGACAAAGCAGTTGTGCGTAATCGTAGTTTGGGTGATGGGAGGTCCACAAGTGTCAGCCATTCAGCACATGGTGCTGCTCAAGTTCAAGCCCGAGGTAAATGACGACTCCGTTGAAGACGTCTTCTCGATCATCGCTGAGCTTAAGCAGTTGATCCCGGGTATTAGCTATTACGCCGGCGGACCTTACTCAAGCCCCGAAGGGTTTAATCAAGGGTTCACGCACGGATTCTTGATGACTTTCGATTCGGCGGCGGCACGGGATGCTTACTTGCCGCATCCCGAACATGAGCGCGTGAAGGCGGCGATCTTGGAATTGGTCGACGACGCGATCGCTTTTGATTTCGAGGTTTGAGCTTGGTGGACGCGTGGCGGCTGCGACCAACCCTCGTTGGCGCGCCTTGGCGTCCGCTACGACGTTCCCGCACTGAGCCGATCCCGCCCGATCTTTCAGCGTGTTCGCAATAGGGGACGCCACCGACGCGCCCTTCTGAGCAGGTCGTAAATCTGGATTCGCTGCGAGAGTGGATACCGTCGAAGCAGTTTCCCAAACCGCCGGAGGCACCGTAATGCACCATTTGTACTACACAACTCACTCGCCTGAACCGCAGTCGGTCATTTTCACCGCTGTTAGTTGCGTTTTCGTATAGGCCGTAGCCTCCGAAGTCGATGCAACCTCAGCGGGTTTGGGAGTTCGCCAACTCGCGTCGGTGTTTCACTCCGATGCGTCGTAGCCTTAGGCAGTTTTCTCGGTGATGTGGGCGGCGCATTGCACCGAAATGATTCGCTGCGTCGTGCCTACCAGCGACGTTCGATGCCGACGTTCAGCCCGTGGTACAGCAGGCTGCTGCTGTCGACGGTGACGGGGATGGGTGGGCCGGCGACTCCGCCGAGGTTGCCGGTGTTGGAGACTTGGTCGGCGGCCAGGGCGACGCCGTCGAGATACAGCAGTTGATACCCGGCCCGCAGCGACAGGCAGCAGGAAAGATCGTAAACCGCCGTCAGCCCCAATTCGCCGACAAACGCGGCCGAGGTTTCGCTGGCATTGCCAAAACGTTGGGTGGCACCACCAGAGAAAGCGAACACCGTCGCCTCGACGTCGTTGAGGTAAACCCCCGCTTTGGCCAGCCCATCGATTCGCAGGCCACAGCCATCGTCCCACAGCGGCGCGTCGACGCCCAGTTGAAAACCATACAAGGCATTGTCAGCGGTGAACGTGGCGATGCTTGGGTTGTTGTCAACGAAACGCAGGCTTTCGTCCAGGTCGACATAGCGAAAGCCGTAGCTCAGGCTCATGCCATCACAGCAGCGGCGGCCGACGAGTTCGAAGGTGTGCAGCTCTGAGTCCCAACGCACGTTTGTGGGATTGAAAAATGCGATCGTGCTAGCCGGGTTTGTGGCAATTCCATATTGGGTTGCAGCCGTGACCGTCTGCTCGGCACTAAATTCTTCCAGTCCCAGATACCGAATCTCCACGCCACAACCACAGCCGGTATCATAGATCAGACTCACATCGCCGCCTGGCGAGGGCTCAAAATCGAGTTGTGATGCAGACGATAGGACTGTGCCTGCTGGAACGGCCCCGCCGCCGCCTCCGACCAACAACGGAGAGTCACTCCCCAAATTCTCCCGCCACAGATGAACGTACCCGACCCGCCCTGTCCACGAAGGGCAGGCACAATCGCAGCAGCACATTTCACAGCCACAGTCGGCGAGCGTGGCAGATACATCGACTGCTGGGGGTGCGACCTGTTGTTGAATCGCTTCCACCGGCAGCGGCGGAATGATGGAGTCATCCTGTGCAATGACTTCAGGAATCCCGGTTGAAATAATCGCCGTGAAGCCCAACAGCAATGCTAGCGAGATGCGGGACATGGGGCGACTCCGGTGTTGTTCGGTTGTAGCACTCGGAACAGACGTGTTCCACAGAACCTTATCGACCGACAGACGCGGAATCTCCTCGATCGTGGGTACAGACGTTAAAGTCTCCCAGCAGAGGGATTGCGCAAAAGCCATGCGGGGCGATTACGTGGAGAAGTTCCTCATGACCGTTGCGTTCGACAAATACTGCCGCCTGGCCAATCTGTAGCGGACCGGGCTATAACTGCGTCGGCCCAACACATCGACCGCACGAAAAGCAGCCTTCGAATCGGCGTCGGATTCATCGTCCCGTGTGGGTTCGGGGGGCTGAGCGAACGAGCGACGGAACTCTGCTGCGTCTTTCGCCATGCGGCTTCAGACGACGTGATCGTTCCATCAGAGCGCATGAAGTGAGTCCTGCCGATTTGCCTGTACCGATTAGAGAAACCAGTCATCTAGGTCGAAAGTCACCGACTGGCTTGCCATCGCGGCAATGGAGGAGTCTTTTCAGCAACTCACGATCTATTGTCTCGGGGAAGAAGTAGGAAGCACCGTCGCCCATTAAAGCGTGGAAGCCACTCTTGTATTGGCCCACAAATCCTTTCAGCGGATTCATATCGTTGGGCACGAACTCGGTCGGCTTCGTCCACTCGACCGCAGTTTCGTCAGCACCCTCAACGACCCAAATCGTGTTGGCCAGACCGTCCGTAATCTCCCCGAATGTAATTCCGTGAAACCTGCCCGCAGGTGCGTAAAAGGGAGTGTCTTCGGTGGGAGCACGAAAGCAGCCGCCCTCGCCGCCAATCGCGTGAATCGTCGTCATGTTCGCGCCCGCTTGGCTGTTGGGTGACCGAAAGACCGGCGGCATTTCCTCAAGCAGTTTGAGATTATGCTCGCTGTCCCAAGGTTCGTCGTGATGAAACCGATCGTAAAGCAATTGGCGTTCGATGTACGGCAACATGCGCACTCGCCAACTTAACAGCGGTTTTCCTTCCTTGTCGGTGTTGTATGCGGTGGGCAGATGACGGTAGGTATCGTTGAAGTTGTGCAGGGCAAGCCCGATCTGACGAAGATTGTTCTTCGACTGTTCCCTCCGACTGGCCAGTCGAGCTTGCTGGGCCGCTGGAAGAAGGATTCCCAGCAACCCGGGCGCGGACGTGACTAAGTTTCCGCCGGGGAGCGTTTGTTTGGTCGTAGCGGCGATTCCGTCTTTCGTTCGGCGTATGGAGGCAACCTGCGGGCGTAGATGGGGTTCGATCGCGGAAGACGAAGGCAGCAGCGCCATGTCAAATTCGAATCCACCTTCGGCGCGCGCCTGGTTGAGCAGCAGTTGCAGACCAACTTGAATACCCGGGTAAGCAAGCTGAAAGAGCCGCCGGGAATCCGCGTAGGTGAAGATGACCGGCCCCGGTTGATCGGCAAATGCGGCGGCAACTTCCGGAACATCCGCCAACGATTCTGCTCGTTCCCGTTGCCGAAGGTGGGCTTTGATGGCTTGAGGGAAGAGTGCCAGGATTAACTCGTCCTTCGTTACGCACCATGAAGGCAAAACAGGTGACACGCCGTGGACTGAAAAGGCATAGTAGATATCGAATTCACCAAACTTTGCTCGACCAACCGATAGCTCACTGGACTCTTCTTCGAGCGCTTTCGCCAACAGTTCACGCAGGTTCTTGTCTATTTGCTGCAGCTTTTCGTAGTCGCGGACACGAGCCGACGCTGTCCATCCGGTCAGCAGGCTTCCATCGCTTGGAGTCGCGTAGACCGTCCAGACATCGCCGAGAGAACCAAGAAAGTCTTTGCGTAAATCGATCCCCGTTTCCTCCGCAAAAATCCCCATTCCTTGTCGCGCCGCGTCGCCAGCCCCCTTTTCGATTTCGTCCGCGACATCCAGCATAGCGTCGACAACTTGGTCATTGTCAAGGCGCGCGCAAATCGCAACCAAGGCGTCTTTCGGAATCGGCTTCAACTCGTCTCGAGTGAGTGGTGCCCCCTTGACTAGTTTCAGCAATCCGGTTGCCGGCCCGTCGATTTTGGTGAACGAATGACTAACGTAGCCGCCTTGATCAAGCCCGGTCACCATTCCATACGAGGAAACGTCTAGCACACCTAATATATCGATCCAGCGGCGCAGCTCTTCGTTGCCTGACGTCAAGCGTGCAACAAGCGGCTTGATCTTGCCCACATTCGCGTAGGTCAGGGTCGAGAGTCGCTGGATGTCACTTCCCTCGCGCGCCTTCGTAAGCCACGCAGGTAAACCGTCTCGCCGATTTCGGTCGATGTCGCTGAAGAGTGTCTCAATACTCTTCGCACCAAATCCGACAATCAAATACTCGCTACGGGTCCCCCAGGTGATCTGGGAGGGAATCGGCGGCGATTGGAACTGGTAATACTCGTTTCCGCCGATCTCGACGGTGGTCACACGATCGCCCAGAAAGGCTGTCTGAAATCCCTCTAAAACTTTCTTGAGCTTTTCTACTTGCTCCCCGATGCGAAGAATAATCGCCCCCTGCACCAGGAGCGACTCGCCATCCACCGCCGCGGAGGAAACATAAGCCGTGCCGGGACTGGCAAGAACGAGTTTGCCCCATTCATAGGCATCGCCCCAAGGTCCACTTAGCGCCCCGTCCTCTTGATGGAAGAGGCCAGTGATTTGGCTATCGATGGTTTTCAAAGCGTGCTGAACTTCGGGATCCGCCAGCAGGCGTTCGGTCTGATTCTGGCTGTTTGGATCTGGATCAACCACGCCACCCCACGTGGTAAAAAACAAACACTCGTGGGGCGCGGCCTGCGCCAACAGCGGATCCTGTTCCGTAGGCGGAACTCCCAACGGCAACGGCGCTCCGCCACTAAGAGCCAACATCATCAGGAAACTAGACATAGCAGCAGTGCTCATTGGTTGATCCTCGTGCCAGTTGAGAAGCTCAGACAGTCTTTGCGGGCCGGCCACCGTCCCTCGATAACGCGAGTTTACCAGATCTCTTGTGCCCGTGACGGTTGTTAAGGCACGCGTTAGGCTACTTTGTCGTGAGAAATCGCCGGTGCAGTCGAGATTCCTGGTCGTTTCATGTTTGGTTTCTTACCGCACCGCTGGCGGCTGGACCCGACCGACCTAACCTGCTTCGGGCCGACGCACCGAAGTCACGAAAGCTGCCACCGAAACTGCGTCGGATTCACCGTCCGACGCTGCCGAGGAGTTTCACTCCGACGCAGGTTGGAGCAGGCCATCGATGTGACCGCCAGCAGATAACGACCAAGCTGAACCGGTCGCGGCAAGCAGCGTCACCTATTCATTCGGCCCAGATAGGCGACTCTGGTTCAGTGTCTGGTTGTGTGGCGTTTTTTGAAGTCGAATTGGAACCGAAACCGTTGCGAATAGCTTGCCGCGTTGAACTTGTCGTGCTTTCTCGGGGACATTCAAGTATGCGGGATTGGTATCAGGGTCTATGGGCCGTACTTTTTCGCATGGCGTTGGGTGAGCCGCATAACTCAAAACCTCAGCCCGCCACTTATTGTGGCACTTCTCGTGAAGCATAACCGCTGCCGACGGCAAACGCCAAAGTACAGGAAGGCGATGTGCCCGCCGGGTGTCAGTGCCGATGCCCCAAAGCTACAAAGCACCGTTCGGGTCGGCGGAACTACGTCTTCGGTGTCCCGTCGGCATTTCGCATTGGGTATAACGTAACCGCTAACGAGCAAGATGCGTCGGCCACTGAACGAACAACTGTCTGCGGGATATGGTGAACGTAAGCCCAAGTGTCCCCGCAGTGGAAGCCGATATTGAATTCGCGAAGGTCGCAAGCCGTCAATTCCGCTTTCGCTCGTTCAGACAGCGAATTCAACGCATTGAGGATGGAGAGAATATCCATCGCAGCATCGCGGTCCCGTGAGTCATCATTGTGGTCTGCTTCAATAATCGCGTGCCACCTGCCGTCATCGCCTTCGGTGTAATGCAGGACGCAGCAATCCTTCAGAAGTTCCCGGTGAAGCGTGTCAAAAGGAGTGCTCGACTTCAAATCGAAGTCGGTGTTCGCATATTCAGTTTCGATTGCTTCGTTGCTCACAATCCACCAATCGATTCGGTGCCCACTTGCCGACCGCCCGCTATGCCCCGAGTATAGCTGCTGCGACAACCAATGCTAACTCCCGTCGGACGATGTGACCGCCCGCAAATACGGAATCCCCGAAACTGCGTCGGCTTCATCGGCCGAAGTGCCTTCGACGTTCCATTCCGACGCGGCGTAGCTTTAGTCCGTTTCGTCCGTCGGGTGATGTGGCCGACGTGCGCAAACAATATGTGAGAAAGTGCATCGGTCGTAGACTGTCGTTGACACCGACGCAAGTTAGAGGACCGAATTTGCCGCCGAGGGTTGGCCCCTGGTGTTGGGCAACGCTGAGTCTGAGAAATCGAGCAATTATTTTCGATTCCACTACAATCTGTTTCCTGATCCAAACTCCGCACACCTGAGACTGGCTTTATCTCCCCACGCGGAAGAACCAAGACCGAGGTCTCCATCGTCGTCAAATCCGAAGTAGAACCGGTGATCCCGCAGGTTGCTACAATAGGCATCGTTCGTCGGCCCTGGAATCGAGTAGCGAACTCTTTCGGAAATCTCACAAGAAATCGATGCAATGACGGCTCGTCAAGTTTCCACACTCCTTAGCCTGTTCGCGGTCCTTGTGATATCAGATCCAACATCACTCGCGATGGCCGATGGTCCAGGCGACCCGTTGAACAGCTTTCGTAAGAGCGTCGCACCGTTCTTTCATCGGCATTGTGTGGATTGCCATCGTGGTGAGAAGGCGGAGGGTAATTTTGAATTGGACCGGCTCGACTACGATCTGTCCGCCAGCCCAGAGGTGGCCAGGCAATGGCAGAAAGTGTCCCAGAAGTTGATCCTTGGCGAGATGCCACCGGAAGACGAGCCCCGGCCGAAACAGGACGAACTCGATGCCGTGATCGAGAGCGTCAATAGGGAATCGCAACGTGCCGTCAAGATTCTGCGAAGCAAGGGCGGCAACGAGGTCGTCTTTCGGCGACTCAACAAGCGGCAGTTCAACTACACGATTCACGATCTGTTCGGGCTCGACGGTGATTTCGCATCCAGCTTCCCGGATGACTCCGTCGAACACGGGTTCAATAACATGGGTAGCGGGTTGGTTCTTTCGGCGAGCCAGCTTCAGGCCTACATGAAGATTGCCGATGTCATTCTGGACAAAGCGATCGTGACAGGCGAGCGGCCGCGGACGCACACCGCTTCCTTCACGTTGAACGACGTCAAACCAGAGTTCCGTCGACTCCTCCGATCGAAGTACGACGGTGACGGCGTCATCGTCATGCGCTACGGCTTCCCTAAGCTCCGTAGCAAGATCGCACCGATCGACGGGAAGTACCGATTGCGCGTGACGGCGTACGCCGTTCGCAACAAGGGTAAGTACCTGCGGCTCGAAGTGCAGCACGGGAAGTTCCGAAACCGATCGGTCGTTCCACCGGTGGACGGACGATTCGAAGTCGTCGATGAAAAACCGAAGACCTTCGAGTTTGTTGCCTCTCTCAAGCGACGCGATGTCTTCGCGCTGTATCCTCCCGACCTGACGAAATGGATGCGCGAAGAAGATGTCGCCGCCTATGACGGCCCGGGCATCGCCATCAAGAAGATCGAGTTCGAAGGACCTCTGTTTGATACATGGCCGCCGAAGAGTCATCGCGTTATCTTTGGCGATTCCATCAAGGGCAATTACTCGGACAAGGAAGTCGTGGAGATTCTTCGACGTTTTGCTACCAGTGCGTTTCGACGTCCTGCGCCGGAGCATGAAGTGCAGGCTTATTTCAAACTCTACCAACAGGCTCGCCACGATGGTGACGAGTGCCTACTCGGACTGAAGCACAGTTTAAAAGCAGTTCTCTGCTCGCCCCGATTTCTGTATCTGTACGAGGAGCCGGGCAAGCTCGACGACTTTGCGTTGGCGTCGCGGTTGGCGTATTTTCTTTGGTGCAGCATTCCGGACGATGAACTCCTTCGTCTAGCAGCGCTAAAGCAGCTTTCACAGCCGACTGTTTTGAAGCAGCAGATCGCGCGGATGATTGCCGACCCCAGGATCGATCGTTTCGTCAACGACTTCGTCGGCCAATGGCTGAATGTTGACCAAGTCGGCGAAATGCAACCTGATACGCGGTTGTATCCGGAATACGACATCAACCTGGAACGGTCGATGCGCGAAGAGACGCAGCGATTTTTTCGAGAAGTACTCATCGAGAATCTGAGCATCGGTAACTTCATCAATTCAGACTTCGCCATGCTCAACGATCGTCTGGCGAAACACTACGGCATTTCCGGAGTCGAAGGCGGTGAGATCCGCCGAGTCAAACTGCCGCGCGACAGCCATCGCGGGGGACTATTGACACAAGCGAGTATTTTGACCGTCACCTCCAATGGGACCACAACGTCTCCGGTTGTGCGCGGCGTCTGGATGCTGGAGAACATCCTGGGCCAGCCATCACTCCCGCCCCCGCCGATCAGCACCGACATTGAACCAGACATTCGCGGAGCAAGCACGATTAAGGAACAACTGGCAAGACACCGCACCATCGCGCAGTGCAACGTTTGCCACCGAAAAATCGATCCCTACGGATTAGCGCTCGAAAGTTTCGACGTCGTGGGCCGCTGGAGAGAGTATTACCGCAAAATCAAACCAGGAGCGAGACCGTCAAACAGTAAGCGTTTCGATCTGTATGCCCAGGGACCGAAGGTCGAGTCGTTCGCGGACGCGCCGAACTTCGGGGAATTCGACGGCTTTGAGTCGTTCCGCAAGTTGTTGATGAAAAACAAGCACCTGGTCGTGAGATGCGTTACCGAAAAAATGATGACCTATGCGCTGGGGCGCGGACTTGATATTGCCGACGACGAGACACTCGACTCGATAACCAAACACCTCACACAACAGGATCGCGGTCTGCAGACACTCGTCGAACAGATTGTCCTCAGCCGTGAGTTTCAGACAAATTGAACAGCCAGACAAATTGAACAGCCGGAGTCGTGAGACTTCGGAAAAATTGATACAAATTTGAAGACGACCGGAGAGTAAACAATGAGCAAGTCTTTCTCACTCAATCGCAGAACGCTGCTCAAGAGTGGCGGCGTGGCCGTAACACTTCCCTGGCTGGAAACAATGGGAGCGTCTGCTTGGGCCGCGGAACGAGAGACCGGTAGCGAACCGCGCCGCATCGTGCTGATCAACTTGGGCTTGGGTCTGTACTCTCCGGCGTTCTATCCGCAACAGGCCGGAAAGGAGTTCCAGGCTTCGGAATACCTGAAGATTCTCGATGATTTCCGCGACGATTACACCGTCATTTCGGGACTTTCTCATCCCGGCGTCGTGGGTGGACACGCCACGGAATCCCGCATCTTCAATGGCACGCCCAGCACTCGAAAGATGGGCATTTCTCTCGACCAGTATGCGGCAAAGTTCCTCGGCGAGTTCACTCGCTTCGACACGTTGCCGCTCAGTATGAGGAATGCAAGCTTCTCCTGGTCAGCCGACGGAAGCCCCGTTCCGGCGGAATCCAGCATGTCAACCGTTTTCAAGCGTCTGTTCGCCGACGAGGGCGCATCCGGCAAAGCTGCGGCTGGGCGGGCCGTTGACCGCTCGCGCAGCATTCTTGATCTGATCAACGGTCAGGCGCGGCGACTTTCGCCAAGGATCAGCAGCACGGACCGGGCGAAGATGGACGAATTCTCCACGTCGGTCCGTGAGGTCGAGCGTCGTCTGGCCAAGTCGGAATTATGGCTCGATACGCCCAAGCCGTCCGTCGATGCCGAACCACCGGTCGACCCGGCGTCGCGTGCCGAATTCATCACTCGAATGAAGAACGTCTTCGACATCGCCTACCTTGCGCTGAAGACTGACTCGACTCGTATCATCACGTTCGACATCTTCGAACAAAACTCGGTGAATATCGAGGGCGTCAACAATGCCTACCACGGTCTGTCTCACCACGGCAAAGACTCGTCAAACATCAGCCAGCTCAAGCTGATCGAGACCGAAATCATTGAGCAAATACAGAACTTTCTCAGCCGGCTCAAACAGACACAGGAAAACGACACCACGCTGCTCGATCGAACCACGGTCCTGCTGACCAGTAACCTGGGAAACGCCTCGAACCACTCGAACCGGAGCCTGCCGGTGCTGTTGGCCGGCGGTCGTTTCAAGCACGGCCAGCATCTGGTATTCGATCCGCCCGATACAACGCCGCTGTGCAACGTGTTCGTGTCGATGCTGCAGCAATTGGGGATCGAAACCGACTCGTTTGGGACTTCAACCGGAACGCTGCCAGGCCTGACTTGATCTGACTAGCCGACATGACAAGGTGTCTCCAGAAAAACTACTTCGGACCGACACACCGAAGCCATGAAAGCTGCCACCGAAACTGCGTCGGCTTTATTGTCCGACGCTGCTCAGGTGTTTCACGGACGCAGGTTAGCGATTTCGGTTTGAAGCGTCGGTCGCGGACCCAAGACGGTTATTTCCGCAACGCGGCTTCGTGACTCAGGAGTTGTCGACATGAGTCACGAAGAGTTCCGGCCTTAAAGACACCTTGACCTTCGCGCCGCCGAACGTGGTCGACGCATCGTTGGCAATCGCCGATCGCGTCGTCGCGATTCCGGCCAGAGGCGAGCGAATGATTGGCCCGTTTCCGTCGACCGTCTGTGCTAAGCCAGCGACTCTTGTGCCACTAGGTTGGCAAACTACGGCGTGCTGCCACTTTCCCGCATTTTAATGAGTGCCTCGAATATACATGCAAAACGGACAAACATGCTGGCAATGCGGTCGGCCAGTTCGGACTGGGTGCCTTGCATTTGTGAGCGATGCACGAGAGACCAACGGTCGTTTTGTATAGACATCGCATTCTCTGAAGCTCCCAAGAGTCCCGCTACCCTTCTGTAGTTCAGTTCGCTGAACCACTTTTTCAGTGAAGCCGGCGCTTTGTTAGCGACCTTGAACTCGACGGCGGCATCTACATCGAGTGCATCGGGGTCCTCGCAGTTTGAGTCGCTGGTGTGTATGCGAAGGTAGACATTTCCGTTGCCACCTGAAACGCCCGTATAGACTTCTTCGCATTGTGGATCGCGCCAATCCGTCAGCTTCATCGACACGTTCGGCACCATGAACGCTTGAATAGACTTTTTGATCTCCGACATCAGTGCCTTCATGCCCCGTCGGTTTTCATCGTCTATCGTTTTGGTTTTGTGCCGATTTTCGATAACCGCGCGAACCCGCAAACCACCGTCATGGATGATTTGAGCATACGTATCGCCAGGCTGTTCACTTCCGATGGAATCCAGCCACCCCAATAGCTCACTCCAGGAGAAATGCAGTTTGCCATCTTTACGATCGGACTCTAACTCCAGTGATTGGAACTCAGTGCCGCCGACACCGAGCGTAGGCGTCAGGAAGACGATGCAGATTTGAGCTTTGCCGGTCGGTATTCCAAGGACGTCCTGCTTGCTGTTCTTGCGAATCAGTTTCTTATAGTAGCGATTGAGCTGGCCGCGGGTAATGGATGCCCCCGCGACCTTATTTTCGATGGCAACAATCCAGTTTCCCCACGCCAATACGAGATCGATACCATCGTATTCGCACTCGACACGAGACAGTGGCCCGTCCGGAACGTCAACGGAGATTCCATGGAGCATTTCCCGCAAGTGTTCGACCAACTGGAAATGCAGCGAGTGTTCGTAGATAGGGTCAAGCAGCGTGGCCAGTAGCGAGGTTGTGCCCGCTTCGTCCGTCACCAAGTGTAGCAGCAGATTTGATTTGTCGTTTTTCATGCTTCGGTTTCAGTTTTCGCGTTCCATTTGCATCTCAATGCGTCAACGAGACCGAATGGTGGCAAGACGACGAGCCGCCAGACTACGGACGCGCGATCGATCGCGGGCGTCCGGGTCGCGGTAGGAACGGCTCTCTCGAGCCGCCCCCCGCGCAGATCCGTACGTGAAGAACTACCTCATACGGCTCCTCCCTCGGGTACCACG
>JAJDEH010000098.1 GCA_029259935.1 Planctomycetota bacterium
TCAAAACATCCTTGCAACAGTCTCCGAATAATACCCCAAAGCCACTCACAAGCGAACGCCTGTACACCGCACAACTTTACGAAAGCAATCGCCGACTCTCCCCATTATCCAGCCAATTCCTGCCTCACCGGGAACTGCTGGCGAGCGACCACTGGGTGGAAACGGTGCTGCATTTTCGGCCCGCTGGTTCCGCCGAGCGGTCAGCTTGGCTGAGGAAGCCGCGCGTCACGACCGGCATTGGCTGCACGGGATCAAACCGAGCCGCAAAGCCTTCGCCTAGATGAAAAACTTGGCAGAATGATGGAGGGCAGAAATGATTTTTCGTTCTTCCGGCTTGCGTGAGTAGGCCAGTTCATCTGCGATCGCAACGCGCATCCATCAATCCTCGCGGGCCACGTCTGTATTTGCCTGCCGAGCGGATCGCATGGAGACTCTCTGTTGGAAGACGCGGTCACGTAGCATGAAATATGGGTGGCCCGTTTTCGTTATTCGTTTTCGTTACGTTTTCGTTATAAGAGGGTGTGACGACGGCGGTGAAGGCTTCAGCCAACTTCGAGGAATTGGCGAAGTCCCAAATCGACGGCCAACTGATGGCCTCGCCGGCATTGCTCAATACGTCGCTCATCCTCCGTTCCGACTCCAAGCTGTAATAGTGACGCGGGTGATGGGGCCCGAGAGGCGATGAGATAAGGTGCGCCCTGTTTGGTGGAATATGCCGCTGGGGATTAGATGGCACCAACGCGCAGCCGCAAGATGAAGGAAGCGTTCTGTCCTTAATAATTTTGCTCGGAGCGGCACCTAGGTAAAGCGGCTGGATGCGAGCCGAATCGGCTGGATAGCGAGAGGTCGAACCTGATCGCCGTGCCGACTTAAATGTTTGCCTGACTCGGCTTGGACGATTGTCGTCGCCATACCAATATGCAACCACATGCACCAAGTAACACCCAAACTAGAATACTAGATGGCTCGGGGACGGGCTGCGGATCTGAGGAAGTGGCTAGTGACCACTCGCCATGCGAGGTCCCCGTGACAGAGCCCAGTCCGTCCACGAATCCATCTTCCGAAGCCCTGTCGATCGCTAAAGCTGTCAAGATGGACTCGGGGGCCGCACCGCCGATGACATCGGCGCTTAGATGCAGGTTCCAAAAGGTGATTTCCCCGGTCCCATCGAAAATAAATAGATTGGCTAACACGGTCAGGCCCGGAGTTGTATCGTCGATGGTAAAGCTTGAGCCGGGGCCCGACACAGAAAGGGAAAATGCGCTGGCACCAACACTCGTGGGGAATGCGGGGTCCGGGTTAAAGGTGGCGGTGCCCGTAATGAACTGGCCGGGGGAGAAGTTCCCCAAACCAACTGTGAACGGGTCGCCTGTGTACTCATACATCAACTCCGCGTTGGCGGACCGTGTAATCGCGAATCCGGTGATCAAAAGCACGAGGATGATTCGGGTCGGCGCAACCATGAAAAAATCACTTTGGATTGGAAGGGAAAGATCCGCTAACGGCTCTCGTAATTCCTGATGAACACGTCGTCGCAAAGCCACGGACGGGGTGGTGATGGGCGAGATTCGAGCAAACCTCGTGCCGTTCCTGGTTCCCTCTGCGGAAAAACTCGGCATTCCTTCGGAGTGCGAGGATCAAGGATTCCAAAGCCCTGGCTAATGCAGCACCCTACGTGAATTTGGCGGTCAGACGCGTATCGTGAGGCGTAAGCGTACGTTGACACCTTAGCGCAAAGCAGGCAATTCACTTAATACGAAGTAGGCGAGTGGAGGCCACCCGGGCCACCCGTACTTTGATGGTGGGAAGAGTTCTTCCGGATTGAGTGGATAGGCCATTTCATCCGTGATCGCGCTGCCGTTCCATTAGCTCCCGCACGCCATATCCGCGTATTGCTTGCCGAGCAGATATCTTGGAGGCTCTCTTAAAAAATAAAAAATGCAGTCCGGTCGCCTAAACTATGGGTGGCCCGTTTCAAGGCCGTCAGCTGTCGTCCATGTGAACGATCAACATGAAGTGTGGATTCGATAATTTCCAATCATCCTTGAAAGCGAGCGGTCACGGATTCTCAATTGAGGAGGGCCCAAGCTTGTCGGCCGATACGCCGTCGGTTGGAGCAAGGGCCACGCGGAAGCCCAGGTTGAGGAACCGGCTCGACGGATCGGACCAAGCTCGACTCCCCGACGTGCTGATCTCGGCACCGAGGTCCCAGGCCCCACCCCGGTCGATGCGGTACAGGCCCTCCGCTGGACCACTCGGATCCGCACCACCCCGCAAATTGTCAGCGTGCCTGTCGCTGCACCACTCCCACACGTTTCCGTGCATGTCGTGCAGTCCCCACCCGTTCGCCTTCTTGAGTCCGACCTCGTGGGCATGGGACTTGCCGACGTGCTTGGCGTTCGCGTCGAACCACGCGTGATCGCCCAGCAGTTCCGGATCGTCTCCGAAGGAGTACGCCGATGCCATTCCCGCCCGACACGCGTACTCCCACTCCGCCTCCGTCGGCAAGCGGTAGTTCCAACTTTCCCCCAGTCGTCCGGCGGTTCGCTCCCTTACGGTCAGCTTTCGGCAGAACTCCACCGCTTCGGCCCAGTGCACGAACGTGGCCGCGACGTCCTTTCCGACGAGAACATTGCTCTTCCCGTTCCAAGGTGGAGTCCCCATGACCTCCATCCACTGTCCCTGCGTCACCTCGTGCCGACCAAGTCGGAACGGCTGCGTCAGTTGGACAGGCACGTCACCAGGTCCCCACCCCATGGAGAACTTGCCCGGCGGGATGACCACGAGCTTCATGCCGATCGAGTTCGTTGTCTCGACCGGTTCGCCGAGATGCGTGGCCCACGCCTCTTGATGCCGCTTCGCTTCGGCTGCGCCGAACGGAGCGACGGCGGGCGGCGGCGCCGTCGCACTAACCGACGTCTCGGGGCTTACCCCGCCCGGTATCATTTGTAGTGATTCGATCTTTTTGGATCCGATCACCTTTCCCCTGCTTGCGACCTGCACTTCGCCGTTGAGAAATTGCACCGTTACGCTTACGTCTTCGCCGCTTTTTAGTTGCAGTGAACTGGTATCGAATTCAAAGTCGCCTCGCTTGACATGGATTACATGATTGCCCGGCTTAAGCGAGATGTCTTTCTTGTCGGCGCCTTTCAAAATGATCTCGGTTCCTTTGACCGAAACCACGATCTCTGGATCATTAACTTCGATGCGCAAGGTGCCGTGGGGCGTCGGAAAAAAGAACACGGTCGCCGCTGCCAGCAACAACGCTGCGGTAGCTGAAAGCCCCATGTAAAGCAGTGGTTTTTGGCTCGACGGCTGCTTGCTCGATAATTTGCCCGTTGTTGCCGGCGCAACAAGTGTCTGAGCGTCAATCGGATGACTGATGCTTTGAGTTGCCTCAAACTCATGAGTTTTCGAAGGGTCAATGTTCTGAGTTCTCGATAACTCACCCGTTGCTACTGGCTCGACCCGCTGGAAGTACTCGGTCAGTTGGCTGTCCGAGTTGGAATCTTCCGCCGTACTCGGCATACTCGAAACTGTCGCCGCTTGAACTGCAGTTCCCGCACGACAACCTTGTAGTTGCTCGATCACCTCTAACATGGATTGCTGGCGCTCGTCCGGACGCTTGGCCAGCATCTGCTGGAAGACACGATCCAACTCTGCCGGTACATCCGTTCGCGCATCACATAAACTTGGCGGAGGCGTCTGCATGTGAGCGACGATTTTGTTTGTTATCGTTTCACCGTCGAACACCGGGTTGCCGGTCAATATGCGATACAATGTGCAACCCAAACTGTAAATGTCGGCCCGTGCATCCGCGTTGCGAGTATCAGACGCTTGTTCCGGCGCCATGTAATCGACGGTGCCCATAATCTGGCCCGACTTAGTCAGGCCATCGTCCGTCATGCCCGAAGCAGTGATCCGCGCAAGCCCCATGTCCAGGATCTTGACCTTCCCCTTCTTGTTTACAAGGAGATTGGCTGGCTTGATGTCTCGATGGATCAACCCTTCACCATGCGCGTACTCCAGGCCATGAGCAGCCTGGATCATGTACTCGATTGTTAATGAGACTGCCAACGGCCCTTATTCTTTGACGATGACGCTAAGATCTTTGCCCCGAATATACTGCATCACGAGGTAGTGCATCCCGTTGTGTTCACTGGCGTCGTGCGCCGTGACAATGTTCGGATGCTCAAGTTTCGCTGCCGCTTCGACTTCGCGATAGAAACGATCGACAGCGTCTTGTTCCTTCATCGCCGCCGCGGGCAACACTTTAATCGCCACCTCGCGCTTCATGCGGCGATGCTGCGCGCGATAGACTTGCCCCATACCACCCTCGCCGATCTTGTCCAGGATGACGTATTCGCCAAACGCCAGATTTTGGGATTTGCCCTGGTAAGCCAATGTGGCTTGGAATTTCGTCAGCTTCTTCTGGCGAATGAGGGCCTTCGCCAAATCTTGAGGATTGCTCTGCTTGCCGGGGGCCAAACCAGCGTGAACCTCCGAAATCTCTTCGGCGCTCAACAGACCATTTGCGTTTAGATCCTGGGAAAGCTGATCGATTGTGACGGCCATAAACAACTCCCGAGCGAAGAAGTTCCGATTATAGCCCAACGGAAGCGACGAGGAACAACGAGACACGACCGACAATTCGCGTGCCGAACGACCTTTTCGGCAACGCTGCCGATGAAAAGAAGGGACGAAAAGGCCACCCATTTTTCGATTGAACTCCGCCGGGAACTCCCTGATCCGAGACTTTTCTACCATTTTTCCGGAGGACGAGTAGCGATGTAGGCATCGCGACTTAGGGGCCAAGCGGGCGCGGCGGCACTCGACGTGATTGTGGATGGGTCGGCCGCTACCAGGAGCCTGATTCGGCGGTGTTTCGCTAGCACCGCAAGTGAGCGTCACGCCCCTCTTGTCGATGGGGGATGCAAAAGTGGCTCATTTTCTTGGCGTTTTTTGTAAGGACTGTGGTGCAATTTCGTCTACTCTCACAGAATCAAGGTGAAGTGGACTCCGCAAGACGTGCCCCGGAAGGATCATCATATGGATATGGAATTTCAAAACTGCCAAAGCGTCGATTGCTTTATGTCGGGGTTGATCAAGCGCAACCCCGGCGAGTTGGAGTTCCATCAGGCGGTTCGTGAAGTTGCCGAAAGCGTGGTGCCCTTTGTGCTGGAAAATCGCAAATATCAGGAAGCTCAGATACTGGAGCGCATGACCGAGCCTGATCGCATCGTCATCTTCCGCGTGACGTGGGAGGACGACCAAGGGCGCATTCGCGCCAATCGCGCGTGGCGGGTGCAATTCAACAACTCGATCGGCCCCTACAAGGGCGGGATGCGTTTTCATCCGGGGGTCACGCAGAGCGTGCTCAAGTTTCTGGGATTTGAACAGACTTTCAAGAATAGCCTGACGGGGCTGCCGATGGGCGGCGCCAAGGGAGGCGCGAACTTCAATCCTAAAGGCAAGAGCAATGCCGAAGTCATGCGGTTCTGCCAGTCGCTGATGACCGAACTGCATCGTTACATCGGCGAGGACACCGACATCCCAGCCGGCGACATCGGGGTTGGTTCGCGTGAAATCAGTTTTCTGTTCGGCCAGTACAAACGATTGGAAAACCGGTTCGTGGGAACGCTCACCGGGAAAGGCCTGGCATTTGGTGGCAGCCTGGTGCGGACCGAGGCGACCGGCTATGGCTGCGTCTATTTCTGCGAAAACATGTTCAAGCAGGCTGGCGATAGCCTCAAGGGAAAGACGTGCGTCGTTTCCGGCTCAGGCAATGTCGCGATCTACACCGTCGAGAAAGCCACCGAACTGGGTGCCAAGGTGGTCGCCATGTCCGATTCATCCGGCTTCATTCACGACCCGGCGGGCATCGGCTCCGAGAAGCTGGCGTTCATCAAGGATCTGAAGGAGGTTCGCCGGGGACGCATTTCCGAGTATGCCGACCAGTTTCCCGGCACGACGTTTCACGCTGACCAGCGTCCGTGGAGCGTGCCTTGCGACGTGGCCTTTCCGTGTGCCACACAGAATGAAATCAGCCTGGCCGACGCGAAATCGCTGATCGGCAACGGAGTCAAGGCGGTCTGCGAAGGCGCGAACATGCCCACCGAGTTGGACGCCGCGCACACGTTTCTGGAAGCAAACGTGCTCTACGGCCCGTCCAAAGCGGCCAATGCCGGCGGTGTCGCCGTGTCTGGTTTAGAACAGAGCCAAAACGCGTTGCGGCTTTCGTGGGGCCGTGAGGAGGTGGACGGCAAATTGAAAGCGATCATGCGCGACATCCACGACAAATGTGTCTTGCACGGCAAGACTGACGGCTTCGTGAACTACGTCCGCGGAGCCAATATCGGCGGATTTATCAAAGTCGCCGACGCCATGCTGGCTTACGGTGTCGTCTAACTCGCAAGAAAGTTACTTCGCTCATTGTGGTGCGGCCGTCTCGGCTGCAATGAGCAGGCGGGACGCCCGCACCACAAGTTGCAAAGCGCAGGCGGGACGCCTGCACCACAAGTTGTTCCGTTACATGCTTTAAGCCAAGAAGGCAGGCTCGGTCCATGACGAATTTCTTTGAGCGAAGTCTCATTGTTCACGAACAACTACGCGGCAAAATCAGCGTCGTGGGGAAGATGCCGATAACAAGTCGTGACGATTTGTCGTTGGCCTATACGCCAGGAGTCGCGCGTCCGTGCGAAGTGATCGCCAGCGACCCCGGCAAGGTTCGCGAACTGACGATTAAGCGAAACAGCGTAGCCGTGGTTAGCGACGGCTCGGCGGTGTTGGGACTTGGGAACATCGGACCGCACGCCGCGATTCCGGTCATGGAAGGCAAGGCGCTGTTGTTCAAAGAGTTCTCCAACATTGACGCCTGGCCCATCTGCCTCGACACGCAGGACGTGGACGAAATCGTCGCCACGGTACGACGGATTGCACCCGTCTTCGGTGGCATCAATCTGGAAGACATCTCGGCTCCACGATGCTTTGCCGTCGAGCGGCAGTTGCAGGACATCGGCATTCCCGTCTTTCACGATGATCAGCACGGAACGGCGATCGTCCTGCTGGCGGCGCTGATCAACGCCGCGAAAGTTCTGGACCGCGATATCAGTGAACTAAAAGTCGTGATCAACGGAGCGGGTGCCGCGGGGACGGCCATCGCGCGTCTGCTGCGGTGCGTTGGCCACAGC
>JAJDEH010000099.1 GCA_029259935.1 Planctomycetota bacterium
GGGACGACCACGACTACGGCGCGAACGACGCGGGTGCCGACTACTCCAAGAAGATTGAATCCCAACAAATCTTCGTCGACTTTTGGGGCGACCCGGCCGACTCGCCGCGGCGCAAGCGTCCCGGGGTCTACGATGCTCGCGTGTTCGGACCCAAGGGCCAACGCCTGCAAGTCATTCTGCTCGACACGCGGTACTTCCGTGGACCATTGAAAACCGGCGAGCGGCGTGTCGGCGGCCCTTATCTGGCGAATGACGACAAGTCGATCACCATGCTGGGCGAAGCCCAATGGACGTGGCTTGAGCGGCAGTTGCGCGAGCCGGCGGACGTGCGTATCATCGCCTCGAGCATTCAATGCGTGTCGGAATCTTCCGGGCAGGAGACCTGGTCGAACTTACCGCACCAGCGGCAACGCTTGTTCGACTTGATCGGTGAAACGAAAGCGGGCGGCGTACTGATTATCAGCGGCGATCGGCATTGGGCGGAACTCTCGGTCGCCAAACAAGGGACTCCGTATCCGATTTACGATCTGACGTCCAGCAGCTTTAATCAGCTTCACCAGCGCGGCACGCCGACGAAAAACAAACACCGCGCCCAGCCGAAGACGTTTCACCGCGAGAACTTTGGCGAGATCGCCATCAAATGGGATCAAGCCGACACACGAATCCAGCTTCGTGTGTTGGATATCGAAGGCGAGACCAAGATCGAAAAGACGATCAGCCTTGGCGATTTGCAAACCAACAAGTGAACAATGACGATGGCTGATGTCCGCGTCTGAATTGAGTACACTCGTGACTTGACCTCTTTCTCAATCACCTCATCGGTGGCGGCATGGACTCGACCTCGGTCAGCCTGCTTCGGCGGTTGCGAAAACCTAATCAGGAAGCTGCTTGGCGGCGGTTCGTGGAACTGTACGCGCCGCTCGTTTTTCATTGGGGCCGCGGTCAAGGTTTGGACGCCACCGATGCCGCGGACTTGGTGCAAGAGGTCATGTCACTGCTGGTCGTTAAGTTGCCCGACTTCGAATACGACCCTAGCCAGCGCTTTCGTGGCTGGCTGCGGACCGTGACCGTAAACAAAGCCCGCGACATTCACCGTCGTAACGCCGCCCGCGCCGGCAGCGAATTTGATGAAACGATTCATAGCGTCGCCGTCGCCAACGACCAGGATCTATTCGACGAAGCTCAATATCGGGCCTATCTTGTGCGCAGGATTCGGCAACTCATGGAAACGGATTTCGAGCCGCAAACCTGGCAAGCCTGCTGGAAGCATGTTACCGAGGGACGTTCGGCTGCCGAAGTCGGGCAAGAGCTAGGAATTTCGGCGAATGCCGTTCGAGTCGCTAAATCCCGAGTACTGCGCAGGTTACGCGAGGAGCTTGAGGGGCTTCTCGACTAAGATTAGATTTTGGTGACATGATCTGAACGCCCGGTGCGTAGTCCAAGAAGCACCGATGCCAATTCACGCGCATCTTTCTGACGCATGGAGAATTCATGACGCATGCCAATTCGGAGTAACGACCCATGCTGCAAATCGAGTGCCCCGACGGCGACACTCTCGCACAACTCTTGCTCGGCAAGCTGCCGGCTGGAACGGCGGAGCGGATGGAGAGTCATTTGCTCCATTGCGATTCCTGTTCCCAAGTTGCCGAAACGGTCAATGCCCAGGACGAAGTGACTGCCGCATTCGCCTCGCAAGAGATTCTGCTCGGGGACGAAGAGATCGTGGCTGACGTCATCCAGCGTGCTTGGCAACTCCACTCCGACTCGGAAACGATGGGAATCGAGGACACGCTTTCCGTGGATCCCGAGTTGCCGCGCGAACAGCCGTTTCAAGCTGAACAAGCGACGGGCGGTCTCGCGGCCGCGACCGATAAAGGCAAGCATCCCGCGTGGTCCTCGATGGTCGAGGAGCCACCCGAGTTTCTGGGGCGCTACCGCGTCATCCGGCCGCTCGGCAAAGGGGGCATGGGGGCCGTTTATCTGGCGCATGATTCTCAGCTCGACCGCGTGGTCGCCATCAAGGTGCCGTTTTTTGCTCGCGAACATGGTGAAGTGATTGATCGCTTTCGGCGTGAAGCGAAGGCGCTGGCTGCCCTTCAGCATCCGAATATATGTCCAGTCCATGATGTGGCCGAAAGTGACGGGCTGCACTTCATGACCATGGCCCACATCGAAGGCCAACCGCTTTCGAAACGCTTCACGGCGGATGATCTGATGCCCATCACCGATGCGGTGAAGCTGGTACAAACGCTGACGTTGGCGCTCGAGGAGGCTCATGGTCGAGGCGTGATCCATCGCGATCTGAAACCGTCCAACATCATGATTAACCAGCGCCAACAGCCGATCATCATGGACTTCGGCTTGGCACGCCGGCAAGACAGCAGCGACGAACAGTTAACGCAAGCCGGCCAGGTCATGGGAACGCCCAAGTACATGCCGCCGGAACAGGTTGTCGGCAAGGCCGAGTCCATCGGCCCTGCTTGTGACATCTATTCCTTGGGTGTCATTCTGTACCAATTGCTGACTGGCAAGGTGCCATTCGAGGGCGATGTGCTGGCGGTCTTGAATCAAATCGCCACCGATACGCCCAGGCCGCCGTCGGCATTGCGAACCGAAATTGATGAACAGCTCGACACGATTTGCGGCAAGGCCATGGAAAAGGAGGCCGCCGACCGATTCGGGTCCATGCGCGACTTTCACGATGCGCTAGCGGCCTGGCTCGAGAAGAACGAGACACCGTCCAAGTCGTTTGCCGAGAAACTAGAGAAGAACCAAGATGAGCGCGAAAAGAGTTCGCGTCGCGCGTCGCCGCAAAGTGTTGGATCCGGCAAGATCTGGCTGCTGCTGGCCGGCTTGGCGGCAGTTGTGGTGATCGGAATGGGGCTCATCTTTTTGGCGAGTCAATGGGGCGATCGAGGAGCCGGTCAAAGCGACGGTCAAGGCAAAGACAAAAGCCCGATCGTGATTGACAAGCCGCCGCCAGTTATTGATGACGAACCGATCGCTGGCACCGTCGACATTCTTGTCTGGGATCCGGCCAATCCCGAAAGTGGCGGACAACGGCTTTACGAGCCAGGCGCGCTGCCGCTAAGAGAGGGCGACCAAATTCGTCTCGAAGTTAAGTTGAACCGCCCGGCGTATGCTTATGTCGTGTGGATTGATAGCCAAGGCGAAGTTTCCCCCGTATACCCCTGGAAGCTAGGTAACTGGAATGATCTGCCGGAATCCGAGAAGCCAACCGACCATATCAGCTTGCCCGAGGCCAAGGGCGTAGGCTGGCCCATGGAAGGCAAGCCGGGGATGGAGACATTGGTCATGTTCGTCCGCGAAACGCCGCTGCCTCGCGACAACGACCATGATCTGAACCTGGCGCTAAGCGGCTTGCCCGTTCAGTCGCCCGAATTCAACCCCAATGCACGTTTGTGGTTTGTCGACGGGCAGGTTCTCACCAAGGAAGAGGATCTCGATCGAGCCCCCACTTTTGCCAAAACGGAAAAGATTAACGACCCGCTTCTGCAAACACAGCAGATCATCCATGAAAAACTGAGCCCGCATTTTGATCGCATCCAAGCCGTCAGTTTCGCCAACGCCGGGCAAGACTAGCCCCTCAAGGAGATTTTCCATGCTGCATCGTTCCTGGATCGGTGTGCCCATGCTATTTGTGTTGGCCGCAACGGCTTTGCTCGCGGAAGACAAACACCCGTCAGCGGAAACTCCGCCGCAACTGAAGCCGTTGTTTGCGGATGATTTCCAAACAGACTCGCGCGAGCAATATGAGCTCCAAGGCGATGCCTCGTGGAGCGAGGGACGCCTGACCCTGGCAACAGGCAGCTCGCTTAACAAGAAGCTAGACGCCGGTTCGCGGGTCGAGTTGAAGTTGGGCATGCCGCCTAGCAAGCTGGAAAAGGATGGTGATCGAGCGGTAACGGTCTTGCAATTCGACTTGCAGGGAGCCACCGCCTGTCAGGTCGTATGGATGGCCTCGAAGTCGGACGGTAAAACGATCCGCCGGGTACGAATCTACGACACGGAACCTACCCTGCTTGGAACGAAACGCGAACTGATTCGTGAACATCTTCTAGCAACCGAAGTGCCCGACGGAAACTGGACCGTGACTTACCGCCATGGCCTGTTGACCGTCAATTCGCCGCGGAGACGTTTGCTCACGGGTTATCTCGAAAACGGCACGGCCACGGTGGAAGCGGTTGGATTGCGGGCGGTCTATCAGCCGACACAAGTGACGACCGTGAAAGTGGACGGCGTCGATCCGCCTTCGACTTTGTCACGTGAGGCCAGGGATGAGCTTGCAACGGCGAATCAGCATAACAAAGAAGTCGTCCTTCTCTGGCGGGAAGGCAAGTCGGCACTGGCCATTGAACCGGCCCGCAAGGCCCTAGAGATTCGACGACGCGTTCTGGGAAAACACCACCGGGCTTACGGTCTCAGCCTCTTCAACCTGGCGGCCCAGTACGCGGCCGTGGGAGAATACGCGCGGGCCAGGCCGCTCTACATCGAGGCCCGAGACAATTGGAAGAAGTTGTTGGGTGAAGATCATCCTCACTATGCCAACAGCCTGAACAATCTGGCGTTACTCCACCAATCGATGGGTGCCTACTTGGATGCCGAGCCGCTCTTTTTGGAAGCAAGAGACATCAAAAAGCAAGCCCTTGGCGAGGAACATCCCCAATATGCCTCAAGCCTAAACAACCTGGCGTTGTTGTACCGCGCGATTGGCGATTACTCGAAGGTTGAGCCGCTGCTGCTGGAGTCGCGAGACATTTACAAGACAAAGTTCGGCGAGGAAAACGCCGGTTATTCAGATGCCCTTGTAAATCTCGCAACCCACTACCATTCGCTAGGCGACTACACCAAAGCCGAGCTGCTCCATGTGAAAGCGCTAGAGATCGACAAAAAGGTCATTGGCGAAGGGCACCCCAAGTATGCAGCCACACTCAACGGTCTGGCCGGCGTCTATGTGGAACTGGGCGACTATGCCAAGGCCGAGCCCCTTTTTCTGAAGTCGACGGAGATCTTGAAGAAAACGAAGCATCCAGATTACGCCAGCAGTTTGAACAATCTGGCACTACTTTACAGTTCGATGCTCGAGAACGCCAAGGCCGAGTTCATCTATTTGGAAGCATTGGACATTGGACGGAATGTACACGGCGAGCAACACCCCAACTATGCGCAGGGCCTGGTCAACTTGGGTTGGCTATACCAGTCGAGGGGCCACTACGCCAAAGCTGAGCCAATGTTCCAAAAAGCGCTGGTAATTTATGAGAATGTCGGCAAGGAGCATCCTCACTATGCAACCACCCTCAACAATTTGGCCTGGCTCTATCAATCGCAGGGCGATTACGCCAAAGCCGAACCGCGCCTTCTGCGAGTACGGGACATTAGAAGGAACATCCTTGGCGTAAAACACCCGGATTATTCCCGCAGCCTCAGTAATCTGGGCTGGCACTATCAATCGCAGGGCGAGTATGCCAAAGCCGCGCCGTTCAATCGGGAAGCCCTTCAGTCGCAAAACAGTCTCGCCATTTTGCGGTTGTCCAGCACGTCAGAAGCCCAGGGGCTTAACTACCTCGCCAACCAGCCGATATACAAGGATGCGTGGATGTCCAATTCGCTCAAGCTTACCGAGCCTCCCTCCGAAATCTACGCGTCGCTCTGGCCTAGCCGTCGCTTGTTGCAACGAGTCACGGCACAGCGAAACCGGCAACATCATTTGACACGAGACACGGCCAGCGAAGAAACAAAGCAAGACTTGCAAGCCTATTCGCTGGCTCGCCGCCGCCTAGGCCGCTTGATGCTCGCCGCGGGGGGGACGAACGCGATGCAAGCGAAGCAGCGGAAACTGGCAATCGCACGGCTGGATGCTGAAAAGGAACGGTTGGAAAAGGCGCTTTCGGACGCGCTGCCCGACTTCGCCGCCGAATTGCGGAATCAGCAAAGCCAGCCACGGGAACTAATGGCTCAACTCCCGGCGGATGCGGTCTTCATTGACTTGATGCGGTACACACTGATTGAGCAAGATCCGCAAGTGCCGGGCGCAAATGGCGAGCGAAAGACTCCCAGCTATGCCGCCTTTGTCGTGTACCGCGGCCAGCCTATCGCACGTGTCGAACTTGGCCCCGCGGAGCCCATCGATAATGCAGTACTTGTTTGGCGCGCATCCGTAGCACAAGGAAAGTCTGATACGCAAGCTGCCCAAACTGTTTCCAAGCTGGTTTGGCAGCCACTGGCCAAGACCCTCCCAGACGGCGCGACAACTCTGTATCTCTGTCCTGATTCCTCGCTAGCGGTCATTCCGTGGGCGGCGCTGCGCACGGGCAATAGCGACCGGGTGTTGTTAGAAGATTACCACGTGGCGCTGGTTCCGCACGGCCACTATCTGCTCCGGCAGCTAGGCGCGGGCCAGGCGGCTTCCGAAGATCCAAGGTTGTTGGTCGTTGGCGATGTCGACTATGGCCGTCGGGCCGAATCGGCATTCCGGCAGGAAGACAAGTTGGCGGCCGTTCGCCGTCGGGGTGTGGTTGCTGGCGAGAAACGAATTGACTGGCAGGCTCTTCCAGGTGGCAGACGTGAAGCCGCCGATGTCGCCAGGTTGGCTGCCTCGCGCACCGTGACCGCACTTGCAACGGACCAAGCGACTACAGGTAACGTGCTGCGTGAACTACCCAAGTGCCAGTACGCCCACTTCGCCACGCACGGCTTTTTTGCGCACAAGAAGTTTCGTACGTACCTACAAGTGAGCGAAGAGATGTTTGACCGAGACCGAGGGTTCGGCCGCATTAGCAATCGCAGCACCTTCGCGGGCCGCAACCCGCTGGTACTTTCGGGATTGGTCTTTGCCGGTGCGAACCTGCCGCGTGAGAATGACGAGTATGGAATTCCGACTGACGACGGCGGCATTCTGCCGGCCGAGGCGATCGCATCGTTGCCTCTGTATGACTTAAGGCTGGCCGTGCTGTCGGCCTGCGAAACAGGATTGGGGGACGTGGCCGGCGGAGAAGGAGCATACGGTTTGCAACGGGCGTTCCATACGGCGGGAACGCACAACGTGCTGGCCAGCCTGTGGAAAGTCAACGACGACGCCACGGCGGCCCTAATGCGGCTGTTCTACTACAAGCTGTGGAAAGAAAATAAAACGCCCCTGGAAGCACTGCGCGAAGCGCAACTGTTCCTCTATCGCCATCCCGCGAAAATCAAGGATCTGGCCCGCGCCCCGAATTTCACCAAGACGGAAACACTTGTGCGAGACACCGCTTCAACGGATACACAGCGTTTGGCCACCAAGGACTGGGCCGCGTTTGTCCTCTCCGGATTAGGTAAATAACAACTCCTCGAACAGACTCCACGGAGGTTCACGCGATGGCAAAACGCTTCATGAATGCGACATTGCTATTAATACTTTGTTCCTCGCCGTTCGCTACCGCCGACGAAAACGCAGCAAGGAATGCGACCCCTTCGCAACTGAAACCGCTGTTTGCCGATGACTTTCAAAGGGACAGTCGCTCTGACTACGAAGTCATGGGCGACGTGTCGTGGGACAAGGGGCGACTGAGCTTGGCGCCTGACAGCTCAATAAAGAAGAAGGTGGACTCAGGTTCGTGGGCAGACGTGAAGTTGGTCATAGAGTCCGGCAAGCTGGAAAAAGACGGTGATCGAGCGGTGACCGTACTTCAATTCGAATTGGATGGAGCGACTGATTGTCAGATAGTTTGGATGGCGTCGAAACGGGACGGGAAAACGGTCCGTCGGGTACGAATCTATGACACTGTGAAAACGCTATTTGCAACAAAACGCGAACTCATTCGTGAGCGTCTCCTAACGCCGGAAATACCAGACGGCGACTGGTCCGTGACTTACCGCCACGGACTGCTGACGGTCAGTTCTTCTCAAGCACCGTTCATCACGGGCTATATCGAAAACGGCTCGGCCACCGTGGCGGGTGTTCTCTTGCGAGCAGTGTATCGGCCGACGCAAGTAAGAACCGTGAAAGTTGCCGGCGTCGAGCCACCACCGGCGCTATCACCCGAGGAATTGAAAGAATTGTCCACTGCGGGCCAGCTTAACTCGCAAGCCATTCGCCTTTATCGCCAAGGCAAAGCGGCCCGCGCGTTGGTTCCCGCACGCCAAGCGGCAGAGATTCGAAAACGTCTGCAGGGCCAAGGGCATCCCGACTATTCCGTCAGCCTGAACAACCTGGCGGAATTCTACCGTGTGCTGGGCGACTACCCCAAGGCCGAGCCACTGTTCGTGCAGGCGCGGAAGATCGACAAGAAGGTGCTGGGCGAAGAGCATCCAAGATATGCCACCTGCCTTAATAATCTGGCGAACCTCTACGAAGCGATGGGCGATTACGCGAAAGCCGAGCCACTGCACGTGCAGGCGATGGAAATCCGCAAGCGAGTGTTGGGCGAAGAGCATCCCCGTTATTCCGTCAGCCTGAACAACCTGGCGGTACTCTACCAAGCGATGGGCGATTACGGGAAAGCCGAGCCACTGCAGGTGCAGGCGCGGGATATCCGCAAGCGAGTGGTGGGCGAAGAGCATCCTAGTTATGCGACCAGCCTGAACAACCTGGCCAACCTTTACCACGCGATGGGCGATTATGCCAAGGCCGAGCCACTGTATTTGCAGGCGCTGGATATCATCAAGCGAGTGGTGGGCGAAGGGCATCCCCGTTATGCCACCAGCCTGAACAACTTGGCGGTACTCTACCATTCGATGGGCAATTACACGAAGGCCGAGTCACTTGCCATGCAGGCGCGAGATACCATCAAGAAGGTGCAGGGTGAAGAGCATCCAGATTATGCTCGAAGCCTGAACCACCTGGCGGCACTCTACCAAGCGATGGGCGATTACGCGAAGGCCGAGTCACTGTACGTGCAGGCGCGGGATATCCGTAAGAAAGTGTTTGGTGGACAGCATCCCGTTTATGCCGGCAGCTTAAACAACCTGGCGGAACTCTACCGAGCGATGGGCGATTACGCGAGGGCCGAGCCACTGTACGTGCAGGCGCTGGATATCATCAAGAAAGTGTTGGGCGAAGGGCATCCCAGTTATGCCATTAGCCTGAACAACCTGGCGGTACTCTACCAAACGATGGGCGATTACGCGAAGGCCGAGCCACTGTACGTGCAGGCGCTGGATATCAAAAGACGAGTGCTGGGTAAAGGACATCCCGATTATGCCCTCAGCCTGAACAACCTTGCGGAACTCTACCGAGCGATGGGCGAATACGCGAAGGCCGAGCCTCTGTATGTGCAGGCGCTGAATATCACTGAAGACGTGCGGGGCAAAGAGCATCCCGATTATGCCACCAGCCTGAACAACTTGGCGGAACTCTACCGATCGATGGGCGAATACGCCAAGGCCGAGCCACGGTTCGTGCATGCGCGGGACATAATAAAGAACGTGCTGGGCGAAGAGCATCCCCATTATGCCCTCAGCCTGGCCAACCTGGCGGCGCTCTACGAATCGACGGGCGATTACGCCAAGGCCGAGCTACTGCTGGTCGAGTCGGTGAATGTTGAATTCAAACTGGCCACGCAAGTGCTGACAAGCAAATCGGAAGCACAAGCGCTCAACTATCTGGCCGCTAATTCCCCAAACGTCGGTGGGCTGCTGTCGGTAGCGCTTCACTTGGACGAACCGAGGCACGACGCCTATGAACTCGTTTGGCGCGGCCGGCGCCTGCTGCATCGTGTGACGGCCCAGCGGAACCGGCAACTGTACCTGGTTGAGCGCGAGGCATCGCCAGAGACAAAACAGCATTTTCGCGACTACCAACTTGCTCGCCGTCGGATCGGTCAACTCATTCTTGCCGCAGCCGAGATATCTCCCCAAGTAGCGCGGAAACGGAAAGACGAATTAGCCAAACTGAGCGACCAGAAAGAATCGCTGGAACGGCGGCTCGTCGCGGATTTGCCGGAGTTTGCACGCGTCGTGAACGAGCAGCGCAGCCGGCCCACGGATTTGTTGAAACACCTGCCAAATCGTGCGGTCTTCGTCGAGTTGGTGCGTTATACGCGAGTCGACCAGGATCCCAACGTTCCGGGCAGAAAGGGCCGGAGTTTAACCCCCAGTTACGCGGCATTTGTCGTTCACCCTAACCAGCCCATCAGACGGGTGGAACTTGGCCCCGCTAATCCCATCGATGAGGCTGCCGATGCGTGGCGTGCAGCTATTTCCCGAGGTGAGTCAACGCCAGCGGCCACCCAAGCTCTGTCCAAGCTGGTTTGGCAGCCACTAGCCAAAGCATTTCCTGCGGGCGTGAAGAGTCTTTATCTCTGCCCCGACTCCTCACTGGCCATTATCCCATGGGCGGCGCTACCCACCGGCAAGGGTGGCCGAGTCGTGCTGGAAGATTATGCGGTGGCTGTGGTTCCTCATGGGCATTTTGTACTGCGACAATTAACGGCGAAAACGGAAGCTTCTCAAGATGCCGATCGGATGCTGTTGGTGGGAGATGTCAGCTACGGAAGTCGACCAGCCAGACCTACCTTCGAGGAAATTCAATTGGCAAGTCGTACTCGTCACCGCGACGCCGTTGTCGGTGGCAAACGCGTTGAATGGCCGGCGTTGCCGGCTGGAAAACAAGAGACTGCCGACGTAGCACACTTGGCGGGTGATTGCGACACCACTCAACTCGCGGCAGACCAGGCCACCACCGACGGCGTTTTGCGTGAGCTGCCAAAGTCCCAGTACGCCCACTTCGCCACGCACGGTTTCTTTGCCGACAAGAAGTTTCGCTCCTACCTACAAGTCATCGAAGATAATTTTGAGCGAGATCGCGGTTTTGACAGTGTTGGCAGCCGCGGTACGTTTGCGGGCCGCAATCCGCTGGTACTCTCGGGCCTGGTATTCGCCGGCGCGAATCTGCCGCGTGAGAAGGACGAATACGGCATTCCCACCGACGACGGCGGTATCCTAGCTGCGGAGGCCATCGCCTCGTTGCCGCTGTATGACTTGAAGCTCGCAGTGCTCTCCGCGTGCGAAACAGGCTTGGGTGACGTCGCGGGCGGCGAAGGCGTCTACGGTTTGCAGCGCGCATTCCATACCGCCGGAACCCAGAATGTGATCGCCAGCCTGTGGAAAGTCAACGACGACGCCACGGCGAGCCTCATGCGGCTGTTCTACTACAAGCTGTGGAAAGAAAACAAACCACCGCTGGAAGCACTGCGCGAAGCGCAGCTTTACGTCTAGTGCGCCTGTGAAGGCGTTTGAATTGTCGGGTGAGAGTCCCGTCCAGGCTACCGTTACCAGCCTGTAGTCGAAAGTGGTAACTGCGTTGTCGCGAGACAAGGTGGAGAGCAACCTGAGACGAATGACCAGTCCGTAACGAAAGTGAACTCGATTCGGCCAAGCCTGTCGGGGAGCCTGCTAGGAACTGGCGAACCCTTG
>JAJDEH010000100.1 GCA_029259935.1 Planctomycetota bacterium
AGCACATCCAGTGCCGCCGCCGTGATGTCGACTTGCTTATAGCTAACCGTGTATCCCTTGAAACTAGTAACCAGTTTGCCATTCAGATAGACCTCGGTGTCTTCGTCATGGTGAATATTGAGCGTCAGCTTGGAGGGAATCTCGGACAAGCGGAAATCCTTGCGCAGCCAGATTTCGCCTGTGCGCCAAACGGTTCCCACGTGGCTGCCGGGCGTGCCGTGACTTCCAAAGCCGCCGCGGCCTTCTTTCCACTTGCTATCGTCAAACGCGATTTCAAACCAGTTGTCGGCTGGCTTCCTAAACGTGAACTC
This sequence comes from Planctomycetota bacterium, assembly GCA_029259935.1. Next base: position 312 of record JAJDEH010000100.1, read on the forward strand.
CCAAATCTGGCCGCTCTTGATCGAATCCGGCAGAGCGACACTTTCGCGCGGTCCGGCCGGCTTGGCCGGTTTGATTTCGGCGTCGGGGTGTTTTTTCGCCAGCAAGGCAAGGAAGTTGGATTCAATCGCCTCGATTTCCTTTTGCAACCGCGTTTCCAGTTTTTGTTTGACGGCCAACTTGCTCTTGAATTCGATTTCATCTTCGCGCCGCGAGATGGGCACGTGGTTGGCGTTTCCCTTTCCATGTGGCGAGATGTCCGAAAAGAAGGACAGCATGGAATAGTAATCCTTCTGGGCGACCGGATCGATTTTGTGATCGTGACAACGGGCACATCCAATCGTCATCGCCAGAAAGGTCTCGCCGGTCGTTCGCAGAATGTCGTCCAAGTAATCGTAGCGCGCCAACGCCCGATCGGCCGGTTCGTCGTCCCAAATGCCCAAGCGATAGAATCCAGTGGCGGTAATGCTATCGGCGTCTTTGTCAGGAAGTTCGTCGCCGGCAAGTTGCTCCATGATGAATCGGTCGAACGGCTTGTCTTCCTGGAACGCGCGAATCACGTAGTCGCGGTATTTCCAGATTAAATCTTTGCGGCTGTCGCGTTCGTAGCCGTTGGTTTCGGCGTAGCGCACAAGGTCCAACCAATGCCGCGCCCATTTCTCGCCGTACTGCGGCGACTTGAGCAGTTCGTCGACCACTTTCTCGAAAGCTTGTGGCGAATCGTCGGCCAAGAACTGGTCGACTTGCTCAATCGTCGGTGGCAGTCCGATCAGATCGTAATAGGCGCGCCGCAGCAGGGAAACTTTGTCGGCAGGCTTGGCCGGTTTTAGTCCCGAACTCTCCAGCCGTGCGAGAATGAATGCATCGATCGGACTGCGAACCCAACCCTTGTTCTTGAGCGTGGGAACCGGCGGACGCTCGACCTTGCGGAACGACCAATGTTCCGCCCATTTAGCGCCTTGCTCGATCCATTGCTGGATGAGATCGATGTCTTGCTTGGAGAGCGGCTTGCCCTCGGGAGGCATGCGTTCGCCCTCGTCCTCGCTTCGCAGGCGAGCCAAGATCGCGCTGGCCCCGGGATCGCTGGGAACAATCGCATGCTCGCCGGAATCCAGTTCGGCAACGGACGCCTCGTGAGTACTCAGCCGCAAGCCGCCTTCGTCCACGTTGGGGCCATGGCATTTGAAGCATCGTTTGGCGAAAATCGGTTGAATTTGACGGGTGAAGTCAATGGCCCCCTTGTCCGCCGCATGGGAAGCGGAAGCCATCATCAACCAGGAGACGGTTGCCGATAAAGCAAGACTGACTGTAATAGCTCGGCGTCTTTGATCTATCATATTCAGTGCGTGGGGTAGGCTGATTGGGAGGTGAGTTTTTCGCGCGACTAGAGTAGTCAAGTCTACTCGAACCAGGGAATTTCAGCCATGAGGCGAAGCGACGAACACCTATCGGAAACCGACATTCGCAGCCGGCGGGCCAAGACCTGGGCGGTGCGCGCCAACAAGCGCGACCGGCGTGAATGGCTGACCGACGCGCCGGTTTGCCGCATATTGCGGCATTACTACATTATGCACCTGGGAATCGCTCGGATGCCCTCGCCCTTCGAAATCGTTAGGACCAAGCTAGGCGGCAGCTATTTTCTGGCCTGCTTTGGCGGGGAAGGCCGCGTGGTGGTGGATGGGCGGCTCAAACGATGTCGGCGCGGGCAGGCGTTTCTGCTCCCACCGGGCACTCGGCACGCCTTTCAGGGGGTGAAGTCCAAGGAGTGGCACTTTTGCTGGGTCCGATTTCAGGAACAGCCCGGCCAACAACCGATCGCCACCGCCAACTCACCCGTACTGGCTGACTATGATCCTCAGCCGTTGCGTCTGGCCATCGAGGGTCTGTACCACGAATGCTCGCACGACGGAGTTCCCGCCGAGATGGAAAACTGGATGAATCTCATTCAGAGCTACGTCCAACGCTTTGCCGAGCCGCGCCGACTGGATGAGCGCATCTGGAAGTTATGGGAAGAAGTGGCCGACAGCCTAAGCCACCCCTGGACCAGTGGAGAAATGGCGGCAAAAGTCCATGTCAGTGAAAAGCAGCTTGAGCGGCTTTGTCGTCAAGAACTGGGCCGCACGCCGCGTCAGCAGTTGATTTGGTTGCGAATGCGACGCGCGTCTGAACTGCTGGCCGAGGATACTCATAAGATATCCAGCATTGCGGCCGAGGTCGGTTACGAGAATCCGTTCGTATTCTCGACGACGTTCAAACGCTGCATGGGCTGGCCGCCCTCGGAACACTTGTCACGCGTTGCGGCACGATAACGCTGCGGGCTCGATTTGCCATTCGGCGAGAGTTGTCGGCCAAGCGGCTCGTGGTCGCGAAGGCGATGCTCGCTTGGCCGCGCTCACGGAGAGCAATTGAGCCGCTACAATCGCGAACGACAGCCTTGTTCGATAGCGCCCGTAAGTTACTTTCAGTAAGGCCACTTGCGATGCCAACAACTACCGGCAAACTAATGACCACCGGGACATGTGACTATTCGGGGTCGTGTGATTATCCGGTACGATGTAACTACGATATCGTAACTACGACATCGACGCACCACGCTAGAAAGGAAGCCGACCGTTGCAGCTACTTCGAGAACTCCTACAGATCCAGCACCACAACGGATACGTCGACGACGAAACGCTTCGTGAGCTGTCGAAACGTCAGGGCGTGCCGCTCTATCGCCTGGAAGGTTTGGTCAGTTTTTACCCCGTCTTTCGTCGCCAGCCGCCGCCTAAGTTCTCGGTGCGGGTTTGCCGTGACGTCACTTGCGCGATGGGCGGATGTGATGAAGCACGGCAGCAATTACTTGGGCAGCTTGGCGATCGCGAGGACATTGAAGTGGTCGAGGCATCTTGCCTAGGCCGCTGCGACACGGCACCGGCCGCGACGATCAACGATATCCCAGTTTCGTTGAACGACTTTGAACAATTCATGCGTGTGCTGGCGGACCCTGGGCAAGTTTCATCACGGGCGGCTGGAAGCTCAAGCCGCAGCTGGACGTGTGATCCCTATGAAGATTTGGAAAGCCAGTACGAGACCTTGCGGTCACTGGCCGGTTCACCCGGTGATTTAAGGCAGGTGTGCGTTGAGACCTTGTTGAAGAGCCAACTGCGTGGCATGGGCGGCGCGGGGTTTCCCACCGCGCGCAAGTGGCAGTTGGTGGCCGAAGAAGCGGCGGCCCCTAAGTACGTGATCTGCAACGCCGACGAAAGCGAGCCAGGGACGTTCAAAGACCGCATGATCTTGGATCAGTTGCCTCATCTCATGTTGGAGGGGATGGTGTTGGCCGGGCTGACCATTGGTGCCACGCGGGGGATCATCTACTTGCGGCACGAATACGAACCGGAGTTGAAAAGTCTTCAGGCAGCCATCGACCGCGCGCGGTCGACGGGTGTGTTAGGCGGAGACGCGGCGGGTTCAGGCTTGGCGTTCGACGTGGAGGTTTTTCTTTCGCCCGGCGGATACATCTTGGGCGAAGAGACCGCTCTTCTGGAGGCGCTGGAAGATAAGCGTGGAGAGCCGCGAAACAAACCACCCTACCCAGGCTCTCAAGGATTGTGGGGCCAGCCAACTTTGATCAACAACGTCGAAACATTCGCTTTGGCGACGTCGATTCTGCATCACGGCGTCGATTGGTGGAACGCACAAGGCCGCGATGGCTACGCGGGGCTAAAATTCGTATCCATCTCGGGCGACATCAAGCATCCGGGCGTTTATGAAATCCCGATGGGCACCACGGTCGCGGACATGATCGCACTGGCGGGCGGAATGCGAAGCGAGAAACCACTGAAAGCATTTCTTCCCGGCGGCGCAAGTTCCAACTTTCTCACGGCGGAACATGTAAGTACTCCGCTCGACTTTGAAGCAATGAAACAAGCCGGCAGCATGCTCGGCACGGGCGCAATCATCGTATTCGAGGAAGGACGCGACTTGTTTGCCTTGGCGACCAACATCGTGCGATTCTTCCGAAACGAATCATGCGGCAAGTGCGTCCCTTGCCGGCTGGGCAGCGAGCAAGCCGTGGAATTGTTGGAGGGTGTGCGGCGCGGCGAGTCATCCGCCGGTCAGTTGGCCGTTCTGCATGATCTGGGAGAGACGATGGAGCAGACTTCGATTTGCGGACTGGGCCAAGTCGCGGTGAATCCGATTCTGTCGATGATGAAACACTTTCCCGAAGATGTTCCTGCTTGACTGGGTCACGCTGTTCATGACGTATCCAAATTTGAATGTAGGGGGAGAACGAGATCTGCGTGAACGTTTAGGAGCTAATTGTCTGTTGGCACCGGTTCTGAAACGACCATGACTTCGGGCGATTGATCGAGCCGCGAGTGGCTGATTGTCGTGGGGCCCCAGTAGACTCGGCCATTCAAATTGCTAAAACGAATTCCGCTAATGTGGCTCGCCTTGGTGCTAAATCGCTGGACCGGGACGCGTAGTCGGACCCAGCAGCCACTTGGAGGCAACTCTCCGACGCACACTCGATCTCTTCCCGGCAGGTCGATGCTGAATGCACCCCAGTAGATCCAGTGGCCAATGTGCTTGCCGGTGTACATTTGCATGACGAGATCGCTGGGCTGTGCCTGCGGATCGATGTAAACGTATTGCACGAGGCTGTCGTCTTCATCGAAGGAGAGCGGGCTGTTCGCGTGCGTGAACCGATGAATCGAACGGCCTTCCACTTGCGGACTAGCGTGGGAAGCGAGCGAATCGAACTGAGGCACCAAATGCCACTCCCACTCGCCCTTGGTCCGCGCGCCGACCGGCAATTCACCGGCAATCCAATAGGGCAGCACGTCGTTTCGCGAAGGAACGACATCAACCCGCACCAAGTGATCGGTCGACGTCGAGTATTTACGCTTCCAAAGATGGATCTTCAACGAATCGTTCGCGGGGTCAAAATCGCTTTGCGGTTGCTTGAGCTGAAAGTTTGCCTCGCCTAAGGCACCCGACACGCGGAAGGTGGCGACATATTCGTCATCTGGCCCGAGGACTGGAATCTCAACGGTCGCCAGTCGCTCGTCGGCCGAGATCATCGCCAACGTCGCGGGCCGCGACGCCGTCTCGCCGAGATTGGCCACGGTGACGGGAAAATCGACGGGCTGATTTCGCGGCGGTTCCGCCGGCAGGTCAAGGTTATTCGCCAGCACGGCCAAGTCTGGTTGGTCGTGATTCAGTCGGCCGTTACGGTTATGTGCGGCCAGCACTTCCTCGACCGAATCGGCGAAGGCAAAGCGTTCGCTCCACGCCGTACGGCTGATCAGTTTATACCCACTGCTGACGACATAGTGCCCGCCGTTCATGTGCTGTGTGCGAACGGTCACGCGGTTACTTGCTTGTCCGGCGGCGGAACTGAAAACCTGATAGGGATGCATGCGAAATCGATAGCGGCCTTCGGGGATCGTGTCATTGAACTTGGCGACGATCAAGTCGTTGACGGTCACCACGGCATTGTGTGGCCGATAGCCAGAGCGAGGTCCGCGCAAGGCCAATTCCATTAGAAACGATACATCCGTCACGTTGCCGGCCAGTGTCGGCATGAGCAGCGGATGGGGATCAGGCAGGCGGACCAGCCAGAGAGCTTCGGGGCCGCGCTGGGCGGAACCGAGATACGTCAGCCGAATTCCGTCGAGACCTTGGCAAAACGTTGGCCAAGAAGGATTGTTGTCGCCGATAACACGCGCTTCCGACCAACCGTCGTCGGCTTGTGAACGAACGATCAATTTTGCTTCTTTCAGGTAGGCCAGATACTTTCGATCTCCGTCAAAGGCCAGCGACGGCTGCTTGCCGGGGCCGACGAGTGTCTTGCCGTCATAAACTTGGCCGTCGCGAACACCAACGACATGCGGTGTTCCCGACGAGTCAAAGGCGAGGCTTGGTTGCTCGAAACCACGTTGGTCGAGCTGCCGAGCGGCGTTCCCCTCCAATATCCACAGACCATCGGAAGCGGCGGCATACAACTTGCCGTCAGGCGAAAAGGCGATCGTGGCCTGGTCGGCGGATAAGTAGATTTCTGGTTGCCATTGATGCCCGTCGTGAATTCGAATGACATGCCGCGAGCCATGTTGCCAGAGAACGGCGGTTTGTTTTTCCGAAGCGGCCAGACGTGGCCACCGTCCGGTTCCTATCGTTAACGGATCGGCCTCGATCTGTCCGTCATTGGAACACACCGCAAACATGATGTGGTTGTTGTTATGCCAAGCGAAGCAGACGCGGTTCCCGGCGTGAAATCCGGCCGCGTTGTTGGCCGAGTTGGCCAAGCCGTCCGCGCCCGACGCGGGCGCGCTGAACGGACCGCGGTGATGGCGAGTAAAGCTTGCTCGGCGGCCCAAAGCCTCCAAAAAACCGGGGCGCAACCGTTCCGGCGCGGGCAGCGCCTTGGTGCCTGGCTGCAGCAACGAAACAGCACCCAATTGTGGCAGCACCGAAAGCCCGATCATCTGCGGTGGCAAGCCTCGTGTCCATTTGGCCTGCATTGGGTTGGACGAGTTTGCCGCCGGCGCGGCCGCGCCTTGCGGACAGCAAGTCTTGCAACCTTCGTGCTTGGCAAGCCATGCGTTCAACTCGGCGATTTCCACACGGTGGGCGGCGATTTCGTCTTGATATTCGTGAATTAGCCCTCGATTCGTCCGCTCGGCATCTTCGAAACCCGCGCGGTCTTCCCACTGCTTCCACTCGGCGGCCACCTGTTCCCAGTTTGCACTTTCGCCACGGCTGACCTCGCCGTTCCTGAACATCGTAAAGTCATCTTGCAGCGAATTCTCGTGATGCTGTTCGTGCGCGTTGATCGCGTCCTGGACAAATTGAGGCAGGTTCCCAAATTCGGGGTGATATTCCGTAGGCGCGAATGTCACCTCTCCCCACATTTTACCCTCGGGAGGACGGCCTTCTTTTTCACCCGCGGCGACGGAGTCGATGTCTAGATTCGACCGCGAGTCGGTGTACTTGTATCCGTCGACCGCCGTGGCCGCCCAAGGGTCCGGCGGTGGCGCGCCACCCGTCGAGGCCGCATCCGCTGGGCCTGCATTCTGCAACTCAACAATCTTAGCCTCAAACTCCGCGATCAGCCTATTGGCCTGGGCCTTCATGGATTCGGCAAGCGCTATTTTGTCGCAAAGCCGCTCTTGATTGCACGGTTCCTGTTTGCACTTCTCACTGCAGGGTCCGCCAGCGGGTGACTCGGGGCCGCCCGACGCGAACACGGGTCCGTTATTTTCCGCTCCCGCGATCTCAGAACAGATGTTGGCCCGATTGGTGCAATACCAATCGCTGCTGGCCGTCGTCTCGCTGGTGCCGGCCCGGACGCCCAACAGATTCTTGCCTTCCGGTTTAGCGAACGACAGCGGAAAATCCACATGCTTGCCGGCCGCGGTACAGCGCAATTTCGCATCCACTCTTTGAAACTCGACGTACAGAACAGGACTGACACTCAAACGCAACGATCCGCCAGCCGGCAGCAAGGCGTGTCGCGCCACCGGATCGAGCCGTACTTCGCGTGCGTGGGGAGCGGCGATGCGAATGTCGAGATCACCCAACGACGCTCCTTGGTTGATGACTTCAACCATCTTGGCCAGCGTGTGTGGATCTTCCGAGATTACGCGCAACTCGAGAGCGAATTCCGGTTGCGGAACTCGGATGCGCGCGATCGCCGTCGCGCCCGCCGCGATGACCGGAATGTCGTAGACAGGTTGCGTGGCATCGGGAGCGAAAATAGCCAGTTGCAAATCGATCGTTTGGCCGGGCTGCAACTGAACCGGTTCATCCTCCGAGCCGGGACCTACAAATTCGGCCGGCAGATCGCTAAATCGTTTCTCCGTCTTGGCGGCCACCTCGACGGGTTGGGTACCGTTGTTGCGGAGCGTCAGGGTCGCCGATTGATCATAGTCGCGCCGAATCGTCTTGTTGACCACGGCTGGCTCGAAGCGGATCTCCGCCCGCTTTGGTGTGTCGTCAGTCTGACGCGCGACAACGTTCAATTCCGCGTGGCCGTCAGTTTGCCCCTCCGTATCGTTGTCAGCACGCCGCCGCCAGACGCCGTCCGAAATCAGAGCGCACAACAAAAGTAGCAGCAACAACCCGCCTATTAGATATCTTCTTTTCAAAGCTCTTCTCCCGATTCGTTCCACCCTGGCCGTTGGAATCACACCGATTGCACGGATTACATTGATTTGGACGTCGGTCCAAAAAACGGACCACGTCATCTCTAACTTAGGTCGCAACTGACGAGATTTGGCTCGCGTGAAGTGGGTGGGAGGAAGAGAATTCGCCTCTTGACGCCCCATGCACCGCGGAAGTCAGTCGCCCCAGTATTCCGAATCAGGATGGAAGATGTGCCAAGTTTGCCGAAAGGAGACGATGCCCACGAGGGGCCGCAGGCGTTGGCCGCTCAATTTCCCCTCGATGCAACGCCCGGTGTGAGGGTCCCATTGGGAGGCGGTTTCCGTGTCGGTGAATTTATGGTCGCGCCATTGGAACGACATCGGCTCGGCGTCGGACTCGTTCAATCGGCGGTCGAAAAGTGTCGCCGTGCCGCTGGCCGGATCGTAAAAGACGACCAGAGACGAATCTGAAAACTCATCATTCACCACGCGAACTCCGAGCAACTTGACAAAGGGCCAGGCACGCGTTTTCTCGCCGTCGACCACACCGACCAGGAATCGCGACGGCGTACGGTAGAACTTGCGGTTGTATTCTTGCGACGTGCGGCTCAAGTTAACCACGGTCGAGTGCGGATAGTCCGCCCGCCAAGTCTTCCAGTCGGTCATGGTGGAAGGCAGCATCTTCAATTGAGTGCCCTTCAAGTTCCCTTGCTTGGCTTCGCCGAGAATATGACTCCACAGACTGCTCGTCTGATCGTCAATCATCACCAAACTGCGATTCCACAGTTTTCCGGAGACGGCGAATGTAAGCGTCAAATCGTCGACGTCTCGGGCATACACGATGCCGTTGTGGCACAGGTGTCACCAGGTTGCCGCCAGCGCCCGTCCGCCGACGGTGTCGTTGATGATCTCGCGCTCTGGACCCGTCAGCATGTTGATGGGATAAGCGCGCGCCTCGTCTCCCACGGCCACGCCAATCACAAGTTCATCTTCATGCAGGATGTCGTCCGCTTGGAGGGCGGCAATGACCGGCGCGTTCTTGATCGTCTCAAAACGGTGGTCGATGACGGTCACGGGTTTGAAGCCGACGATGTCCGCCGTTTCCGACAGCCCGAAGTCTTTCAGCGACGGCTCAAATAACTCGGGCACCACTTCGATCCCCGCCGCGACCGCCAGCGCGCTGGCAACACAGATGAATCCAAGAACCAGGTATCGCCGCGTCGTTCGGCGTGCCGTGGCGTCCGTCATAACCCGTTACTCGTAAGATGTGGCCCATGCCATTCCACTTGATGGCGGAGGGTGGAAATTCAGTTGTACCTCGAAGCAAGGCAATGCTCTGTGAACTACCATACGGCCGCAAATTTCCCGTGATTCGGCCGGTGGGCCCAATTTCAAGGGCATCTGGTGACTGGTGAATTTCCCCGCATTCAGTCATAATCGCTAGTGGGTTCCCACAAATTGCGTGGGGGCACAAACCTGCACTTAACGGCAGTTACCGCCGAGGAATTCAATCATGAGATTCGTCCCCCCAAAACTCTCCCGGATCGCTTCGCGCTCCATCACCTTCCTGCCACTCGTGTTGATTTGCGTCTCTCTTTACGGGCAAGATCGCTCGGGGCAGGTCGGTCTCGTCAAGACGATGCCGCCGGAGGGACGTAGCGTGAAAGTGGAAGGGGGATTCATGGTCCCCTACACGTCGACCATCCCGGGATCGAAGATTAAATTTGAAATGGTACCAATCCCCGGTGGTGAGTTCCTGATGGGCAGCCCAAAATCCGAGGCGGATCGGGAAGCGAGCGAAGGCCCTCAGTTCAAAGTGAAGGTCGAGCCGTTTTGGATGGGGAAATATGAAATCACCTGGTCCGAATACAAGACCTTCATGGAATTGCACGATGTCTTTAAGGACTTCGAGTCGTACAAGATGCGGCCCGTGACCGAAAAGAATCAGGCCGACGCGATCAGCGCGCCATCCAACTTGTACGATCCGTCGTTTACGTTTGAGAGTGGCGAGGAACCTCGACAGCCCGCCGTGACCATGGCCCAGTACGCCGCCAAGCAATATACGAAATGGTTAAGCTCGGTCTCGACGCAGTTCTATCGGCTGCCCGGAGAGGCGGAATGGGAGTACGCCTGCCGCGCGGGGACCACCACCGCCTTTTCGTTTGGCGACGATCCAAAGCAGCTTGGGGATCACGCCTGGTACTACGATAACGCCGACGACAAAACCCAACTCGTCGGCCAGAAAAAGCCCAATCCATGGGGACTTCATGACATGCACGGCAACGTGGCCGAATGGGTGCTCGACGAATTCAAGGAGGATCACTATGCCGCATTCAAGGGCGGCGTGACTTCCTCCGGCGACGCGCTCGCGTGGCCCGTAAAGCTGTTTCCCCGTGTGGTTCGTGGCGGATCTTGGGAACTCGATCCTGAACAATGCCGTTCCGCGTCGCGCATGAAGTCTCACGATGACGAGTGGAGGGCGGAGGATCCCAATTTCCCGCAAAGCCCGTGGTGGTTCACATCGTCGCCGGCGACCGGTATCGGATTCCGCATCATTCGCCCACTGCACGCGCCGAAGTCCAAGGAAGCCAAGGAAAAGTATTGGAAGGCCGATCTGGAACAAATTGCTCGCGACGTCAAGTTTCGCATCAGCCAGGAGGGTCGGGGCGCGTTTGGCATCGTGGACCCCAGCCTGCCGAAAGCCATCGAGGAACTGAAGCAAGTTAAGAAACAGAAACGCAATAAGTAGCAGGCGCGGGGGCGATCCCCCCCATGGTCGAATGCTTACGTTGCCTTGACCGTGTGACGCCGAATCGTGTCGAGATTGGTTTCTGGTTCGAGATACGCACGCTGAGTCGATCGGCAGAGGGTAATCAATTCCTGGGTTGTTTTGACGAGTTCTTCTAGTTCCGCATCGTTCGAAGCCTGCTCCGTGAGAGATTGTGCGGCATCCGCAATCGGGGTCAGATCATGTTTCTCCGCCGTGGATTGGAGCCGAGTTGCGAAGGCGACGAGGCTGTCGAGATCTTCGCGATCCACCGCCTCCGCGAGGTTTTCGATCTGCAGGCCAATGTGCAACGCGCTCCTTTTGGTTATCAAAGAGCTCATCTCGGCCGGGACGGATCGGTGGTTCGTCAACGAGCACTGGCCTTCGATGACCTCCACGAACGCGTCAATCAAATGGGGATCGAATTGCCGTCCCGTGCATCGGCGAAGTTCCGCGATCGCCTCCTGGGTTGAACGACCCTTTCGATAGACTCGATCCGAGACCATCGCGTCGAAGGCATCCGCAATGGAAAGAATTCGAGCTCCGAGAGGAATGTCTTCCCCCTGGGGGCGATGCGGTTTGCCTGGATCGCCGCCGAACAGAGCATGGTGGTTCTTGATGATCTCCGTCAACGCTTCACAATTGAATGAGCTGCTGATAATTTCAACCCCGATCCGATCATGAATCTCCATGATCTTCCACTCCTGAGCAGTGAGCGGGCCTGGCTTGAGCAAGATGGCGTCGGGTACGCCGATCTTGCCGATGTCGTGTAGCAACGCCGCAACTTCGACGACATAGGTATCTCTGAGCGACATATAACGACTGGCCAAGGCCACTGCGTAATCGGCGACTCGGGCGCTATGTGCGGCCGTGTCGGCGTCACGATACGACAGCGCGGAAGCCAGCGCCGTCACGGCGTGGAACGGGATCGAATGGTCGTCGTCGTCGTCCGGTTTCGTGCGTGTGATCTTGGACTCGTCAAAATCCGCGTCTTCGGGAACTTGATCCCAACGGATGACCTGGTTGCGGCCGTTTCGTTTGGCCACGTAGAGAGACTTGTCCGCCTGATCCAGCAATTCCTGCGTGTCGTTTGCCCCAAGCGAGATGGCTGACACGCCCAAGCTGGCCGTGATGGACAAATCCGTGAATTCAAGCGCCTCGATGCGCTGGCGGATGTGTTCGCCCATTTCGAAGCCGCCTGCAATTTTCGTCTCCGGCAACAAGACGCAAAACTCTTCACCTCCGAAGCGACACACGATGTCATGTTCACGAATCGAGTTCCTCAAGCACTCAGCAACTTGCTTCAGCACGATGTCACCGGTGCCGTGACCATGTTCATCATTGATGTTTTTGAAGAAGTCGATATCGACCATGATGCACGCGAGAGGCTTGCGGTCGTTGATGGAGGACTTCCAATGATCTTCGAAGTATTCAAAGAAGGATCGCCGATTCAGGCAGGAGGTCAGCGGATCGCGTGTTGCCAAATATTTGAGTTTCTCGTTCTGTTGCTCGATCTCGGCTCGGGACCGGCGTAGGGACGTGAGCGTCTCTATAAGTTGCTCTTTTTTCTGTTCCAGCGCCGTCACGTCGTTAAAATTCACCAAGGTGCCGCGCAGCACTTTGTCATCGCCAATCACGGGCGACACATTCACGACAAAGGATCGCGGTTCCTTGCCCTCGATGTCCAACGTCAACATGGCACCCCGAGATGCGCCTTTGTTTTTCACGGCAAGATCCCAGGGAAACGCTGGAATCTCCTCGCCCGCCTGGGGTGATTGCCATGGGAAGCCGCGAATCGACTTGCCGACGAGTTGCTCCGACGCACTGCCAACGCTTTTCGCAAACGAGCGGTTCGCAAGTACGATGCGCTGGCGTTTATCCAAGACCACGAGTCCTCCCGCCAGCGTATCGAGGGCTGCACGAACTCGGTCGGGAACGACTTTCGATGGATCCAGGTGCTGAAGGGCTCGGCGCAGGTAAAAGTTGAATGCCAAAAGGCAAACACCGCCAAAGAACATCAGCGTCTTGATAAACCAATGGTTAATGAACGCCAGGGGGCCCGCGCTTGCGGGTTCGTTGAAGCGAATCTCAAGTCGTCCCCATTTCTGATCCGCCGCGAGGATGGGTACATACATGCGGGTGTCGGTGCCCTTGCGACCCTCGGCAATGTTCCAATTCGAAGCATGATCGCCGACTTCAATGAGTAGCTGGCGGTTTTTTCGCAGCCCCGCGGATAGGACATCGTCATTTCGCATTACGACGGCATTTAACGCAGCGTCGATTCCCGCCTGGTCGCCGTGGCTGATGAGCAGCGAGCAGTTGATAGCAAGCGACTCGGCCAGCGCAATTCGGCCTTGCTGGCGGATCTCGTCGGGTTTGGGCAGCAACCCTAGCGACCTCGTCGCAATGAGGATCGAAATCGCGAGCAGTGCCAGCGACAAGGCAATTCTGTTGGTGATCGAAAGACGATTCATTTCCGTTATTCCAAAGACTGCGCCACGTCGGCCAAGCTTTCTTCTTCTTCGTCTGATTCATGCGGATTGCTTGGATCCAGATCGGTATCCTGGTCGGAATCCAGCACGGGAAGCGGATCCACCATGGTCCAAGTGGGCAGCGAAGAAAGCAGGGCACTAACCATGTAACTTCCACGCAAGGCCCATAAGACGTATCCAGCGGAGAGGGAGGCCGTGGCGACGGAAGCCGATGTCACCACGAATTCGGGCAAGTCGACTTGTTGCTCGGCATCTTCTTGTAATTTGTCCAACTCCTGCAGCACCAGGGTTGGTTGATAAACCAGCGTGGGCGAGACCTCCCGCAGCGCTCCGCCACTCGCGGCTAGTTCGCTTGGCGAAGACTGGCGATGGGTGCGCGTCGTGTGCTCCGATCGTGCCATTCGGTCTCTGAATTCGGGTTCCGAGTCCTTCTGATTGGTGGCTGCTTCCGAGGTCGCCTCTTCGGGAGCTGGCGGTGGTGGTTGGAGTTCGGCTCCGTTGGAAATTGGGCCATTGTTCCCCTTGTTGACCAATGGGGCATCCTGCTTGGCGGCTGCCAGGGGCTCGGTTCCTTGTTCTGATTCACCTGCTTCCTCGGACTCCGCCGCGTTCTCTTGTTCAACGGCCTCCTCCTGAGTGTCCGGCTCCTCCTGTGGGTCAGGTTCTTCCGGATCCTGCGAAGGTTGTGGCGGCGGCAGTTGGCCCAGCGCGTTGGCGTCCACGGTAACCATGGCGACGTTAGAATTCGCGGCACCATCGTTTGCCACGTAAGAAAACGTGTCGGTACCGAAGAAGCCTAGATTCGCGGTGTAGAGAAACGAACCGTCGGGACCGAGCGACAGCGTGCCGTTGGATGGACCCGCGATGAGTATCGCATTCAGTGGATCCCCATCGCCGTCCACGTCATTGGCTAGCACACCGGCCGCCGCGACACTCAGCGAATTCCCTGAACTGATAATGTAGGACTCATTCGTGGCGACCGGAGCGTCATTTCCCGGGCTGACGCTAATCGAAGCCGATTCCACCGCGGAACTGAAAGCGGTCGCGCCTCCGTTTACGGAAACGTTCACGCCTGACTGACCATTGGAGCCCAACGTCTGATCCCACGCGCGGAAAGTCATCGTGCCCGCCGGGCCGTTGTAGTTTAGGTTTGGCACAAAGCGGACAAGTGCGGAGGTGTTTAGCAGCACGGCCGTGTTATCACTCACCGACCCGAACGAAGTCCAACCGCTGCCCGTATTGAACTGCCATTGTCCGTTGGTGGTGTCCATCCCCGTGACGGCGATGCCCTCCACCGCGCCGCTGTCGGGGTCGGTAATGCGATCACCACCCGCGCTGGCGACAATCGCGGCCACGGTGTCGCCGACTGAGTTCGTGTTGTCTTCGTTGATACTGGTGAGACGCATGTTGCCGGAATTGTCCAGCATGGGCGCATCGTTTACTGAATTGATGTCAACGTTGACCGTCCCCAAGTTGATCGTGCCCCCGCCGCCTGAGCCGGTGTTGCCGTTGTCGGTGACGTCGACCTGGATCGTATCCGCGTTGCTGCCGCTAATGTGTGCCGTGCCGTGCAGGAAGGTGATGTTGCTCGCGGAATTGAGGAACGCGTTGAGGTCGGCGAGCGTGCCATCGAGCGTCAAGGCACCGGTGCCACTGCCACCGACGGTCACACCGCCGCCGCTAAAGGCCGTCAAGTTGCCGCCGGTGCTGGTTGCCAGAGTTACGGTCAAGCTGCCAGTTCCGGCATCGGCGTCGCTGAGATCGATCGATGAAAGGTCCACGTCGCCGACGACATCTTCGGTGACGCCGATATTCGAGGGCAACGAACCAGAATTGGTCGGGTCGTCGTTCTCGGCGCTAATATCGACGTTGAACGTGCCGAGGGTGATCGTGCCGCCGCCCCCGTTTCCAGTATTGCCACTATCCGTGACATCGACTTGGATTGTGTCCGCATTGTCGCCGTTGGTGTTCGTCGTGCCGTGGAGATAGGTGACGTTGCTGGCTGTGTTAAGAAATGTATTGAGGTCGTTCAACGTACCATCCAGCGTTAGCGTACTCGTGCCACTACCGCCAACGGTCACGCCACTGCCGCTCAGGGCGGTCAAGTTGCCGCCGGTGCTGGTCGCCAAAGTGACTGTCAAAGATCCGCTTGCCGCGTCCACGTCACTCAGATTGATCGCCGAGATGTCGACGTTGCTGCCCACATCTTCGGTGACGCTGATGTCCATGGGCAGTGAACCGGCGTTGGTCGGGTCGTCGTTCTCGGCGCTAATATCGACGTTGACGGTTCCGAGGTTGATTGTGCCGCCGCCACCTGAGCCCGTATTGCCATTGTCCGTAACGTCGACCTGGATCGTGTCCGCATTGTTGCCGTTGGTATGCGCCGTTCCATGCAGGTAAGTGATGTTGCTGGCCGTGTCGAGAAACGTGTTGAGGTTGCTCAATGAACCCGTCAGCGACATCGTGCCCGTGCCGCTACCGGCCACAGTGACACCGCCGCCCGTTAACGCCGTCAGGTTACCGCCAGTGGAAGTTGTTAACGTGACCGTTAGATTCCCGCCGCCGTGATCGACGTCGCTTAGGTCAATAGCCGATAGATCGACGTTTCCGCTGATGTCTTCCGTGACACTGATGTCGGTTGGCAGGCTGCCGGCATTGGTAGGGTCGTCGTTTGTGCCGCCAATGTTGATCGCTTGGCTGTTCGTACCCTCTTCACTGGATGCGTCACCTGATAGTCCGGGGTCCGAGCCGGTGTTCCCCTGGTCGTTGACCGTGACGGTGATGGTCGTGGAAGCGCTGGGAGTGTTGCTGCTGTTCAAATAAGTGATGGTACCGGTGCCGCCGCCGCTTAATAGGTTGTTGATCTGCGCAATCGTACCGCTGACAGTCACTGTGCCCGTGCCATTGCCACCGTCGACCGTGATGCCACTGTCGCCCGAGACGATGGTCAACGTACCTTCCCCCACGCCCAGCGTCGCTATCGCACCGCCGCCCATTTCATCGACATCCGCCACGCCAAATCCCGTTCCGTGAATCGCTAGGCCGATTTGTTCCGTTGCCGAGAGCGCGCCGCCGGGTGCCGAAACCACCGGCGCGTCGTTGACGGCGGTAATGTCGATTTGTAGGGCGTCTACATCTTGCAGAGGTCCTCCACCGCCGGTGTTGCCCAAATCGTCCGTGGTCACGGTTAGCGTGTCGGCCGCGACGCCGACCACATCGGTATTGCCCAAGTAGGTTAATGAAGCGAGCGTCGTATTGATGTCGGTGACCGAACCCAAGATCGTCAAGTCACCGCTGCCGTTGCTGCCAGTGCTGATCGTGGCACCTCCAGAGAGCGTCACATTCAGCACGCCGCTACCGACCTGCAGCCGCGTCGTCAGACTGCTTCCTGCCGCGTCGAAGTCGCTGATGCTGATGCCGCCAATGGCTGTCGTGGTTTCTTCGGCCACTGTCTGTGTACCCGGCACGGCATTGACCGGCGCGTCATTGGCGTCGCCAATATCGACGTTGACGGTGCCCAGGTTGATGGTGCCACCGCCACCGCTGCCGGTGTTGCCATTGTCGGTTATGTCGAATTGAATCGTATCGGCGTTGTCGCCGTTGGTCCCGGACGTGCCATGTAGATACTGAATGTTGGCCGGCGTGTTCAGATAGGTGTTTAATGACGACAACGTGCCATTCAGGGTGAGCGTGCCCGAGCCACTTCCGCCAATGGTCACTCCACCGCCGCTCGTGGCCGACAAGTTTCCGCCGGTCGCTGTTGTCAGCGTGACGGTCAGGTTGCCGCCGCCATGGTCAACGTCCGCAAGATCCACGGCCGACAAGTCAACCATGCTGGCCACATCTTCAGTGACCATGACGTCGGTGGGCAGGGAACCCGAATTGGTCGGATCGTCATTGGTTGCCGTGATGTTGATCGTTTGACTGTTCGTGCCTTCTTCGCTGGATGCATCTCCCGAGAGGCCGGGATCGCTGCCGGTGTTGCCAGCGTCGTTGACGGTTACCGAAATCGAAGTTGTGGCACTTGGAGTATCGCTGCCGTTCAAATAAGTAATCGTGCCGGTGCCGCCGCCCGTCAGCAGATTGTTGATCTGCGCGATGCTGCCGCTCACCGTCACGGTCCCGGTGCCGTTTCCGGAATCAATGGTCACGCCGCTATCGCCACCAACGATGGACACCGTGCCTTCGCCCACGCTGAGGACCGCCGTCGCGCCGCTGCCCGCTTCATCGACGTCCGTCACGCCAAAGCCCGTGCCATGAATGGCCAGACCGACTTGCTCCGTCGCACTCAAGGCCGAACCGGGCGCTGTCACGACGGGAGCGTCATTGACAGTGGCGATATCGATTTGAATCGTGTCGACGTCCTGCAGGGCGCCGCCATTGCCGTTGTTGCCCAGGTCGTTGGTCGTCACCGTGATCGTATCGGCGGCCGTACCGACGACGTTCGTGTTTCCCGTATAGTTCAATGACGCCAACGTATTGTTGATGTCGGTGACCGAGCCTTGGATGGTCAGGTCGCCACTGCCGTTACTGCCTGAACTGATCGTAGCGCTTCCAGATAACGTAACCGCCAGCACGCCGTTGCTCACTTCCAGCCTCGTCGTTAGATTGTCGCCTCCCGCATCGACGTCAGTGATACTGATGCCGCTAATCGAGGTCGTTGTTTCTTCCGCAACCGATTGCGTACCGGGGACCGTGTTCACGGGTGCGTCGTTCTCGGCACTGATATCAACGTTGACCGTGCCCAAGTTAATCGTGCCACCGCCGCCGCTGCCGGTGTTACCGTTGTCGGTGACGTCAACTTGGATCGTGTCGGCGTTGTCACCGTTCGTGTGAGCCGTGCCGTGCAAGTAGGTGATGTTGCTGGCGGAGTCGAGGAACGTATTGAGGTTGGCGAGCGTACCGGTGAGCGTCATCGTACCCGTGCCGCTGCCACCGACCGTTACGCCGCCGCCTGTCGAGGCCGAAAGGTCTCCGCC